>NZ_CP069396.1:7040661-7349327 GCF_016887565.1 Archangium violaceum
AGCTGGATGCCCGGCGCACCGCGAGACAACAGGCGCAGGACGAGCAACGGCGCCTCCAGCAGCGGCTCGTGCAGACGCGCCGGGATCAGGAGGCCGCCTCCGCCGCGCGCAACACCGGCAGCCGCATGAGGAACAAGTACGACAGCGACGCACGCGGCATGGGGGCCACGACACTCGCGAGCTGGGCGGACGCGAAGCACGGCCGCCGCGTGGCCATCACCCGCCGCGAGGTCGAGCACGCCGCCGCCGCCGTCGAATCGATCGAGGTGGAGAAGACACTCGGCCGCTCCGTCTTCGTCGACTACGTCCGGCCGCCGCACGCGCTGCTGTTCAGCCTGGACGTGCCCGGGCTGCGCGCGGGCGAGGTGGAGCTGTTCGGCCCACTGCGGATCGACGTGCCACGGGAGGCCCGCGTCCGCATCGAGGGCCCCAATGGCGCCGGAAAGAGCACCCTGCTGCGGGCGCTGCTCGACCAGTCGCGGATTCCCCTGGAGCGCGTGCTGTACCTGCCGCAGGACCTGAGCGCGCAGGAGGCCGAGGAGGCACTCGACTCGGTGCGCGAGCTGCCACCCGAGGAGAAGGGCCGCGTGCTGTCGCTGGTGGCCGCGCTCGGGGTGGATCCGGATCGCCTGCTCGCCACGGAGCAGCCCTCGCCCGGCGAGGCGCGCAAGCTGCTCATCGCGCGAGGACTCGGGCAGCACGCCTGGGCGCTCGTGCTCGACGAGCCCACCAACCACCTGGACCTGCCCTCCATCGAACGACTGGAGGCGGCCCTGCGCGAGTACCCGGGAGCCCTGTTGCTGGTGACACACGACACACATTTCGCGCGGCGGTGCACATCCTCACGCTGGCGAGTACAGGAGGGACGCGTGGACGTCGCCTCGGACTGAATCCGCCGGGTGTTGGAAGCATGACTTCCATGTTTCCACCTCTGTCATGCCGGCATTAGAATGAAGCCAGGGGTTTGGCGTTCTTCAGTTGCTCGCCGAAGGGGGGACCGTTGACATTCGCGCCATTGAAGAAGCGGATGGAGACCCGGAGCGACGTACCAGACCGTACGTCTTCCCAGGCCTCACCTGGGACCGCTCCCGCAGCGAGCCGTGGCCTGCCCGTGTACCTGGGCGGGCCACCGAAGCCAGGCCAGCTGCCGCGCTGGATGCATTCTTCCCTGACCCGCATGCTCGAGCCCTCCCCCGAGCATGAGGCCGAGGCCAATGCCTTCGCGAGCCGGGTCGTCGACACGTCGCGACAGGAAAGGATGAAACCCGCGTCATCCTGCGCTTGTGACGGAAGCTGTCCGAAATGCACGGCGAGTCCGCACATGCGCTCCACCGGAGCCGGTCGCGCGCTCGAACCAGCAGCCCGCGCGAGCCTCGAATCCGCGACCGGCACGAACCTGGGCGGTGTGCGGGTGCATACCGATGCGGATGCCGCCACCTCCGCCTCCAAGCTGGGGGCGCTGGCCTATACGGTCGGAGCCGACGTCGTCTTCGGCGAGGGCCAGTATCGCCCCGAGTCCTCCGAGGGAATGCGCCTCCTGGCACATGAGGTCGCGCACACGCTGCAACAATCCGCGGGCGGAGGTCCGGTTCTTCAGCGGCAGCAGGATCCTCGTGCCGCGGAGACAGGGGCTGGAGCCCAGGTCGACCCACAGCGAAACAGCGGCCCGTGCGCGATCGACGCGGCGGGGTTGAGCAACCAGGAGCTGCTGTTCCAGTTGAACCGCGCGCGGGCCTATCTCACGCAGAATGAGCGAGGAGAGGGCGAATACTACGATTACGGAAACCTGCTTCGGCGCCTGTCGGCCGAACGGCGGCGCCGCGTCAACGCTGGGCACGTCTGGCTGGCGGAGCCCGGCCTCCTCCATGTACCGGACGTTCTCTATTCGCTCGAGGCCAGCGGACCCCTCGAAGTCGCGGTGACGCGAATCTCGGGGGAACAGGTGGCCGGAACCGCGACGGTGGTGGGCCGCACGCTGGTGACCCCCGCGCAGTTCGACCGCTTCATGGCGGGCCGGAACGTTCCCCAGGTCGATGCGGCCACGTACTTCGCCACGCGGGATCCCTCCAGAAGTGGGCCGCTCCGCATCCCGCTTCCAGCCCAGCCTCGAACGATGATGATGTCGACGCCGCTCGCCCCATCCCTGGGCTTGCGTCTGCCCATCACTCTCAATGCGTCACCGTTCGCCAGGCCGGGTCTGTTTCCTGGGCTCCAGCCGCCCGTATCCCATACCTACATCCCAAGCGCTGACATCATCCTGCGGGAGCTCAACAGCGCGCCTGGCGGCGTCGTCTCCACGGGTCCCGAGCGCGTCTACCTGCCTGCTCAGCGGTCGCTCGCCCCGGATGGGAACAGCGCCAATCCCATCCCCGGGATGAGCGCCCTTGGCTTCCTCGGACAGCCTGGCGCTCCGCTTCCCACCGGTACGACGGGGGTGCTGTGGCAGGGCTCCCACGCCTCCGACCTCGCCGTCATCAACGGCCGCTTCGTGATCAGCGGGTTCCGAGCCGGCATGAGCACACACGGCTTTTCCGGCCTGGAACGCGCCCTCACCCGAGGTGGCGGCCCTGTCACCGCCATGCTCAACCGGGGCACCCCCGGCACCTATGCCAACGATGCACTCTTCCCCTACTTCCCGGACGCGGTCGCGGTGGTCCGTACCGATGGAAGTCTGGTGGAGGCGGAAGAGCTGGTGAAGTTGATGCAGAAGGCGGGCCGGGAGATGCGTGGCGAGATCTATCGCTACAGCACACCGCCCAGGGAGCATCCGGCGTTCCGGCGTGCCTTTGGAAACCTCCCCGCCACGGTCTGCCCACCGGGCGCTTCCAACTGCATCAACCTGCCCATGGCCGTCCACGACGTGGCCCTCGGCGGTCACCACATGGTCCTGCCCGGCCAGAACGGGCCCATCGACCTTTCGTTGCCGCAGAACGCGACCGCGGCCAACATGGACGTCTACGTCAATCCGAGTCAATTGCCAGAGGAGTTCTTCCTGGCGAACAACCTGCGCCGTGTCCGCGTCGCCCCCGCGATGTGGAGAGGCGTGGGGATGGGCGGTGCACTGGGCGCTGGAATGGCACTGGCCGGAAACGCCGTTCAGGATGTGCAGGGTGGCCAGACCCACTACGTGCGAGACATCACGTTCGGCTTTGGCAGCAGCGCGACGGGAGTTCTGGCCGAGAACTACGCCACCAACTACGCCACCCAACGGCTGGTCACCGCCGGTATGTCTCCGACCGCTTCGAGCACCCTCGGACGTGTCGCGGGTGGAACCGGCGCGGCCGTGGTGCTGGCGCCGCTGGTCACCACGGGCGGAATGCTGCTGGACGAGGAGAACTACACGGACATCGACTACGCCGCACGCGCCGGGCGCTCCACCGTGGCCGCCGGAGGCAGTGCGCTGGCCACCGGTCTCCTCTTCGCCGCCATGGGAAGCGAGGTGCCCATTGCCGGCAACATCGTGGGCTTCCTCGTCGGCATCGGCGTGTACTACGTCACGGACTCGCTCATCGGGGATGACACGGAAGAAGCCATCCGGCTCGGGCTGGGCGAGGGTGGCTGCACCGGAGGCGTCGGCCCTGGACACTAGGCGCTTTCGCGAGCAGGGCGGCGTGCGTACACGCTGGAGGGCGTTTCTCGCGAAAGCGCCTCCTGTCATCACCCTCCTGGTCGCCTTTACATCCTGGCCGTTCAACTTCCTGACCTACTGTCTGGCCCGGAGGCACCTCCCGCGGCTGCGTACGCTCGCGCTCCCGGCCACATCCGTGACTTGCGACAACGGCCGCTGGACGATCGATCCGGGACAACCAGGCAGGCAGTTGACCTTGACCCTGGACGAGCTGGCACACGTGGAGTGGACGGTCTTCGCCAACAACCGGCGGGGCTTCCACAACGCCAGCGAGACCTGGAAGCTCCTGTTGCTCCAGCGTGACGGCACCCGCTCGGTCCTGATCGCGGAAGAGCGCGCGGGCGGAGAGCCTCCACCCCTGAGCCCCCTGATTGATGCACTGCGCGAACGGGGATTGCTCCAGGAGCCGACCTATCGGGATGTCAGCCCGCCGCCGCGGCTCATGGACATCCTCTTCGGAAGTCTCTGGGTGATGGTGCTCGTACAAGTGCTGCGCTGGGCGTCACACCGCATGCACTGAGTGGCTGGAAACATCACACGGCACTGAAAACACAAATCCAACCTTCTACGTACGATCACCACTTCATGAGTCCGTGATTCTGATTGACTTCCAAGGTGACAGTCATTTCGAATGTTGAAAACCGATCTGGCTTCACGTAGGGTCCATCTGCCTTCACAAAGGGCCGAAGGCTCTAGTCGAGCTACGTCGTAACATTCCCGAGAAGTGCAAAGACGTCTGGTTCCCGCGGGGGGGGCATGGCGAATCTCCTTGCAATTCATTCCATCGGTGAATCGCTAGTCTCCTACTTCACCACCGCCTACCGGGCCTATCAGGCCCTGCCTCCGGATCAGAGAGTCGATCTGGATTTGAGCGCGAATCCTCAATTCGCGTTGGTATCGAGCAAGGAATTGGGGGGCGGATCGGAATCCGTCGATCCCGTCCAGAGTCGGCCGGCGCTGACGCTCTATCTCTATCGTGTGACGATGAACGAGCACCTGCGCAATCAACACTATACGGGTCTCGCTTCGGATGCGCCTCCGCCGCTCTCGCTCGATCTGCACTACCTTTTGACAGTCTGGGCAGACAACGCCAAGGACGAGCACCGCCTGTTCACCTGGGCGATGCACGTGCTCCACAATCACCAGACGCTCAGCGCGTCGGACCTCAACGATGATGGCGGCTGGCAGCCAGAAGAGCTGATCCAGCTCATTCCCGCGGAGCTGAGCAACGAGGATCTCATGCGCATCTGGGATACGTTTCAACGTCCCTATGCCCTGAGCGCCTCGTACATCGCGCGAGTCGTCCAGATCGAGCCGGAGCTCGGCCAGACTGGCAAACCGGTGGTGGCCAGGCGGATCTCCCTCACGAACAAGGGAAGTGGCGCGTGAGTCTGGAGTCGCTCGACAGCCGCGTCCTGGGCGCGGTCCGTTTCCTCGACGGAGAGACGGCACAGCCGCTCACCACCCCGCTCACCGTCTCTGGCGACGGGATGCGGGTGGTACGCAATCGGTCGGGGCTGTATGTCATCACCGAGGCTCCCGGCCTGGAGGACTACACCGCCCGCTTCGAGGCTCCGCCCATGCCAGGGCCGGCTCCGAGCACCTTCACCCTCTCCGTCGTCGATCCGAGCGGGCGCCACCTCCCCCGCAGCTTCTCCCTCGAGCTACCGCGCGGCGCGCCGGAAGCGGTGTTCGCGCCGGTGGACGTGCGGATGTACCTGGCTCCCACGGCCCGGCCCTCGCCGGGCAGCGCCGTGGTGCGGCTCTCGCTCAGGGATGAGCAGGACGCCCCGCTCGCCCGGAGAGTCATCCGTCTCCGCGTCGACCTCCTGGACAGACCCGCCGTCGAGGGGCTCGGGCTGTCGGATGAACGAGGGGAGACGCTGCTGCTCGTGCCACGCATTCCCATCATCCGGTGGGGCCACGAACAGGGCGAGTCCCTCAGCCATCGCATCTTCTCCGCGACCCTGGAGTCCGCTCTCGCCCCCAGCGTGGAGGGCCTGCCGGATCCGGACGTACCAGACCAGAGCTTCACTCCGCTGCCTCAAACCCTCCAGGTTGCCTCTGGCCTGGAAACCAACCGTCGGATCCCGATCCCGACTTCATAAGAGAGGGCTCACGTGCCTGAATACCTCGCACCAGCCGTCTACGTCGAAGAGACCAGCTTCCGCTCCAAGTCCATCGAAGGGGTGAGTACCAGTACCACGGGTTTCGCCGGGCCAACGCTCACCGGTCCCACGGGTGGGACTCCGGAGCTCCTCACGAGCTTCGCGGACTTCGAGCGCACCTATGGCGGGCTCGATGACTTCGATTACAAGGCCCCCCACCCCGCGACCAACTTCCTGGCGCATTCCGTCCGGGCCTATTTCGACGAGGGCGGCTCTCGCCTCTACGTCGCGCGCGTCGTCCCGTTGGACGCCGGGTTCGCGTCGGCCACCGTGGGCGGCAACACGAAATTCATCGCTCGTTTCAAGGGCAGCGTGGGCAACGGCACCATCACCGTCCAGCCCGTCAAGAGCCCCGCGACCATCAGGGGCATGAACAATGCCCCGGTCGGTACGATCCTGATCGGCAGCGGCTCGTCGGCCGTGCTCAAGGGGAACGCGGCGGCGCCCTTCAATCTCACCGGTCACACGACGCTCGCGTTCGAGCTGGGCCAGGCCAAGGAGCCCGTCTCCATCGACCTGGTCACGAACAAGGTCGAGCTGACCGCCGTCGCCACGCTCGCGAAGCTGGATGCCGACACCACGCTCGACATCGTGCTCAATGGCGCCCCTCAGCCCGGCATCAAGCTGGCCGCGGAAACGCAGCCCCAGGAGATTGTCGACACCATCAACAGCCGGCTCCAGGGTTGCTATGCGCGGCTGGACGCTGGCGCGCTGATCATCGGCACGCACCTTCCCTCGCTGGTGGTGAAGCAGAACAGCGATCTCGGCATCACCAAGACATTGGGAGTGGCCAAGGTCAAGGCGCTCGCGGAGGTCACCCTGGAAGAGCTCGACCGGGCCCTCCGCGGTGCGGGCATCCAGGCCATCTCCCTCGAGAACAAGGTGACGCTGCGAACCGCGGAGGTGGGAACCACCGCCGGTCTCGCCTGGAAGGGCACCGGGGATCCGCTCGGACTGGGGACGGATGCCGCCGCTGGCAAGCCCGGCGCGCGCACCTTTATCAAGCAGGGCACGGATTGGGTCGACGGCACCGGGACGGCGGCCTCCGGCCTGCCGCCCGAGCTTGACGCGGCCGTGGGCGAGTTCGTCACGCTGCGCATCAGCACCCGGGATGGTACTGGCCGTGAGTCGCTCTATGAGGACGTGGGGCTGGATCCGCTGCACCCCCGGTGGATCGGCAGCGTCCTGTCGGAGAAACCCACCCGGCAGAGCGAGGCCATCCAGCGGCTGTATGCCATCCAGATCGACCCGGCGGCCACCGGGCTGACCCTGTACGGCCAGCTCCTGAACAGTGGAGAGGCCAAGAGCTTCCCCCTGACGGGAGGCAGCGACGGCTCGCCCCCGGGCGACAAGCAGTACGCGGACGCGCTCGACGTGCTGGCCAACATCGAGGATCTCTCCATCGTCGCCGCCCCGGGCTCCTCGGCCTATGGTGAGAACACCGCGCGAGCGGTGCGCAACGAGCTCATCAAGCGTGTCGAGAAGCGGCGCGCGTACCGCATCGCGGTGCTGGACACGCCCGACGCGTCGACCCACGGCCTGCTCAGCCAGGTCAGCCAGTGGCGCGGGGAGATCGACTCGAAGCACGCGGCGCTCTACTTCCCCTGGGTGGTGGTGTCCAACCCGCTGGCCCGGCCGGGCAACGATCGCATCCCCAAGGAGATCGCCCTGCCGCCCTCTGGCTTCATCTGCGGCATCTACGCGCGCAATGACGTGGAGCGCGGTGTCTTCAAGGCGCCAGCCAACGAGGTGGTGCGCAGCGCCCTCCGCTTCCAGATCGACGTCAACTTCGCGCAGCAGGAGTCGCTCAACCCGCAGGGCATCAACTGCCTGCGCTTCTTCCCGGGGCGCGGCTACCGCGTCTGGGGCGCGCGCACGGCGAGCTCGGATCCCGAGTGGAAGTACGTGAACGTCCGGCGCTACTTCAACTTCCTGGAGCGCTCCATCGACCTCGGGACGCAGTGGGCCGTCTTCGAGCCCAACGGCGAGCGGCTGTGGGCCAACATCCGCGAGACCATCGGCAGCTTCCTGGAGACGCAGTGGCGCTCGGGGGCCCTGCTCGGCAGCGACCCGCGGCAGGCCTACTTCGTGCGGTGCGACCGCAGCACCATGACCCAGGACGATCTCGACAACGGCCGGCTCATCTGCCTGGTGGGCGTGGCCGTCGTGAAGCCCGCGGAGTTCGTCATCTTCAGGATCGGCCAGAAGACCGCTGATGCCCGCAGCTAGGCGAAAGGACCACCCACATGGCGCGCAAGACTCCCTACGGTGCATTCAATTTCGTGATCAGCTTCGCCGGCGAGGACACGGCCTTCGGCGGCTTCTCGGACGTGTCTGGACTCACCACCGAGTTCACCATGGCCGAATACCGTGAAGGCAGCGACCAGGTGAACCACGTGCGCAAGGTGCCCGGCATCTTCAAGACGGGCGACGTCACGCTCAAGCGGGGCGTCGTGGCCTCCGCCGTCATCTGGGAGTGGATCCGCGACGTGCGCAGCCGGGGCGTGGAGGGCCGCAAGGAGTTCGTGCTCATCACGCTCCAGGACGAGACGCATACCGCGGTGCAGTCCTGGAAGCTGCTCAATGTCACCCCCATGAAGTACACGGGACCGACGCTCGCGGCCAAGGGCGGGGGTGATGTCGCGATGGAGGAGCTGGTGCTCTCCGCCGAGGACATCCAGATGGGCTTCCCCAACGTGGCGTAGCCCAGGACACCACGAGGGATGGGTGAGGGTCAGGGATGAACGGCCTCGTCTTCGAAGCCAGAGCCCGCGCGCCAGTGAGTGCGCCCGAGCGTGCGGATATCGCCTGTTTCGTGGGCTTCATCCGCCGCTCCGGCGCGCCCATCTCTCCGGAGATCCGCAAATGGCTCCAGGAGAACGGGTGGAGCCAGTCCCCGCTTCTGGAGGACGTGCCCGTACCTTTCGAGCGCTGGAACGACTTCGACCGGCACTTCGACTGGAAGGGAACGTACCTGGGCGCCGCGGTCCGCTCGTTCTTCGCCCAGGGCGGGCGCAAGTGTTACGTCATCCGCATGGCCGATCCCTGGCTCGAGGGAGCCGGCCGGACCACCCGCCTCTCCTCGCTGCGGACGCTGCTCCCCGGCACCGGGAAGCTCTTCCAGGCCTCGCCCGTCGACCGGAGCACCTGGCATGGCGCGGCGCACCTCTTCGGCCTGCCGGACGTCTCGTTCCTCTGCCTGCCGGACCTCGCCGCCGCGGTCGCGATGGATGCCAGGCCCCTGCCTCCGCCCATCGAGCTTCCGCGGTCCCCGGAGGTCTTCGTCGAATGCACCCAGGAGCTCCCGGGGCCCCAGGAGTCGCTCTTCTCCACGCGGACCGCGCCCCGCTGTGACCAGGAGGGTTACGGTGAATGGGCTCGATTCCTGGAGCGGGTGAAGGAGCTGCTGAGCAGCCGCTATCTGCGGGATGTCCAGCTCGTGGCGGCCCTGCCCCTCCCCTACCCGGGGACGAGCGAGCGGGCCGGCACGCACGAGTCCGTCACCGAGGAGCTCACCGAGGACACCCCCTACGCCTTCCTGCTCGCCCACGAGCACTTCGCACGGTTCCAGAGCGCCTTCGTGCAGCTCGTCTACCCGTGGATCCGCACGCCGGGCTCGGGCCAGTTGCCCGAGGAGCTCGAGAGCCCCGACGGTCTGCTGGCCGGAGTGCTCGCCCGCAACGCGCTCCTGAGAGGCTCGTTCCGGAGCGTGATGAACCTCGGCCTGGCGGACGTGCACGAGCTCTTTCCCGTTCTCGGACGGGGCACGCTCTCCACGCCCCCTCCCGTGGACGGCGAGCAGGCCGCGCGCCCGCTGCCGGAGCGGATCACCGTGCTCGGACCGACTCCCAGCGGGATCCGCGTCCTCTCCGACGTCACCACCAGCCCCCTCGAGAGCTGGCGGCAGGGCGGAGTGAACCGACTGTTCTCCGTGCTCATCCGCGCCCTCCGGCGAGCGGGTCACAACGTCCTGTTCGAGCCCTCCAATGAGCGCACCTGGCGCGACCTGACCCAGCGGATCGAGTTCGTGCTCGTCCGGCTCTGGGAGGCGGGTGCCCTGCGCGGTGCGACCGCGCGCGAGGCCTTCCAGGTCCGCTGCGACCGGACCACGATGACGCAGGACGACCTGGACGCGGGCAGGCTGGTGGCGGAGGTGGTGTTCGACGCCGCGGCGGCCATCGAGCGCATCCATGTCGTCCTGACCCTGGTCGAGGGCGGGCCCATCTCGCTGCGGATGGAGGAGGCGCCATGAGCCAGCCGATCGATCCGCTCTTCACGTTCCAGTTCGAGCTCGCCTTCCAGGATGAGCCGCTCTCGGGAAGCGAGGGGACGGAGGCCTCATCCCTCGCGGGTGCTTTCTCCGAGTGCTCGGGCCTAGAGGCCACCATGGAGCCCAAGGTCATCAAGGCCGGCGGGTACAACTATGGGGCCTATCAACGGGTGGGGCCGGTGACGTTCGCGACGGTGGTGCTCAAGCGAGGCATCTCCCGCGATGGCCGGCTCTTCCATTGGTTCCAGCGGGTGGCCACCGGGGACTTCGGACACCGCCGCTCGGTGCAGATCCATCTCAAGCGGTGGGTCAATGCCGGTTCCAGGGAACAGCCCGAGATGAAGCAGGAGATCGTCCTCACGTGGAAGCTGGATCGGGCGCTCCCCATCAAGTTCAAGGCGGCGGACTTCAACGCCAGGGGGACCGAGGTGGGCATCGAGGAGCTGCACCTCGCCCACGAAGGGCTCACCCTCGATACGAAGGCGGGATGACACGATGATCACTCCGAAACCCGCGCCGAAGCCCGAGCCCGCGAAGCTCCTGGTCCAGGGCAGGGAACCGATCGTGGCCCACTTCAACCCGGCCACGCTGCGGCTCACCCTGACGACTCGGCTCGGCCAGGGCAAGAAGGGCACGAAGAACGAAGGCCAGCAGGTGGTCAACGAGGGCTCGGCGAAGCTCTCGGTGGAGCTCATCTTCGACACGACGGACACGCACAAGAACGTGTGTGACCAGACCGTGGCGGTCGCGCGCCTGCTGGGGGAGAAGAATCAGCCGCCTCCCCAGACCACGTTCGACTGGGGGGCCTTCGCGTTCACCGGCATCGTGGATTCCTACCAGGAGACCCTCGACTTCTTCTCGGTGGATGGCGTTCCGCTGCGCTCCACGGTCGCCATCACCATGACGAAGACCAAGGACATCTTCTCGCGCGGCAAACCGGGGAAGGAGGCGGTCGGCTGGAGTGGCGGGGACAGCGGTGGCGGCGGAGGAAGTGCCAATCAGGCGGCCCAGGTCGAAGCCCCACCGCCAGGAGGCTCCACCACGGTGACCGCCACGCAAGCGGGCGTCCCCGCGGCCGGGCGAGCCATCGCGGCCATGAACGGTGAGGAGAGCATGCGCTTTCCGCGCGCGCCTACGCTCACCGTGGACGCCTCGGTACAGCTCGCGCCTCCCGTGGCCTTCACGGTCCCGGGAGCGAGCCTCTCCGCCAGCGCGAGCCTCGGTGCGGGACTCGGTGGGGGCCTCTCCGCCAACGCGAGCCTTGGTGCGAGCTTCGGTGCGACGGGAGGCGGTGCATCCGCGGGCTTCAACCTGTCTTTCGGAGGTGGTTCCTCCGCGGGCATCACGGCGTCCCAGGGGGCCTTCGCCGGGTTGAGGGTGAGCGCCCTCGTCTCATCCCCCACCGCGCGTCTCGATACGAGCCGCCTGGTACGCAACGTGGAGACCTTTACCCATGCCGCGGACGGCGACGCCGTCTTCGAACTGGGCGGACGGATGAAGGACCAGGGCTCGAGCCTCGACGAGAGGAAACGGACCCGCATCCGCTTCGAGGAGAAATGAGCCATGGGCATCGTGTCGATTGGAGAAGTGGTCGGCAGTGTCGCGGGAGGTCCATCGGAGCCGGAGCTGACTCCGGACGACGAGACGCGCGCGGAGGGAGCGAACGCCACGCCTGACGCCTCTCAAGCCGACGCCGTCCAGCGCGAGCTGCGGGTCAGGGCGTGGCGCCAGACGAGGCTCCACGCGGACTGAGGATGGAGGACGGGAACGATGGCTGAACGCGCGCTGAGCAGCTCGCTGGTCTACTCCGCCCAACCCACGGTGCGGATCGACGGCCGTGCTTCCGACAAGGTGAAGGCGCTCCTCCTCTCCATGCGCCTCACCGAGTCGGAGGGGGGCATGTCCTCGCTCGAGCTGCGTCTGGAGAACACGGGGCGATTCGAGGATGGACAGATGGATCTGGCCTTCGAGGACGAGTCGATCATCCGGCTCGGGGCCTCCATCTCCATCTACTCCGGTGACGAAGCGGCCCCGCGGGAGATCTTCCGCGGGCTCATCACCGGTCTGGAGGCGAGCTTCGAGGGCGCGAACGTGCCCGAGCTGCTCGTGCTCGCGGAGGATGCGCTCCAGCGGGCCCGGCTCGCGCGGCGCACCAAGGTCTACGACGACCTCAGCATCGACTCGCTGGCCCGGGAAGTCGCCGCCCGGCTGAACATGCGCCCCGTCATCTCCGGCTTCTCCGGGAGCATCGGCACCCAGGTGCAGCTCAACGAGAGCGACCTGGCCTTCCTGCGGCGCCTGCTCTCCGCGCATGACGGCGATCTGCAGGTGGTGGGAGAGGAGCTCCACGTCTCCCCGCGCAAGGACGTGCGCCGGGGAGTGGTGGAGCTCGCGCTCTACAGTCAACTCCACCGCGCGCGCGTCATCGTGGACCTGGCCCACCAGGTCACCGAGGTGACGGCGACCGGGTGGAACGCGCTCGCGGGCCGGCGGGTGTCGGGCCTCGGCACCGGGGAGAACCTGGGCCCCGGCTCGGGCCGGCGGGGCGCGAATGTGCTCCGCGACACCCTGGGCGAGCGCTCGGAGCACCTCGGGGACGTCCCCGCGACGACGGACGAGGAGGCCCGGGCCATCGCCACCGCGGCCTTCGACCAGCGTGCCCGCCGCTTCGTCTGCGTGGAGGGCACCGCCGAGGGCAACCCCGCCCTGCGCGTGGGCACCCACGTCTCCCTCCAGGGAATGGGCCGCCGCTACGACAACACCTACTACGTCGTGCGCGCCTGCCACCGCTACGACCTGGCACGCGGGTACGAGACCGATTTCGAGGCCGAGTGCGCCTTCCTGGGAGGTCCTTGATGCAGCCCCTGCCCGTTCCACCTCCGCCGCCACGCCTCGGAGGCCTGCATGGCACCTACCTCGGCCGCGTTGTCTCGGTGAATGATCCAGAGGATCTCGCTCGCGTGCAGGTCCGCCTGGTGAGCACGCCCGAGGCCACGGGGGATGCGGACGCCACCCTCTGGGCCCGTGTCGCCGTCCCCTTCGCCGGCGCCGGACGTGGCGCCTTCCTGCTGCCCGACGTGGAGGACGAGGTGGCCCTCGTCTTCGTCAACGGAGATCCCCGCCAGCCGCTCGTCGTCGGTGGACTCTGGAATGGCTCCGCCCGTCCTCCCGAGACGCTTGGCGGCGGCAAGCAGCGCGTGGATCGCTACACGCTGGTGAGCGCCCAGGGCAGCCGCATCGCCATCGTCGAGGAGACGCAGGGGCAGGCGACCCTCTCCCTCTCCACGCCCGGTGGGCAGAGCGTCACCATCACCCAGTCCGAGGGAGGCAAGATCGTCCTCACCGCCGCCGGCAACACGGTCACCCTGGACACGAAGGGTGTCACGGTGGAGACGCCCCTGTCCGTCAAGGTCTCCGCCAGCCGCGTCGAGGTGAGCGCCGCGCAGGTCCAGGTCAACGCGGCCATGTCCACCTTCGCCGGCATCGTCAAATGCGACGTCCTCCAGGCCACCACCGTCGTGGCCGCGACCTACACGCCTGGGGCTGGAAACGTATGGTAGGCGACCACCCGATCCTCTTCCGGGGTCTCGACTTCGACAAGGGCAGCGGCAATCCGATGCCGGTGAAGGACAAGCGTCCGGTGCTCGTGGAGCGCACCGACGAGGACTTCATCGCGGCGTTCCTCGGGGAGCTGGGCAGCGACGAGGGCCGCAAGCTCCTGGCCGGGACGGTGCGCAACGCGGGGCAACGCGCGCAGGGGCTCAAGCTGTACCAGCCCGTGCACCGCTCCTTCCACCTCGCCGTCTTCGAGGCCGCGTGCGAGGTCTTCGGTGAGCCGCGGCTCGATCCGGCGAAGATCGAGAGCGCCGGGCTGGTGGTCCGGCGGATCAACCCCCTGACGAAGAAGACCGAGGGGTGGATGAAGCTGCGCGGTGAGGTGCACGGCTGGGTGCCCCTGGAGGATGCGCGCGAGCTCGATCGGGATCCGGATCCGGCTCGCCGGGGTGCCGCCTTCCCCGTGGGCCCTCCCCAGCTCAACGCCCTGGTGGAGGACGCGCTCGGGGCACCCACTCCCTACGAGGAGAGCGTCTCCCTGGTCTTCGTGGCACCGCCAGACGTCTGCGCCGCCGCGCAACGCACCGTCCTGTATGGCCTGGTGCCCGTCGCCAGCTCCGAGGCCGTCTCCAGCAAGGCGGTCCAACCCCACCGGTACGAGGAGCAGGAGCTGCGCGAGCTGCTCGCGCCCTACTTCTCGGATGCCGTGGGCGTGGAGCTGATGAAGGAGATCACCGGCAAGCGCTACTCGTTCCACTACGCGGACGAGGTCAACGCGGACGCGACGATCCCCGCCGCGAGGCGCCCGCTGGCCGAGAAACAGCTCGACCAGTTCGTCGCGATGCTGCGCAAGCTGATCAGCGTCTTCAACGCCTTCGATCCGAAGGAGGGCCTGCTGCCGGCCCTCAACCGGCTCCGGCTCGACTACGGCGGGACGAGCCGCCCCATGGGCACCGCGCTCGCGGAGGCCGCCACGGTCTTCGTGCTCGAGCAATCCGACAAGGCCGACGGCAACAGGAAGACGTTCCTCATGCCCAGGAGCTGGCCACGGCTGTCGAAGGCCGACGTCGCCGACCTGGTGCGTGCCGCCTCCACGGCCTCCCTCAACCGGCTCCAGAAGCTCCTGCCGCAGCGGGGACGCTTCGATAACGCCGATGCCCGCTACGAGGTACGTGGATTCATCCGCGTCCGGCGCGATGACGGCTGCCCGCCCGCCCTCATCTGGAGCACGCCCAGTCAGCCCTTCGAGATCGCTGCCTGGTACGAGAACGGCAGACTTCCTCCCGTGCAGGTGGCCCTGCCTCCCGTCACCCGGGAGAGCGTCCGCTCGTTGCTGCCCAACGTCACATTCCAGGTGCCCCGGAACGTCTTCGACCTGCTTTCGATCAACAAGCCCAAGGACTTCCTCGAGGAGAAAGCGAAGACAGGAGACGGCGGCGGGGTGGATTGGATCTGCGGATTCAACATCCCGATCATCACGCTCTGCGCCTTCATCGTGCTGAGCATCTTCCTGGCCCTGCTGAACATCATCTTCTGGTGGCTGCCCTTCATCAAAATCTGCATCCCACTGCCCCGCTCAATGCCACGCCCTCCCCCGATCCGGAATCCGTGAGGCGGCTTGGAGACGCACGTCATGACGAATCCCGCACGACCCCTGGTGGGCTTCCCGCTCCTGCCCGTTCCCGACGAGCGCGGGGAGCTTCACTTTCCGACGCTCGACGCGAGCGTGCGCCAGTCCATCGAGGTCATCCTGCGCACCCGCCCGCGCGAGCAGCTCATGCGCCCCGAGTTCGGCGCGGGCCTGGAGGATTTCATCGGAGAGCCCAATGTGCTGGGAACGCGCCGGCGCATCCGTGACCTGGTGGCGGAGTCCCTGGCTCGCTGGGAACCCCGCATCGACGTGGAGCGCATCGACGTGCTGGAGACCGATGACGCGCCGTCGCACGTCCGGGTGGAACTCGTCTACCGGCTGCGCCGGACGGGCGCGGTCCAAGGCCTCGGGCTGACCCTGGATCTCGGAGCCTAGGATGCCCATCGTCCCTCCCCGTCTCGATGATCGGAACTTCGAGGATCTCGTCGAGGAGCTCCTCGCCCGCATTCCCGCGCACACCCCCGAGTGGACCCACGCGCGCGTGGGAGACCCGGGGCGCACGTTGCTGGAGCTGTTCGCCTGGCTGGCGGACACCGTGCTCTACCGGGCCAACCTCATCCCCGAGCGGCAGCGGCTCGCCTTCCTCAAGCTGCTCGGCATCCAGATGAGGCCGGCCACCGCCGCCACCGGCGTGGTGAGCGTGTATGCCGAGAACCCGACGCCGCAATCCACCCAGGTGCTGCTGCCGTCCACGGAGCTCAAGGGGCCCGTGACCTTCGAGACGAGGACGGAGCTCACCGTCCTGCCCCTGCAGGCGGAGGCCTATTACAAGCGGCCCATCACCGACTCCGAGCGCAAGCAGATGGCCGGGTTGCTCCCGGGCCTGTCGCGCGTCTACGGGCTCGGCCCCCGGGAGACGGCCTCGTACTACGTCACCACGCCCCTCTTCCCCAACGGCGCCGCCGAGTCGGCCGGGTTCGACCTCGTCGAGCGGACCGTGGACCGCTGCCTGTGGATCGCCCTGCTCGCGCCCGAGGTCAAGAACACGCAGGACAAGGACGCGATGAAGAAGGCGCTGGCGGCCCTGCGCCAGGAGTTGTCCACGGGCTCCAATGGCTCGCCCCGCCTGATCAACGTGGGCGTCATGCCCTCCATCGAGGTGCCCGCGCTGATGGAGGACATCGGCCCGCGCGCACGCATCCCCCACCAGTGGGAGATCACCGGTACGGTCGACGCGAAGGGCAACCCCACCTACCACCCGCTCACGGTGTCCTACGACTCGACGCTCGGCCTCACCCGCCGCGGTGTCATCCACCTCCTCATGCCGGGCACCGGCATCGACGCGCCCCCCAATGAGGTCCGCGACGATCTGAAAGCAGGTGTCGGGGACCGTCCTCCCCGCCTCGACGACGTGAACCGCGCCAAACGCCTCGTCGCGTGGCTGCGGCTGCGGCCCACCGTGAAGCTCTCGCGCCTGTCGCTGAGCTGGGTGGGCATCAACGCGGTGGAGATCGAACAGCTCCGCACCTTCGCTCCGCTCGTCCTGGGCCAGAGCGACGGTGCCGCGGACCAGGAGATGCGCCTGCCCACGGGCTCGATCGAGCGCGAGTCGTTCCAGCTCGAGGTGGAGGAGCCGGGCCTGGGTTACCGGCCCTGGGCCGCCGTGGAGGACCTGGAGACGGCGGGGCGGGACGCGGCCGTCTTCCGGCTCGACGCGGAGGCGGGCACCGTCCGCTTCGGCAATGGGATGCGGGGCCGGATCCCCTCCGCGGGGATGCGCGTGCGCGCGGCCCGGATGCGGGCGGGCGGCGGTGTGGCTGGCAACCTCCCGCCGGGCACCCTCAAGAGCTTCGGCGTCAACGCCCTCACGATCGACAAGAAGGCCCCCACCATCACGCTGAAGGTGGAGCAGAGCCTGCCCACGCTGGGCGGACAGGACGCGGAGACACTCACCGAGGCCGAGCGGCGCATCCCGGCCACCCTGCGCCACGGCCAGCGCGCCGTTACCGCCGAGGACTACCAGTGGCTCGCCTCCGGCAGCCCGGGAGCGACCCCGGGCCGCGTGGAAGTGCTGCCCCGCTTCAAGCCGCACCAGCGCCGCGAGAACGTGCCCGGCGTGGTCAGCGTCATGGTGCTGCCTCCCTCCAACGCCTTCCGCGCCCCCAACCCGCGCCCGGATCGCCCCTTCCTGGAGGCCGTCCACGCGCACCTGGACACGCGCCGCCCGCTGGCCACCGAGCTGTATGTCATCGGCTGCGAGTACGTACCCCTCGGCGTGGCCACCGGCATCACCGTGCGCGAGGGCTTCGGCCGCGAGACGGTGGTGAACGCCGTGCGCGAGGCCCTCTTCCGCTGGCTGTGGCCGCTGCCTCCCGGCGGGCCCAAGGGCGAGGGCTGGCCGCTCGCGCGGGCCGTGCGTGACCGGGAGCTGGAGGTGGCGATCGCCCAGGTGCCCGGCGTGGACACCATCACCGGCGTGCGCCTGTTCAGCGCCGGGACGATGGTGGCCCTCTCTCCCGCCGCGCGTCAGGCGGCCGGGGTGGCCTCGGTACGCATCGAGGTGCGCCCGGCCTCCTCGGAAGCACAAAAAGGCCCGTCCGGCTCCGCGCTCCCCGCACTCACCAGCCAGGCCACCTCGAACTGGAAGACGCTGAGCCCGGATCCGTCCATGGCCGTCGAGCTCGTCCTCCGGCACTGGCAGCTCCCCGAGCTGATGGCCGTGGTCATCGACGCGGACGGCGGGCTGCCGGAAGACCTGCGTGGAGCACCGGATCCGTTCGGCGGATCGGGCCCCGGTGGAGGGGTGGCCGTGCCCGTCGTCCCCGAGGTCTGCTGACATGGACGCCAACCAACTGCGCTTCTGGATGTTGGCGGACCCGCTCCGCCAGTGGGAGCCCATCCCGGGGACACCGCCTCCCGACGTCCCCCAGGAGGAACCTCCCCCCGACGTCTATCTGGACGCGAGCCGCCGCTCCGTGCGCCTGGCGAGCTCTCCCGCGACGATCTCCTGGGAAGAGACTCAAAGCCAGGTGCATGCCGAGCAGCTCCTCTTCCGGACGCCCGGCACGCTCGACGCCTTCGGAACCT
Organism: Archangium violaceum; assembly: GCF_016887565.1. NCBI lineage: Bacteria > Pseudomonadati > Myxococcota > Myxococcia > Myxococcales > Archangiaceae > Archangium > Archangium violaceum. The sequence goes on from NZ_CP069396.1 coordinate 7,058,961, forward strand.
GGGCGTACCTCGACCTGGCCGCGAGTGCCGTCATGGCCGCGGGAGCGGGTGCTCAACCGATCCGCCTCCTCACCTTCGATCCCAACAACCCCTTCACCCTGCCCAGCGACCTGGTGCTCGGTCACGATGACGTGCTGTATGTCGCCGCCGGGGGAGGCAAGGTCCTCCTGAAGGAGCCTCGCGACCGTTGGGAGCTGACGACCGTCTCCGCGGAGGGCTTCGATGCCTGGCGGCTCGCCCCGGCTCCACAGGGCGGAGTCTTCGCCATCCCGCGTCCCACCTCCCTCACCGCGCCCCCTGGCCCCAACGACGCCACCCGGGTCCAGCTCGCCCGCGTCTCCGGCCGCCCCGTGCCCCGGGAGGTGCTCCGCGAGCGCGCCCCCCCGGTCTTCCGCCCGCGGGGAGAGGAAACGGATCCTCCCAGGATGTCGCTCGTCCTGGACGCGCCTCCCCTCGAGGGCGAGGTGATCGTTGGCATCGCGACCAGTCCCGAGGGCCGGGTGGCCCTGCTGAGCTGGGTGTACGACGCCACCCGCGCTGGCACGACCCGGGATGACGCGCGGCTGCGCTTCTTCACGGGAAGGGGACTGACGGCGCCCATCACCCTCAAGCAGGCCCGCAGGCCCTTCAGCTTCGCGTGGCTCTCGGCCGATCGCATCGCCGTGCTCCTGCGCGTCGACACGGAGACGGTCATCGCCGTGGCCTACACGCTCGGGAAGGAAGGCCAGGCCGCGGCCCCGCTCGGGGACTACTACCCGCTCACCGCGCACGACGGCGGCCCCTTCCTGCACGGCCTGGAGTCCCCGCCCCGCTACCGCACCCTGGACGGCTCCCCCTCCCCCCTGCACCCCCTCTCCCTCCCGTCCTTCGTGACGGAGGGCTCCATGCGGAACATGGCGGGCGCGGATGCGCCGCTGCTCGATGGCGGCAGCCCCCGGGCCGTCTGGCACCGGCTCTACCTCGAGGCCAGCATCCCGCCCGGCTGTGGCATCCGCGTCTTCCTGGCCACGACGAACACGCCCCTGCGCCCCAACGACGACATGAACGGTCAGCCGAGGAACTGGCACGAGCACGTCTTCGGCGACGTGGCTCCAGGACGCGCCGCCAACCACGTCCCCCGTGGCGTGTGGTTGCCCTCCCCCTCGGAGGTGCCCTTCCACTCCGGCCTGATGCCCTGCACGCCCGAGCCCCAACGCCGGGGCCTCTTCACCGCCCTCATCCAGCGCGCGGGCCTGCGCGTGCGGACGCTCCGGGGCCGCTACCTCTGGGTGAAGGTGCAGCTCGTCGGCGATGGCCGCTCCACCCCGGAGCTCTTCGCGCTCCGCGCCCATGCGCCCCGCTTCTCCTACGCCGAGCACTACCTCCCGGAGCTCTACCGGGAGCAACTCTTCGGCGAGGAGGCCAACGACGAGGGCCCGAGCACGCCGGCGGACTTCCTCGAGCGATTCCTCGGCCTGGCCGAGGGCATCCTCACGCCCCTGGAGGACCGCATCGCGAGCGCCTCGCTGCTCACGGAGCCGCGCACGGTGCCGGAGGAGTCGCTGGAGTGGCTGGCCAACTGGATTGGCTTCTCCTTCGACTCCGCCCTCCCACGCGAGCGGCGGCGCCAGATGATGGAGGCCGCCCCGCGCATCCGCCCCTGGCGCGGCACGCTGCGCGGCCTGTCGCTCGCCCTGGATGCCCTCACGCAGGGCGCCGTGACACAGGGCGGTCTCGTCATCGTGGAGGAGTTCCGGCTGCGCCGCACCTTCTCCACCATCCTCGGAATCGACCTGACGGACGAGGACGATCCGCTGCTGCCCGGCCTGTACCGCAGCGGCAACTCGTTCGTGGGGGACACGCTCTTCCTGGGGGACGAGCAGCACAAGGAGTTCCTCGCCCTCTTCGGGGAGGACATCCCGAAGACGGCCCAGGAGGAGGCGGCGGTGGAGGAGTTCTTCCTCCGGCTGGCCCATCGCGTCACGGTGCTGGTGCACCAGGACTTCGACGCGCGGGAGTTCGGGCTCATCCAGCGCATGGCCGAGTTGGAGAGCCCCGCGCACGTGAGCCTCTCGGTGAAGCTGGCGAGCAAGCCCCTCATGGTGGGGGTGGCCTCACTCATCGGCATCGACACGTACCTGGGCCCGACGTCGAAGCCAGAACCCATGCGCGTGGGACACAGCGCGCTCGGAAGCAAGAACCTGATCGAGCGCCCGCCCAGCCTCGACCCACGACTTCACGCAGGAGGTTAGCCGATGGGCTCCCCCAAGGATCCGCTGCTCGAGAACGAGGCGACCGATCGCACGTACTACGCGACCGGCGTCCTGCTGGACACCACGGACTTCGTCGCGGAGCAGTCGTACCACCGCGGCCGGCTCGCGCGGGCGCTCTCGGCCCTGCACGGGGTCGGCACGGCGTCCGGCCTCTCCGTCGATTACGAGCCTCACCACAAGAGCTCACCCGGTGACCCGACCGATCTGGAGAAGGCCAAGGAGGTGGGAGAGATCGTCGTCTCCCCCGGCATCGCCATCGATCCGCTGGGGCGGCTCGTGGAGGTCACCACGAAGTCCTGCATCCGGGTGAAGCGCTGGTACGAGGGCTACGAGCCCGCGAAGCTGGTGAGGCGGATCGACGATGACTTCAACATCGGACCCTCCGTGCTCAATGTGCCCCCGGAAGGCGTCGTGGCGGACCTCTTCCTGCGCTTCCGGGTGTACGAGCGCGGCTGGACGCCGGCGATGGCCTCGGGCCTCTACGACGCGACGGACGCGGTGTCTCCCGCGCGCCTGAGGGACGGCTACGAGCTGCGGCTCGTGCCGCGCGGCGAGCAGGGCCAGAAACCGCCCTCCGTTCCCGCGAGCCCCTGGCCGCTGCCCGATGGCGGGAAGACCTGGCCCTCGCCCTCCGATTGGAGCCAGAACCCGGACACCCGCGTCAGCGACCTGAAGAAGGCCATTCTCGCGTCCTGGCATCCGGGGCGTCCGGCCCTGTTGGACAAGCTCTGGAGCAGCACCTTCCTGCCCCATGAGCTGCGCTACGAGAACAACCAGGCGGTGGAGGATCCCGCCTGGGTGTTCCTCGCCCGGGTGGTGATCGGCGTCACCGGCAATGCCGACAGTGCCGGGCGGAGCATCCGGACGGGCGCCGTGGTCGTGGACAACGAGATGCGCCCGTTCGCCGTCACGGTGGCGGCGCTGGCGCGCTGGCTGGGCATCTAGACATCGGAAACGCAGGGAGAGTGGGTCGATGAGCGACACAATGAATGGACCGGCGCGCGAGAAGCTCGAACCGGCCGTGGTCAACAAGCTCGAGACGGCGGGAATCCTCGTCCACGATGGCCGGCGGCTGCGCTCCTTCTTCTTCGACGGCCGCTTCCTGACGGCCAAGGATCTGACGCGCGAGCAGACCTACTTCCTCACACGGCAGGCGGACCTCGGCCGCAGCGGAGGAATCGGTGTGGTGGCGGGCCTGCACGTGGGGGCGGGTCCGGATCCACGCTCGCTGAAGATCACGGCGGGCCATGGCGTCACGCCCTCGGGCGAGGCGGTGGTCATCCCGAGCGAGCTGGGCAACGTCCGGCTGGACGACATCCCGGAGATCCAACGGCTCGACGCGGCCTTCGGGCTCGCGCAGATTCCCCGCGAGACGGCGCGCAACCGCTCCGGCCTCTACATCGTGGCGCTGCGCCCCGTGGAGTACACGGCCAACCCGGTGGCCCAGTACCCCAGCTCCGCCGGGGGCACGCGCACGGCGCACGACGGCGACATCATCGAGGCCACCGCCATCACGATCCTGCCCTACCCCGACAGCCAGGCGGGCGCGGGCTACGAATCGCGGCGCTCCCGGGTGGCTCATGAGATCTTCGTGCGCAACGGGGGGATGCGCCCACCGGTGGACGCGCTCCCCATCGCCATGATCGCGCTCGACCATGGCGTCATCCGGTGGGTCGACGAGTTCCTCGTGCGGCGCGAGGTGGGCTCGGAGCAGACGGACTTCCTCGGCTTCGGCCAGGCGCCGCGGGCGCTCCGCGAGGCGCATCTGCTGCAGTACCAGCGGCACCTGAAGGAAGTGATCGACGGCCGGAAGCAGACCAACCGGGGCGAGCGCTTCGCCGCGAGCGAGCACTTCTTCGCCCTGCCCCCCGCCGGTCCGCTGCCCGTGGCGGCCGTGGATCAAAACCTCAACGAGGTCTTCTTCCCGCCCGAGGTGGACGTGGAGCTCTCCGTCGTCCCCGACGACGAGCTCGGCGCGCTGCTGGAGGAGAGCCTGTTCCTGTCCCCCATCGACCTGACGCGGACGGGCGAGGAGCTCTCGTCGGTCTCGGTGCTGGTGCTGGTGCCAGTCCCACGTCAGTCGATGGACCAGGCCCTCTCCACCCTCCTCCCGGCGGAGAAGACCGGGACGATGAAGCTGCGCGCCACCGCCTCGGGACTCGTGGCCAGGCGCCAGCCGGGTGAAGCGCTCAGGCTCCTCACGATCCGCAAGACGGCGCTCCCCTCCGTCCGGGCCGCCACGCCCGCCCCGGACGCACCGACTCCCCTGACCGTCGCGACCGACCCGACCACCTCGGCCGCCCAGACCAACCTGGCCGATGCCGCCTGGAGCAACCTCCTCTCCAGCGCCACCTCGCTCTGGTACGTCCGCCGCCGGAGCTTCCCCTACAAGCCCACCGTGGTCGGCCAGCTGGTGGAGGAACAGGAGACGCTCGATGAAGACATCGCCAGCGCCCTCCATGAGGCGGGGCTCTACTCGGAGTTCCTCACGCTTCCCACCCGCGCCACGTCGTTCGGCGTCGGCAAGAGCTACGACATGCTGCGCACCATCCTGCGGAGCCGCTCCGCCGGATACAAGCACCTCTTCGCGAGCGCCGCGGGCGAGCTCCTCCGGCAGTCGAAGCTCAACATCGACACGGTCAAGAAGCTGGAGAAGCGCTACGCCTACGAGGAGCGGGGCAAGGGGCTGTCGACACTCAGCGCGACCCTCGCCAAGAGGACCCGGACCGAGCACGCGCTCCCGCTGTCGAACCTGGCCCGCTCCAAGAGCAGCGTCGAGCTGGACAAGTACGTCACCCTGGCCGTCAAGGAGGGGAACGGCAGGTTCGAGAAGATCCAGGAGATCGTCGAGCGGACCGTGAAGCAAGGCCAATCCCTGGATGAAGCCGTCGTGGAAATCCGGAAGAGCTACGACACCCCGCCCTTCTAACCCCGGACGAGGGGAAGCCCGCCCATGAACACGAAACCGCTGAAGGAGTCGCTCCCCGACGAGCACATCCTCCAGGTGGAGCCCCGGCCCCGGCCGTCCGTCGACGCCGGCTGGCGCAGCCGCCCCCACCTCTACTCGGGCCGGGCCCTGTCCGCCGAGGCCCTGGCCACCGAGCAGCGCGAGCGCGCCGGCCGCCTCGCCCTGCGCGGCCAGATGGTGACTCCCGGCGTCGTGGCCGGCCTCGAGGTCCGCCTGGAGAGCAGGGTGGACGGCTCCACCGGAAAGCCCATCCACCTCTTCCAGATCGGCCCCGGGCTGGGCCTGACCCACAGCGGCGAGAACGTGGTCATCCCCCGCCCCACCCACATCCGCGTGGACAAGGTGCCGGTCTTCTGGCTGCCGGAGGGGCAGGACCCCCCCTCCGTCGACTTGAGCATCCTCCTGTCCGGAGAGGGCGAGGCCGAGACGCACGAGGGGCTGGATGCCGCCGTGCTCGTGCTGGTTCCGGTGGTGTCCCGAATGGAGGATCCCACCCCCCCCGACGCGCAGGGGCAGGTGGAGCCGGACGCCTACTCCTTCGAGGACTCGCACTGGGTGGATGGCTGTGTTCCGGTGCTCTTCGCCTGGCCCAGGCACTGGGACAAGATCGAGCGCGGTTTCCAGTGGCGCAACCGCCTGGCCTGGACGATCTTCAAGCAGGAGCTCGAGCGCCAGCACCCGAAGTGCGCCCCCTGGGAGTACCTCGGCCTTCCCATCGCGCTGATCGGCTTCAACCCTCCGGACAGCGGCGAGACTTCCGCCGTGCCCCACTTCGCGGACCGGGCCGCCGTGGTGCGCGCCGGCGGAGCGCCCCGGACCCGGACCTCGCTTCTCGAGAAGCACGGCACACCCCTGCTCTGGCAGTCCCGCATCCAGCAGTTCTCCGAGCACCTCGCCACCTTCTCGTCCCAGGAGATCACCAGCGGCGCCGCCCTGCAGTCCTTCGCCTTCCTCCCTCCGGTGGGGGCGCTGCCCAAGGAGGCCTTCAACCCCTTCACGTGGTCGCCCCGCTTCTTCCCCGCGTCCTTCCTCGTGGATGCGGCGCCCGTTCCCCTGGAGCAGCTCGACGCGGTGACCCAGGTCAGTGCTTCGCTGGCGCCCCTGAACACCTGGCGGCAGGAGCGCGTGCGCGTGCTCGTCCCCGTCCCCGAGGCCCACTTCGATCCCGACCTGCTGAAGGGAGAGAGCATCGACATCGCCTTCGACGAGGCGATCAACGCCGGGCTCAAACGGCTCGGAGAGTGGCTGAAGCGGCGGCAGATCCTGCGCGGCAAGGCGAACCTGCTGCTGAACACGCTCGAAGGCGAGAAGTCGGGCCGGTTCCCGGAACCGGATCCCGCCAGGATCCCAGGAGAGACAATCTCCATCCTGGAGCCCATTCCACCGGAAGAGGACTACGGGACGCTGGGTTCCACCGTCGACGCGTACGAGCAGGCCCTGCAGAAGTGGGGACAGGAAGATACCGGGCCGGAGAGCTCGTTGCTGGCGGGGGCCGGCAACGTGGAGGAGGTGTCCACCGAGAGTCCCGAGCCGGGTGGGTTCGCGCTGGTCACCCTGAAGGGGACGGACACCCTGTCCTATGTGAGCTTCCGTGACTCCTGGCAGGAATGGGAGACCATTTCCGGTGTGGTGGACGCGACCAGGAAGGAGACCTTCCGGGGATTCAGGACGGTCTGGAGCGGCGATGAGCTCCTGATCGTCGTCCTCGTCTCCGTGCCCATCCAGACCGAAACGCCCTCCGGGCTCTCCCCGCGGGAGCTCGCGGAGACCCCAGCGGCGCCAGCGCTCTTCAACTACTTCATCCGCGTCTTCCGCCGGACCGACAACAATGAATGGAAGTCGACCGACTCCAAGCAGGTGAAGGCGACCCGCGCCCCGCTGTTCACGGCGGTGTCCTGGGCGGCGGGACATATCGACGTGTTCGTGGCCATGCAGACCGATACGCTCCCCACGCCGACGCGCTCCGTGGCGGAAAACGAGGTCGTGACGAGCTACGGCATCCAGAAGTTCACCTGGGTGAAGGACGCCACGGATCAGCCCGCGGTGGTCGAGCTGGAGAAGAGCCTCAAGAGGGAAGTGAAGGACCTGGTGGCCCTCCAGAAGAAGGATGGGCGGATCGAGCTGCTCTTCCTGGCCCACGATCACGGAGGAACCATCCCCAAGGGCACCTTCTGGCTCCACCACCTCTCCGGCAAGCATGAGCAGAACAAGCCGGAGCTGGGCCAGATCGAGATGGATGAGAAGACCGCGACCACGGGCACGCTCCTGTCAGCCTGTTTGACGGGCGCCAACCAGTTCGACGTTCTCATCTCCGGGGACAGCGGCTTCATCCACGGGCAATACAAGACGGGGGATTGGAATTTCGAGCCCGTCCCCGTGGGCACGACGACCGCCGACACGATCAAAGCCGTGTCACGAATGGACGGACAGCTCCACGCCTTCTTGTGGAGGCAGGGCTCCGCGAATCCCGAGGCCCCGATCCCCGGCCAGCTCACGTACATCCGCTTCGATGGCGCTCAGTGGCACACCCCCTGGACCCAGCAGCTCCAGCTCAAACAGGTCGCCCAGCCGTTCAGCGTCGTCCTCGATGGAACGTCTCAGATCGACGTCTTCCTGGCTTCCCCCCAGGGGCTTCTGCACCTGAAGACACTGCCCGACAAGACGCGGGAGTTCGTGGAGAAGAACGGACTGAGAGCGCTCGTTGCCCAGACCGGAGACCAGCTGGAGCGGCTGGACGATCTCATCCGCTCCGGTTCCGCCCAGGTGCAGGCGAACACCCAGAACGTGCGCCAGCTCATGATCAGCGGCAACACGGAGGCCAGCCGGCTCGCGGCGTCCCCCATCCTGGGCGCCACCCTGGTGCAGAGCCCCCTGGCGGCCCGGACCGACATCGAGAGCTACTTCACGCGCTTCATCAAGAAGCGGATCGCGACCGGGCTCACGGCCGAGGAAGAGGATTTCACCAGCGATGACGATGCCATCGAGAGCCTGCAGCAGGCCGTCTCGCTGCGAAGCTCCCTGCTCGATCGGCTCGTCACCTTGTTGAGGGAGCTGGAGATCAACGTCACGGGCATCGTCGTGGCAGGAATCGCGATCTACAGCACCAGTCCGGACATCTTGGAGCCCAAGGTCGCCCTCGTGACGGACGACGAAAAGACGCTGAAGGTCGTCCAGCGCGAGAGCATCGCCCTCGAGCTCCTGGTGGAAAAACACACCGAGCTGGAGACCGTCCTCAAGCGCCTCGAGAAGGAGCCGGACGCCATCCAGTGGGCGCTCAAGGACAGTGGGCTCCGCTGGGAGAACAACGACTCCTTCTCCACCGCGGTCCAGCACCTGGAGGACACGCTCGTCCTGCTGCGGGAGGTGGAGCGCCGCACACGCCCCAGCGCGAACGCCCTGACGAGCTACAAGGAGGCGCTCGCCAGCATCGAGCGCTCCTGGTCCGCGCTCGACAAGCGCCTGGGCACGGTGCAAGGCGAAGTGGTGGAGGCCCGCCAGGACGTCACCGTCGCGCGCGCCCTGCGCGACGAGGAAGAGGCACGCATCATCGCCATCAACCAGCGCCGCCAGGACGTGTACAAGGAGCACGTCCCCTTCCTCGTCTTCCAGCGCCCGCGCGAGCACGAGATCACCCTCGATGCTCCCTCCCGCCTGCTCGACACGAGCTTCGTCGAGAACATCCTCCCCGAGGTGTTCGCCAGCACCGCGGCCGCGCCCCCGGAGTTGCTCGCCTACGTCGAGCTCGTCCACGACTCGCCCCTCCGGTGGTTTGCCCTCTCCGCCCAACTGCTGCGCGGGCTCGACCGCGTCGAGCTCATCCACCGCACCTTCGAGTGGGCCCGGATGCGGGCCGTCCAGCGGATTCCCGTCCAGATGCCCGTCATCGCTGGCCGCACCTCCACGAACTTCGCCCAGGGGCTCTCCCGGTTGCTGTCGGCCCGCGAGGAGCTCGTCGCCCGCCAGCGCGGCGCCGTGGTCGGCATCGAGCCCTCCGTCATCACCACCCGCTCCTGGCTCGAGCTGCAGCAGACGGCCCGCGCGCAGCTGTCCCTGGGGGACATCATGGACACGGCGCACGGCCGCTCGGACGTGGGCCGCACCGCGGCGACGGAGCTGGAGCACATCTCCAAGGTGGCCACCGGCCTCTACCAGCGCTTCGGCGAGGTGCTGCCCTCCACCCGCCTGAAGTGGGCCGAGCAGATGAGCCAGTACGACATTCCCGTCAACCTGCGCGACCTCTCGCGGCTCCCGCTCTGGGAGAAGATCGAGGTCACCGACCGGCGGGAGATGCAGATGCTGGTGGACTGGCTCTTCCAGCGAGTGGTGTCCACCGAGCCCGAGGCCGTGGCGCTCATCAACGACCTGGTGCGCGTGTGCCTGCTGCTGGCCAGCCATGCGCCCGTCAACGAGCTGATCTCCGGCCACGTGACCAAACCCACCGAGGCCAAGGTGGGTGGCACCATCGAGCTGGCGGTCGAGCCCACGCGCGTCCGCATCGGCATGCACGTGCTGATCCGCTCCGGAAACCAGACGGTGCAGGCGGTGGTGGAGGACCTGGCCTCCAACGTGGTGCGCGCACGCGTGCTGTCGGCTCCTTCGGGGACGGTGAGCCTGAAGGTGACGGACTCCGTGTACTTCTCCGAACCCGCCCGCGGTGCTGGCGCCCTCCTGCCCTACGTGGGCGTGAAGCGGTGAGGAGCGCGATGCGGCCCCGCCCCTGGCGAAAGAAAGGTAGCCCATGAGTACGAAACCACTGACGGGTTCGCTCCTCGGAGAGCACCTCCTCCAGGTGGAGCCGCCGCTCCAGCCCTTCGTGACCGAGGGCTGGCGCCGCCGCCCCCACCTCTACACGGGCCGCGCCCTCTCCGCCGAGTCCCTGGCCACCGAGCAACGCGAGCGCTCCGGCCGCCTCGCCCTGCGCGGACAACTCGTGGCCCCCGGCGTCGTGGCCGGCCTCGAGGTCCACCTGAAGTTCGAGAAGCCCGACGAGCCCGAGCAGCCGCTCATTCCCTGCTTCCAGATCAGCCCCGGTATGGGGCTGACCCGCACGGGTGAGGACGTGCTCATTCCCCGGACGCTCCTCGTCCGCGTGGACCAGGTGCCGGCCTTCTGGGCGGAGGACGTCCCGGAGTCCTCGGGGTTCGACCTCGGCGTGCTGGCCTACGCGAACGCGAGCACCACGCACGTCGGCCTGCGAGCCGCCGTGCTCGTGCTGGTTCCCGTGGTGTCGAAGAGGGACGCACCTCCCGACGACCTGAACCCGGCCGAGTTCGACCCGGAGCTCCGCTCCCTCGCGGACCACCGGCTGGTGGATGGCTGTGTTCCGGTGCTCTTCGCCTGGCCCTGCAAATGGCCCATGCCCGAGCCCGAGCAGGAGCTCCAGTGGCGCAACCGCCTGGCCTGGACGGTCTTCGAGTGCGAGCGCCTGCGTGCGCATGGGGCGTGCGCCCCCTGGGAGAAGCTCGGCGTTCCCATCGCGCTGATCGGCTTCGATCCTCCCGGCCACGTCGGCTCTCCCGCCAGGCCCCTCTTCGTGGACCGGGCCGCCGTGGTGCGCGCTGGTGGAGCGCCCCGGAGCCGGACCCCGCTCCTCGAGAAGCGCGGAACGCCCCTGCTCTGGCAGTCCCGCATCCAGCAGTTCTCCGAGCACCTCGCCACCTTCTCGCCCCTGGAGCTCACCAACGGCACCGCCCTCAAGTCCTTCGCCTTCCTGCCGCCGGTGGGCACCCTGCCCAAGCACGCCCTCAACCCGCTCCAGTGGACGCCCGGATTCTTTCCCGGGCCCTTCGTCCTGGATGCGGCACCCGTTCCCCTGGAGCAGCTCGACGCGGTGGCGTTCGCCAGCGCCTCGCTCGCGCCGCTGGACACCCAGAAAGAGGAGCGCGTGCGGGTGCTCGTCCCCGTCCCCGAGGCGCACTTCGATCCCCGCCTGCTGTACAGGGAATCCGTCGACAGCTCCTTCGACAAGGCGATCACCGATGCGCTCGAGGGGCTCGGCAAGTGGCTGAAGCGGCGGGAGGATCTGCGCGCGAAGGCGAACGTGCTGCTGAAGGCGCTCGACGGCCAGAACTCGTACCAGTACCCCGCCTACCCGGGTTCGGATCCCGACAAGGTCGATGGGGAGCAGATGAGCGACGAGGATCCCATCCCACCCGAGGGCTCCTACGAGACGGAGGGACAGACGGTCCCCCTGCTCGACCGGACCTTGTGGCTGTATGGCGCCTGGTCGGAGCAGGCCTCACTGGGATGGGACACCTACAGGGTGTCCACCGCGGCCTCTCCAGACCAGACCCAGTTCGGGATCCTCACGCGCAAATACTGGTCCTATGGGACTTCCGAGCTGGTCCTGCGGCGCTATTCCAAGGCCACGGGCAAGTTCGCCAACCCCGAGCCCATCTCCTACCCGAGCTCCCAGGTGGACTTCAGCCTGATCTGGCTCGGTCAGGAACCGGTGATCGTCATCCTCGCATGGGACATCTTCAAGCAAGCCGATACCCATGTGAGCTTCATGTACCGCAAGGACGCTCAATCGGCCTGGCAAAGGACCCCTGCCGCCAAGCTGGCGTTCTCCTATCGGCAGCTCAAGCACTTCTCCGCCGTGGCCTGGGGACCCCGGCAGATCGATGTGTTCGTGGCCGGGAACAACATGATCCAGAAGGTCACCTGGATCGGCAACGAACCCACGCCCTCGGTCACGATTCAGACCCTGAGTATCTCCACCGTACGGGATGTGACGAAGCTCGTGGCCCTCAGCCCGAGCAACGGGCGCATCGAGCTGCTCTATCTGGGACGCGTGAGCAGCTCGACGAGCGAGACCTGGCTCCACCACCTCTCCGCCCAACACGTGAATGACAGCCCCACATTGACTCCCGCGGTGGGTTCGACCTTCCAGGTGCTCGAGACCAAGAACCTCACCGGCAAACACCTGTCGGCATGCATCTCCGACACCACGACCGGGCGGATCGACGTCCTCGTGATGGGGGACAACGAGGCCCAGACCAGCGCTGGGAGACAGATCCAGCACGGGAAATTCGAAGCGAACACATGGTCGATCACGCAGGAGAAGGTGAGTCAGACGAGCGGTGAGGCGATCGTCGCCGTATCGAAGGGCGACAAGCAGGTTCACGCCTTCTGGTGGAGCAGTCCCAGCAAGTACACCGGGACCGAGCCCCTCCTCATGTACCGCCGCTTCGACGGCAGCCGCTGGCAGCCCTCCGAGGTCGTGTCGCGGCAGTGGCTCGTCTCGAAGGTCACCTACGGCAACTACTTCATCGTCGACCAGCCTTTCGCCGTCCTGCTCGACGGCACCAACCCGCTCGATGTCTTCCTGGCATCCAACAGCGGTCTGCAGCACGTCAAGAAGTTCGCCGACAGCACCAAGGAGACCTTGAGGACGAAGGGCCTCAGGGGGCTCATCAAGAGCGTCTCGAGCCTCTACCAGGAAGTGGTGAACTTCATCGACCAGGGAACCACCCGGCTGGCTCAGGAGCTCCAGCACGTGCGCCAGCTCATGCTCACCAGCAGCACGGAGGCCAGCCGGCTCGCCGTCTCCGCGACCCTGGGAAGCACCCTGGTGGACAGCCCGCTGGTGGCTCGGACCACCCTCGACAGCTACCTCACGCAGTTCCACCCGCGCTCGAACCTGGCGCTCATCCGCCTGTCGGACGCCATGGAGGCACTGGAACAGGCCACCACGATCCGGCGGGATCTGATCGCGGGGCTCGTCCAACTGGTGAGGAGGACCGTGAAGGAGAAGGAGTTCGGGCTCGACGTGACGGGCCTGCTCGTCACGGGGATCTCGAAGATCAACTTCAACAAATACCCGAGGATGGTCAGACTCCTCCCCGGCTGGCGATGGTGGCCCGGCTCGAGATACACCGATACGAAGGTGGTCGATCGCGAGAACATCCGCGTCAGCGATCTGGTGTACAGCCAGTCCTCGCTCACGGATCTCCTCCGCCGGCTGGACGAGGAGCCGGAGAACATCCGGCGCGCGCTCACCTCCTCGCGGTTGAGGTGGACGGAGTTCGACTACTTCTCCACCTCGGTCCGGCACATGGAGGACATGCTCACCCTGCTCAGGGCCGTGAGGCGCCGCATCGAGCAGCGCATGAGCTCCGTGAACAACTACAAGGCGACCCTCGGCCAGATCGAGCGCGTGTGGTCCGAGCTCGACACGCGCCTCAAGGCCGTGGACAGCGAGGTGGCCGAGGGCCGCCAGGATGTCACCGTCGCACGTGCCCTGCGCGACGAGGAAGAGGTGCGCGTCAACACCATCAACCAGCGCCGCCAGCAGGTGTACGACCAGCACGTCCCCTTCCTCGTCTTCCAGCGCCCGCGCGAGCGCGAGCTCACCCGCGAGGCTCCCTCCCGCCTGCTCGACACGGGCATCGTCGAGGACATCCTCCCCGAGGTGCTCGCCAGCACCGCGGCCGCGCCTCCAGAGTTGCTCGCCTACCTCGAGCTCGTGCGCGACTCGCCCCTCAAGTGGTTCGCCATCTCCGCCCAACTGCTGCGCGGGCTCGACCGCATCGAGCTCATCCACCGCACCTTCGTCCGGGCGCAGGTGCGCGCCGTCCAACGGCTCCCCATCCCCCTGCCCATCGTCTCCGGCCGGGCCACCACGAGCCTCGCCCTGGGGCTCTCCCGGCTGCTGTCGGCCCGCGAGGATCTCATCGCCCGCCAGCGGAGCACCTTCGTCTACTACCAGCCTCCCGTCGTCGAGACCCGGACCTGGCTCGAGCTGCAGCAGACGGCCCGCGCGCAGCTGTCCCTGGGGGACATCATGGACACGGCGCATGGCCGCTCGGACGTGAGTCGCAACGCGGCGACGGAGCTGGAGCACATCTCCCGGGTGGCCACCGGCCTCTACCAGCGCTTCGGCGAGGTGCTGCCCGTCATCCGCCTGGAGTGGGCCGAGCAGATGAGCCAGTACGACATCCCCGTCAACCTGCGCGACCTCTCGCGGCTCCCGCTCTGGGAGAAGATCGAGGTCACCGACCGGCGGGAGATGCAGATGCTGGTGGACTGGCTCTTCCAGCGCGTGGTGCCCACCGAGTCCGAGGCCGTGGCGCTCATCAACGACCTGGTGCGCGTGTGCCTGCTGCTGGCCAGCCATGCGCCCGTCAACGAGCTGCTCTCCGGCCACGTGACCAAACCCACCGTGGCCAAGGTGGGCGGCACCATCGAGCTGGCCGTGGACCCGGCGCGCGTCCGCATCGGCATGCAGGTGGTGATCCGCTCCGGAGACCACACGGTGCAGGCGGTGGTGGAGGACCTGGCCTCCAACGTGGTGCGCGCGCGCGTGCTGTCGGCGTCATCGGAGACGGTGCACCTTCAGGAGAAGGCCTCGGCGCGCTTCGCCGATCCCGCCCGCGGTGCCAGCGCCCTCATGCCCCTCATGGGCTACAACTGGTAAGGGGGAACGATGAGGCGCGTGGGCACCGTCCGTCTGGCGGCCAGGAGCGACGCCCTCGTGCGCCGCGGCGCCCTGCTGCTCGAGGATGCCCTGCGCACCGCCTCGTTCCCCGACGGCGGACCCGGCCGGGTGCTCCTCATCCGCTCCCTCCGGGTCGGAGTCATCCAAGGCCACCTGCCACCGGCGAGCCTCGCGCTCAGCCTGGAGCAGCGGGTGCGCGAGCTGGCCATATCCGCCGTGTATGCCGGGGAGGACTCGGCCGCGCATCGCGACGCCGTCTTCTTCCGGGATGACGCGGAGCCCACCGTCGCGCTCGCGCGGCGGCTGGTGCGCGGAGCGCCCGTGACGGGCTGGTTCTGGCCCCTCGCCGTGCCGGGCTTCCACCCCTCCCAGCCCCGGGACGAGTCCCTGCGCCTGGTGCTCGCCACCGCGCTCCGGACGAGCGCCGGACCGGCCGCCGCGATGCGGCTCGTCGAGACCCTGCACGCGGAAGGTGGCCTCGACCTGCTGCTCGGTGCCCTGCGGTGGCACGAGGGTCCCGTGCTCCTCCAGTCCCTCG
Organism: Archangium violaceum; assembly: GCF_016887565.1. Classification (NCBI taxonomy): domain Bacteria; kingdom Pseudomonadati; phylum Myxococcota; class Myxococcia; order Myxococcales; family Archangiaceae; genus Archangium; species Archangium violaceum. Next base: position 7,074,158 of record NZ_CP069396.1, read on the forward strand.
GGAGTAGACCGCCGGGTCCGGTCCTCCCGACCGAGGTGCCGGCGCCTGGAGAGACGGCGCGAGTGCTTCCCTCCGCCCCGCTGCGCGCCTCGGTGGCCCGGTGGGTGGAGACGTGGGGTGCGGAGGATGCGCGCTCGGTCTGGCTCACGGCCGTGGCGCTCGTGCTCGAACGGTGGGGGCGCCTCGCGGATGTCCGGCTGGTCGAGCGGGCGGCTCGCCTCGCCGCCGGGCTCGTGTCCGGGCCGGCCAGAACGGCACGGGGGCGGGACGGACACGAAGCACCGCCCTCCTCCCCCGTTGCGCGCGGCGGCTCCACCGAGGCGCTCCCTCCCGAAGGGAACGGACACGAGGGCGGCGTCCCCTCGGCCGACAGCAAGCAACCCACCAGGGTCGCCGCGCCTGAAGAGGACTCCAGGTCCGCGCCCTCCGCTCCACGACACGAGCCAGGACCCGCTCCCACCACATTGAAGCCTCCCGCCAGCTCCGCCCTCGTGGCTCCCGAACGCCCCGCCCCAGAGGCTCCGGGAATGGAGGCGGGCTCGCAACCGCGCGCACCGTGGCCGGAGGTCCCTCTTCCCACGGTGGCCGGTGGGCTGCTCTTCCTGGTGCCCGTTCTCGAACGGCTCGGCATCTCCACGCTTCTCGAAGAGCACCCCTCCCTGCTCGAGCTCGACCTGACGGACCGGCTCCTCTCGTTCATCGCCGAGCGGCTCGGCGTTCCCGCGACGGACCCCTCGCGCGTGATTCTCGAGACCCACCTCCGAGGCCCGAGACCCGTTCACTGCCCCTTCGCCCTTCCCGAGCGCCTGCGCACGCAGGTGGCCATCAGGAGGGAGGATGCTCCCCTGGCCTTCCACGAGGGAGGGCCCCTGGAGCGCACCGTGCTCACCGACGCAACGGGCAGACTCCCCCTCGCCGTCACCTACGGTGTGGAACCCGGAGGAGCGAACCCTCCGCCGGAGCGCACGCTCGCGCCCGCGCTGCGCGGGGAGGATGACCTCGGACTGCTGCTCCTGGGCCTGAGGACAGCGGCACGGCGGTGGTGCCGCCGCTACGCACGGCTCGGACTCCACGAGCTCGTGCGCCGTCCCGGACGCATCACGGCGACGCGCACCCATGTCGATGTCCTGTTCGACATCCAGCAGGCGGACATCCGCGTGCGAAGCGCGGGGCTCGACGTCGATCCCGGATGGGTCCCCTGGCTCGGCCGGGTGGTGAGATTCCATTACCTGCATGGGGAGTCGTGAGGGCACCGATGACCTTCGAAAGCCGGAGAACTCACATGGGCACCCCTTTCTCGACGCCCCTCACCCTGAACCACCTGGCCCTGGCGGCCCTGGCGCGGCAGACCACTGCCGCCGATGACACCCACCTCGAGACCCAGGTCCTGCGCCAGGCCCGAGCCCTGGTGGAGACCCGGCATTCCGACTGGCTCGCGGGCGCACGGGTCCTCCTGGAGGAGCCCGCCCCCGTGGACGTGCCCCTCGTGCGGCTCGGCCGGGAGCTGGGCCTCACCCTCCTGGAGCAGCTCGCCGTGGCGCTCGCCGCGGCCGTGGAGGAGGAGCAACTGGTGGGCCGCGTCCTCGCCTACATCCAGTCTCCCACCGGCACCTCCCGGCCCATGCTGGGCCTCATCGCCTCGGCCCTCGCCGAGGCGGCGCCCCCGGGCAGCATCCCCCTGCACGCCCTCTCCAATGGCGCCGCCTTCCAGAGCCGGCTCCTCTCCCGGCTCGGCACGGAGGCACCCCTCGCCGATCAGTCCTTCGCGCTCCCCCTGCCCCTCTACCTCGCCCTCCGAGGCCAGGATGGCGCGTGGCCCGGGACGACGCTCGGGCTCGGTCCCTACCCCGAAGTCCCCCTGCCGGCCTCCGTCCTCGAGCAGGTGCGCCGCCACGCGGACACCCTCGCCACCCAACCACGGAGCGCGCTGCTGCTGCGCGGCGCCTCGCCAGCCGAGACCCGCACCGTGGCGGCCTCGCTGGCCGCCGCGCTGGGCCGCCGCCCCCTCTTCATCGAGACCGACCGGCTCGACGCCCTCGGTCCCTATCTCCAACTGCGCTCGCTGCTGCCCGTGTTCTGCTTCGACCTGGGCCCTGGCGAGCGCAAGCTGGTGCCGCTGCTGCCCTTCTACGACGGCCCCGTCCTGCTCACCTGCGGACCGGAGGGCAACCTCGAATGGCCCGCGGGCAGCATGCTCTCCTGGTCCCTGCCCATGCCCCGGCGGGACGAGCGCCGTACCCTCTGGGAGACGTCGCTGGGCGATGCCGCGCTGGCCGAGCACCTCGCCAGCGCCCACCGCCACCGCGCCGGGAGGATCGCCCACCTGAGCCGCATGGCGCGGCGTCACGCCGCCGTGCGGGGCCTGTCCAGGCCAGAGGAGCGGGATCTACTGGACGCGGCGTGGTCGGACGAGGGAGGCGGACTGGGCTCGCTGGCCCAGGCCCTGCCCGAGCGCATCAGCGACGAGGCCCTGGTGGCCCCTCCGCCCATCGCCGCCGAGCTCGAGGCGCTGCTGCTGCGCTGCCGCTCGCGAGACGGGCTGGCCGAGGGGCTCGGCGCCTCCGCCACGACGCGCTACCGCACCGGGGTGACGGCGCTGCTGGTGGGCCCCTCCGGCACGGGCAAGACGCTGGCGGCGGGCTGGCTCGCCACGCGGCTGGGCATGCCGCTCTACCGGGTGGATCTGGCCAGCGTGACGAGCAAGTACATCGGCGAGACGGAGAAGAACCTCGCCCAGCTCTTCGCGCGCGCCGAGCACGCCGAGGTGATGCTGCTGTTCGACGAGGCGGACTCGCTCTTCGGCCGGCGCACGGACATCCGGGACTCCAACGACCGCTTCGCCAACGCGCAGACCAACTACCTGCTCCAGCGCATCGAGTCCTTCGACGGGGTGGCGATCCTGACGAGCAACAGCAAGGGCCGGTTCGATCCGGCCTTCATGCGCCGCCTGGACGCGATCATCGAGTTCCCCATGCCGGGGCCGGAGGAGCGGCGCTCGCTCTGGCTGTCGCACCTGGGCGAGGGGCATCAGGTGGCGCCCAAGGACCTGAACCGGCTGGCCGCCATGGCGGAGCTGAGCGGCGGACACATCCGCAACGCCGTACTGCTCGCGGCGGTGCTGGCACGCGGGGAGGGACGGCCCATCGAATACGCCGATCTCTTGAGAGGCTTCGCGAGCGAATACAGGAAGCTCGGGCGCCACGTTCCAACGGAGTTGCGCCCGGGCGGCAACTGAAGACGAGAGGGAAGACGGATGTCAGAGATCCTGCAGGATGCCGGCGGTACCACCTCGAGGCCAGACGCCATCATCGAGGGCGAGCACGCCCATGCCCATGTGATTCCCGCCACCGATGACGGCTCGAGCGGCCCTATAGAGGTGGGCTTCCCCGTCAACTTCTTCGGGAAGTTCTACACGCACCTCTTCATCAACACGAACGGCAACGTCACCTTCGGGGAGCCCCTGTACAAGTACATCCCCGCCGGGCTGAAGGTGAAGTCCGGGCTGCCGCCCATCATCGCGCCCTTCCTGGCGGACGTGGATACGCGGGCAAGGGACTCGGGGCGCATCGGGTACGGCACCGTGATGTTCGAGAGCCGCGTGGCCCTCTGCGTGAACTGGATCTCCGTCGGCTACCACCGGGAGCGTACCGACAAGCTCAACAGCTTCCAGCTCCTGCTGGTGGACCGGGGTGATGCGGGGCTGGGCGATTTCGACATCGTCATGAATTACGACCGCCTGGAGTGGGAGTCCGGAGGCTCCACTCGCGGAACGGGAGGCCTGGGAGGGCGGACCGCGGCGGCGGGCCTGTCGGCGGGAACGGGCAAAGAGAATACCTTCTTCGAATTCCCCGGCTCCCACATCCCCGGCGCGCTGCTCGATACCCACGCGGATGGGCTGTCCAACACGAGCACGAACAGCGCCGTCAAGGGCCGCCACATCTTCCGGATGCGCAGGGGAATGCTCAACGTTCCGACGAAGCTGCGCGATGGCGCTCACCTCATGCCCCGCGCCGTGCGGCTGCTGGATGGCAGGGTACTCGTCCTGGGCGAATTCAACCGGGTGGCGGACGTGTTCGACCCTCGCACGAACACCTGGACGTCCACGAAGTCCACCAACGCCAATCGCCGCCGTCATACGGCCACGTTGTTGCCGAATGGCCATGTCCTGGTGACGGGCGGCGAGGACCAACCCAAGACCGCGGAGGTGTACGACCCGGCCACCAATGACTGGACGGCCGTCGCCGACATGAGCGTGGGCCGCGTCGGGCACACGGCCACGTTGCTGGAGAGTGGAAAGGTCCTGGTGATCGGAGGTCAGGCGACGCAGAGCGACTCCTCCGAAAGGCACGCCTCCGCCGAGCTGTATGATCCGGAGCTCAAGACCTGGACGGTCATCGCCCATGCCATGAACAGCCCCCGGAGCTGGCATACGGCCACCCTGCTGCCAGATGGGAACGTGCTGGTCACCGGGGGCGAGAATTTCGACCTCACCACCAGACAAACCTTCAATCTGGCCTCGGTCGAGCTGTACGACGCGAAGAACGGGACCTGGACGCTCGCCGGCGGCATGAGCACTGCCCGGCGCGCGCACACCGCCACGCTGCTGAAGACAGGACAGGTGCTGGTCGTCGGCGGCAAGAACGCCACCTCCACCGCCTCTTACGGCTCGGCCGAGCTGTACGACCTCGAGGACAAGGTCTGGAAGGCCACGGGCAGTCTGGCGCTCCAGCGCTGCAACCACACCGCCACCCTGCTGGATTCCGGCCACGTGCTCGTCACCGGCGGCTACCACGCGGGCAGCGACCTGGGGGGTATCCGCAACAGTGTCGAGCTGTACGATCCCGAAACCCAGACATGGAGCACCACCGTTCCCATGGGCGCGGATCGCGAGTTCCACGACGTGGCCCTGCTGACGGATGGCCGGTTGTTGATCGTGGGGGGTTCGAGCAACATCGGCAAGGGAACGTACGAGTTCTATTACCACCCGCTCATCAGGAGGCAGGAACCGCATCGTGGGGGATGCTGTTCGTAGAGCCACCGCTCACCGGAAGGCGTCGAGCCATGTCACGGACGTTCGAACCGAGGAAGCGGAAAGCCGAGCCCGAGGAGCTCCAGGAGCTCCTCAAGCGTCGTGCCGAAGCCGCCCAGCGTGAAGTGGCTTCGACGCCCGAGACCGGGACGATGGGACCCACCAGCGCCCTGCCGCTCTTCCTGGGTGGCCAGCCTCGGGAGTCCACCGTCCCGCTCTTCCTGGGCGGTCAGCCTCGGGAGTCCACCGTCCCTCTGTTCCTGCGGGGCTCCGTTCCCACGCCCACCGCACCGGCTCCCCTCCCGTTCGAGGAACTGACACCCGCGGAGGAACTGGCACCCGAGGAGGAATCGGAGCCCGAATCGGACGAGGCGCTCGCGAGCGGCACGGAAGGCCCGAGCAGCAGCGACAGTGCTGGCCCGACTTCCTCCGAGGTCGAAGCCCAGCCGGCTCCAACCCCCGAGGCACTCCCGCCTCAGGCGGCAACGGGAGCGAACCTCGCCGCACCGGAGGCCCCCACGGGCGAGTCCCTGGAACCGGGCCTGGAGGCCCCTGGAACGGAGGGACTCGCACCCGAGGGCGCGCCTTCCGATGCCACGGCCGGAGTGGAGAGCGAGGCCACCGAAGCCGAGGCGGTGACGGACGAAGGCGCGGGGACCGAGCTCACGATGGCCCAGGACTCGCCTCCACCCGAGCCGGACCAGGCCCTCGCGCAATTCCGGACCCAGGTGAGCCGGCGCGTGGAGGCCATCCCCAACCCCCACGTCGGCGGCGGACCGGGCGTCGCGCGGGTCCAGCGCGAGGGGGAACAGAGCGTCGATCGGGTTCACGTGGTGCGTGCGCGCGTGCCCGCCTCGGCCCAGCAGCAGGTGCCACGCCTCCCCACGGACGTGCCCGCCATTCCGGCCGCGACCCCGGAGGAGCCCGTCCCCCACGCCACCTTCCTGATCGAGCAGGCCTCGAACCGGCTCCTGTCGAACCAGACGCTCCCCGCGCTCCAGAGCAGCCCGCGAGGGAACACGCCCCGCCTCGGCCAGCGTCCCCTCTCCGCCGAGAGGCTCGAGCAGGTCCGCGGCGCCCTCGATGCGGGACCTCCGGTGAGCGATCCGCGCGACGAGGCGCGCATGCAACTGCTCTCGATCCGCGAGGGGCTCCTGCAACGGCAGGAGGTGGAGCCACAGGCCGGCCCCCCCATCACCCTCCAGCAGCCGGTGCCGCCCCAGCCGCAGCCCCTGGCCGGACAGGCGCGCACCCAGGCCATCGAGGTGTTCGCCAGCTTGATGGCGGACGTGCCCACGACGGCGCGCGACATGCTCCGCGACGTCCGGTTGGCGCTCATGGGGGGAGAGCCGCCCCGGGGACAGGAGTCGCTCGGCGAGGCCGAGATGCTTCCCGAGCTCGAGCAGAGCCTCGGCGCGCAGCTTGGCACGATCGCCACCGAGGCGGGCGTGGCGGGCCAGCAGCTCGACGAGGCCGTCCTCCTGCGGCGTGAGCAGCTCGCGGCGCAGACCCAGCAAGCGTCATCGGACGTGAACCAGTGCGTGGCCGATCAGACCCAGGCCCTCTCCTCCGCGGGCCAGGAGCTGTCCAGCACCGTCGCCACCGAGCGGCAACGCCTCGACGCACAGGCCGACGCCGTCCAGGCGAGCCTCGCGGGTGGTACCCCCGAGGACCTCGTCCGGGTGAAGCGAGATCGCCTCCTGTCCAACGTCAACCGCACGGCCGCCCGGCAGACCGCGCGCTACCGCCAGGCCCGGGAGACGCGCGAGGCGGAGCTCGCCCCTCGGGAGCTCGAATACACGAGCGCGTACGAGGCCGTCACCCAGCGCGACGTCTTCCAGCTGCGGGAGGCGCCTCCCGCGGACCAGACCCCCGAGCAGCTCCAGGCGCTCATCCAGACCAGCGAGAACTGGGGCCGCGAGCGCCGTGACGAGGTGGTGCGTACCTTCGGTGACTTCCGCACGGCCATCCAGCGCGAGTCCCAGTCGTTCACCGAGGGCCTCGACCAGGCCGCCGAACAGGCCCGGGAGGAGATCCGCGATTGGGCCGCCACCCAGACGGGGGAGACCCGCGGCTTCTTCACGCGCCTGTTCGAGAGCTGGACGGACTGGTCCGATCAGGCCCGCGCCAACGCCCAGGCCTGGGAGGAGCTGCGCAACCAGGAGACCGCCGCGCTCGTCGGCGAGCAGCTCGACCTGCTCACGCGGCTGCAGGACGCCGAGGCGCACGGGATTTCAGAGCAGCAGGTACTCGAGGCCAACCGCCTGACGCGGGAGCAGGAGGCCGTCGTCCGGGCCTTCTTCCACCGGGACCGGAGCCGTCCCGTCGATCCCATCGCCATCGTCGCGGCCGCGGTCCGCGCGCGGCTGGTCGCCAGCCGCCGCGGTGAGCTGGAGCAGCGGCTCCGGGCCCTCGTCCTCGAGAGGTGCTCGGTCGACCAGCTCGAGACGATCGGCAACCAGCGCGGGCCGCTCAACCCGAGCCGCGTTCGCGAGCGTGGCAACGCCATCAACCGTGCGCTCCACGGCGGCATCTTCGGCATGAACGAGACCGAGGCCGCCATGGAGCAGCTCGGTGGTCTCAACGAGTTCCAGGCGCTCGCGCTGCGCAAGTACTACAAGGATACATTCGGCGACGAGCTCGACGACGATCTGCGCTCGGAGCTCCACGAAGGGGAGTTCGACCGGGCACAGGCGCTGCTGTCCGGCCGGCAGGAGGAGGCGCTCGCGGCGCAGCTCTTCTCCGCCACACAGGAGCAGTTCCTGGGCACGAGCCTCGGCACGGACGAGGCCGCCATCTTCCGGGCCCTGCGCGGGCTCACGCGCGAGCAGCGGGACGCGGTGGAGCGCATCTATCGCGAGCGCTACCACCAGGATCTGCGCACGGACGTGCTCGAGGATCTGGGCGACTGGACCACCTCGACGACCCACGACGCGGAACGGGCCACGGCGCTCTTCGAGCTCAACGTCGCCCGCGCCGACGCCATCGCGCTCGACCAGGCGCTGTACTTCGGCGGCTCGAGCCGGCGCCAGGACGCGGAGGCCGTCTACCAGCAGATCTCCCAGGACGTGCAGCAGCAGGCCCAGCGCGAGGGGTGGACCACCGCGCGGATGCAGGAGGAGATGTCGCGCCGGACCCGGGAGGTCACGCGGGAGTACGACGCCCGCTACGCGAACGAGCCCGTGCTCGTCCCGCAGCCCGACGGCAGCTACCAGCAGATTCCTCGCGGCTCCCTCCAGCAGAGCATCGAGCGCACCACCTTCGGCGGCGAGCGCGACCTGCTCGTGGCCCTCTCGGAGGCCAACCAGTCCGCGGCCGACGCCGCTCGCATCCGCATCGAGCGCGAGTCGCTGTTCCAGTCCAGCGATACGCAGATCAATCAAACGATCGAGTCCCAGTACACCCGGGCACTCGAGGACACCCGTCGGGATCTCGAGGCGGAGAGACGGGCCCTGCAGGATCCCTCCGCGGCCTCGCGGGACCGCGCTCATGCGGTATCGCCCGAGGTGGCGGCTCTGGCCCGGCGGCGCGAGGATCTCCAGCGCGACCTGCGCGCGCGCGCCGCCAGCGCACGGCCGCCCTGGGACGAGAACACCTACTTCCGCGAGCAGCAGCTCGTGGAACAGCGGATTGAAGGGGAGATCACCGAGCTCGCCCGCCGCCGCGCCAGCGGGTACATGACGGCGATGACCGCCGGGTACCAGCAACGGTACGGCGAGACGGTCGAACAGGTGGTTCGCGAGAACGTCCAGAACCAGATCCTCGGGTTCGGCGGCGACCGGCGCGACGAGGCCCTGACGCGGTTGCGGCAGGGCGGCTACCTGGACGCCTACCAGCAGTTCGACTTCGCCGAGCGCGCCGGAGAGGGCGATCGCATCCTGCAATCGCTCCAGAACCTGCCTCCGGACGAGTTGCAACGTGTGCGGGAGCGCTGGGAAGCGAACCATCGCGGGCGGAGCTTCGACGAGGCGGCGCTCTCGGCCGCCAGTGGCGAGCACTCGGTGGACGTGCAGGTGGCACTGCGCGGGCGGCCCCAGACGCTGGACGAGCTCGTTGCCCAGGAGGCCCTGCGTGTCGAGATGCAGCGCGACTCCGGCGTGCTCACCGGGTGGGTGGCCGGGCCCGAGCGCGCGACGATGGAGCACCGCCTCCAACAGCTGCGCGATCAGCGCGAGCGGCTGAGGGATCCGCGGTTGCGCGAGGATCCGGACCGGATGCTCGCCGCCATCGGTGAGACGCGCGTGCACGCGGAGGTCGTCCAGCAGGCGGCGCGGGATCATCGGGAGGCCGTGGCGTCCGTCACGGAGTCCATCGCGAACGCCGCGTCCATCGCCGTGGCGGTCGTCGTGGGGGCGGTGGGCGCCATCTTCACGGGAGGAGCGTCGGCGGCGGTGGCGCTGGCCATCATCGCCTCGCTGGCCTCCACGGCCACCTCCATGGGGACGCGGGCCCTCTTCATGGGGCGGGCCTACGGCCGCGAGCAGATGTACACGGACATGGCGGTCGGCGTCGTCGACGCGGTGGTGGCCGCGCTCACGGCCGGGATGGGCAACCGGTTGCTGGGCATCCGCCAGGTCGCCACCAGCGTGGCCGAGCGGCAGGTGGCGCAGCAGGCCCAGCGCCAGATCCTCGCCCGGATGCGCGACTTCACGGTCCGTCAGATGTCGCGGCTGGGGAACGTGGGGCGGCTCACCCAGTCGGTGCACGCCATCGAGTTCCTCGAGCGGATGGCCGCGCAGGAGGCGAGCTGGTACAGCCGACTGGCCGCCCACGCCATCTCGCAAACCGTCGAGAACGTGGTGCAGGCGGTTCCCAGCGCGGTGGTGGGCAGCGCGCTCGAGAGCCGCAACTGGGAGGGCGGCAACCCGCTCCTCAACATCCTGGGCTCCAGTACGGAGCAGGTCCTCCATGGCGCGGTCATGGGGCTCGCCATGAGCGGGGCGCACGCCTCGGCGGGCCACGTGTGGGGCTTCATCCGAGGGCCGGGGCTGGGCGTCGACACCCACCCGATGCCACCCGAGCGGCTCACCGGCGAGCAGCGGCAGGCGCACCTGCGCGAATACCTGGAGATGCACCCGGGCCGCACCGAGGCGGACTTCGACGCCACCGTCGCGCGCGAGCACGCGCGGGCCCTGGCCGACTACGAGCAGGCGCGCACCTACCGCGAGAGCGTACAGGGCGAGGTGTCCGACAGCCTGCGCGCCGGGGGGCACCCGGACGTCTCGGATGTCCCCGTCACGGTACTCGGGCCCGTCGAGTTCCAGCGGCTACGCGCCTCGGGTGACGTGACGATGTCGCCGGACGGGCACGCGGCCATCGTGGTGCGCGACGGGCAGGCGCACGTCGTCATGCGGGCGGGCGCCGACCCCGCCTCCGTCCGGGAGCTGGTCTCGCATCTGGCCGAGCGGGTGGAGCCCGGCACGCACGGAAGGACGAAGAACCCCGCCGAGGCGCTGCCGCGCGACCTGCGCAACCGCGTCCCCATCGAGGTGAACCCCAAGCTCACGGGAGAGACCGTCCAGGTCCACTACATCGAGCACGATGGGCTCATCGTCGGCACCTGGATGGAGATCGGACCGAACGCGCGCGCCATCGACATCACGATGCATGCCGACACGGCCCGGGCGATGCGCCGGCTGGAGGGCGCGAGCGGGCGCGTCCTGCGGCTCAAGGACCGGCTCGGCACCTGGTTCGGCCTGCATGGCGAGAGGGCGGGCCCCGGCACGACGGCGTTCGAGGCCCGGCTCGAGGTAGAGAAGCTCCCGCGCATCATCCAGGAGCGGGCGGCCGCGCTCCAACGGGCGGGCGGCATCGACACCCCCGAGGGCCGGCACATCGCCATCGAGATGGCCATGCTGCAGGACCAGCTCGCCCATTTCGAGCAGGTGGTCCGGTCCATGGAGATCGAGCCCGGCCGTGGCTACGTCGCGGCCGAAAAGCCCATTCCCGCCCACTACCCGTCCGAAGAAGGTCAGAACTGGTACTGGAGGCGCACGGGTGACGAGTGGCTTCCGGTCCAGCGCCCCGGCGCTCCGAGACCGGGAGAGAACCAGAAGTGGACGCTGGTCGAGGTCGAAGTGGAAGGCCAGAGGCGGTATGAGGTCCAGGCGCGCGAATCGCAGCGCCCGACGCTGGCCGATCGCCAGAACGCGGCGGCCCAGCGTGACAGCACAAACCCGACCGAGCGCAAGAGCTTCCAGCCGTTGGAAGACGTCATCAACGCGGGCATTCCCGAAGCGGCCGGTACGCCACGCCTGTTCTCGGAGGGCGAAGCGGGCCAGCTCCGGGATTGGGTCGCGGTGATGCGTCGGATGGGTCTATCAAAGGAGGGCGTGCAGCGGGTCCTCGGCGACCTGACCCCCGGCTATACCGAGAACGCCTACGGCAACTTCGTGCGCCGGCTACGCCGCGAGATGCTCCAGTTCGTGCGCCAGCAAGACAACCCGATGGCTGTCCTCCGGGAGTTCGTGGTCCATGAACGGGATGCGACCGATAACATCACCCGGAGGCGGCTGGTCCCCGACAATGCGACGGCGGGCACGCTCTTCCGCGAGTACCGCGAGGCGCTGATGGGTCTTGGTACCGACCCGGCCACGGGTGAGCCGCGGTCTTCGATGATTCCCGGCCTCCAGGCCATCAAGGAGTCCGCCGTGTTCCCGGACGGCAGACAGGCCGACGGTGTCGTGCACATCTCGGAAGACCAGCGAGGCGGTCCCCCTGGGAGCCCGGGTTGGAAGTACCTGATAGAGGACAAGGCAGGGAGCAGCTACGATTCCGAGCAGGCTGCCGCCTACTCGGCCAGAGTGGAGAACGGTACCATCTCGACGAAGTCAGGCACCTACCACGGGCTCATCTACGTCTTCGAGAATGAGCGAGCAGCGAGAAGTGCCCGCGACAACATGAAAACCAACAACATCAGCGGCAGCATCTTCATTGCGTACTTCGACAGTAGAGGGGACTTCCGCTGGTTGGCACGAAAGTAACAGATGATCCTTACACTCGACGCCTCGTTGCAGAGGGACAACATCACCGATGCGGTCAAGACCTGCCTTGATGCGATCAACGAGGCCGGCGTTGGACCTGTCGTCGCCTGGGCGAGCCCGCAGGATGCGGGGCGCCGGAAAATGGAGGAGCTCCCAGCCGCGCTGGAGCAGATGCGCGCGCGGCAGCCGCAGAGTGTGCGTCTCGTACTCTCGGGGGAGGATCGGGAAGTGATGATCTTCGAGTCGGCCCCCCCCTGGGGCGTGACGATCGAATTCGGTGTGGAGAGCCCCCAAGTGGATGGATTCGGAGCCCGCCTGGTCGCGCTCGCGGAGATCTCCCGTCAGCTCCTACGCCGTGGGGGACTCGAGTCACTCTCGATGCGTAGGGAGGGCAATGGACCGGACTGCCTCCCCGAAGTCCCCATTGCCGAGAGTCATCGCCACATCGTGGTGACCACGGAGCGCGAGGTTGCCGCCGTGTACGATGACCCCAGGGCGTTCTGGGCCTCCTGGGACAGCCGCGAACAGGTGGGCGATCAGGTCCTGCTGTGCCGGGCCCTGAATACCACCAGCAGCGCCTCGTACCTGCGCGCCGTACTGGAACATCAGGCCGCGATGGCCCGCGCCGCCAAACCCCGGCTCACGCGCTACTTCTCGCCGCGCGTCATGCCCGAGGAGCGCCCCATCTACTCCGCGGGTGAGCCACGCCTGCTGCCCGTCGGCTACGAGGCCACGTCGCGCACGGTGGAGTACTCGTGCCTGGTGGAGCCGAACGAGCACATCCACCTCTGGGAGATCGACGCGATCAGGAAGCAGATCCGGGACAAGAAGCTGGCCGACGGCCGGCAGATCGACGCGGTGCGCGTCGTCTTCTTCGACAAGCAGATGGCGATGCGCGAGAAGAGGCCGCTGCTGGACGTGGGAGCGCGAGTCTTCTTCCAGAAGGACGCCACCCAGACGGAAGAGGTTCTGGAGTGACGCTCCACTGGCCCGCGGAGCGAAGCCCTCGAGCGGCCGTGGTCGTCCTGGCGCCAGGGGCGCGGCTGGAGGCACTCGAGTCCTTCCTCTCATCCGAGGGCTGGACGCGGGAGCCCGACCGCGCCGCGATGAACGCGGGACAGTCCGAGCCGGTGTTCGTGAGCTGGTCTTTGCCCGAGCGTGATGGCGAGCTCGACTACACCTTCGAACCCGAGACGGGGGTCCGGTTCCTGGAGGTGCGCGGCCCCGACGCGCTGGCTCACGCCGATGCACTCGGGCGCAACCTGCCGGCCGTCACCAGCTCCGGCGTGGAGCGGTTGCTCCGGGCCACGGCTCCTGGCGATGTGCGCCAGGGCCTCAGGATGGCGGGCCTCCTACGCGACGGCAGCCTGGCGCAGGGAGTGCTCGCTCAGCTCGAACATCCCGACCCCTCGGTGCGCGAGCTCGCGCGGGAGATCCTCGAGCACGCGCTCACGGAGATGGCTCCCGCGCGCGGAGGGAGGGACGATGCCCTGGCGCTCTTCCTCGCCACGCCGGACCCTGGCACCCGCAGACAGATATTGCGCTGGCTCGGGAAGGACCACCCGGCGTTGACGGCCAGGATCGAACAGGTACTCGAAGCCGCGCTCGAGGATCCGGACTGGGAGGTGCGCACCACGGCGTTGCTCCTCACCGGCCGCTACGGTGCCCGCCGCCTGGCTGTCGGAGTGCGGAGTTGCAGGCTCTCCAACGAGGGAGGGCTCGGGCCCACGCGCCACGACGCCCCCCTGTTCGAGACGGCGCGCCGGGCGGTGCTGCACCTCCTCGCGGGCCAGCCTCTGCCGTCCGAGTCCGCGGTGACGTTGCCCGCTCAACGCGAGCAGCTCCAGGTGGCCCGCTGCATCCTCGGGAACCCGGTCGCTCGAGACCATGTGTTCCTGCTCTTCCAGGCCCTCACCGAGCCGCTGCCACCAACGCCCGCCGGTCCGCCGCCGCACACCCTGCCCCGGACCCTCCTGGCCACGCCAGAGGGCTACCGGTTCGAGCCGCTGGCGCTGCCCCTGGCATGGGTTCCTCCCCTCCCCCACTGGCTGGGCGACGAACAGCCCGGCATGGCCGTCCCGAATCCCATCCGGCGCATCACTCCCTCGGCGGGCTTCCTGGTCACGGCGAAATGGTTTTCTCCTCCGCAACAGGAGGGGCCGTTCCACCTCACCTTCGAGCAGGCGGAAACCTGGGCCGCCACGCTGAGCCAGAGGTTCGGCGTGCGCTTCCGATTGCCGACCGCCGATGAGTGGGAGATGGCGGCGCGCGGTCCGGACGGGCGCCTGTTCCCCTGGGGAAACGGGATGGAGTCGTCGCCCGGAGCAACGTCCCCCTGGGGATGCGGAGACCTCTTCCGTTTCGGGGGTGAATGGACTCGCGCGGTGACGGAAGCGGGCGGACCCGTGGTCTGCGGGAGCTCCCGCCGGGGTTGCGCATGGCGCGCCCAGGTGGAACCGACCCAGACGGGCGTGGGCGTTCGCTTCGTCATCGAGCTCTCGTAGAGGCCGTCTGACGCTCCGCCATCAGCCTCCGAGCAGCCCTCCCGTGAGGGCCAGGAACTCCGAGCGCAGCCACTGGTTGCGTGGCTCGCCATCCACCTGGCGGTGCCAGTAGAGGTGGAGCTCCACCGTGGGAAGCATCACCGGCATCGGCAGGATGCGGATGCCCAGGGGGGCGCTGAGCGCCTCCGCCTGGCGCCGTGGAATCGTGAGGAGCAGGTCCGAGCCGGCGACGACACGGCACGCCGCCTCGTAGTGCTGACAGCGCACGGCGATCTCTCGCTGGTAACCCAGACGGCTGAGCACCAGATCCTCGAGGGTCAAGCCCGTGCGCCGCGAGGACACGGTGACGTGCCGCGCGGCCAGATAGGCCGACACATCCAGCTTCCGCCGCCGCGCGCTCACCACGCAGAAGGTGTCTCGCAGCAGCGGCGTGTGGAGCAGGTCGGCGCCGGTCGACTGCGCCACGTCGATGGCCAGGTCCAGTCTCCCCGACGCCAGATCCCTCTCCAGCCCGGCCCGGTCGAGCCGTACGCTCGCGATCCGGACCTGCGGGGCGCTCTCGCGCAGGCGCGTGACGAGCTGCGGCAGGAGCGACGGTTCGAGCACATCGTTCATCGCGACGGTGACCTGGACGACGTCACGCCGGGCGTCGAAGTGACGGGTGCGATGCACGGCCTGCTGGAGCAGCGCGAGCGCCTCCAGGATCCCAGGAGCCAGGCGCTCGGCGAGCGGAGTCGGCACCACACCGCGTCCCTGCCGGACGAAGAGCGGATCGTCGAGCTGCTCGCGCAGGCGCGCCAGGGCGTGGCTCACCGCCGACTGGCTGAGGAACAGGACCTCCGCGGCCCGGGTGAGGTTCCGCTCCCGGTAGATGACGTCGAACACCCGGAAGAGGTTGAGGTCGAGCTGTGCCAGCCGCCCCGATTCATGAGCCCCATTCATGGCAACACATGACCAACATTCACTGGCTTCATCAAGGCCCTCGACCGCAGGATCGCGGCCATACCGAAGGGGCCCCTCATGAACTTCGAGCCGAGTGACCGTTCCAAGGACTACCGAGAGCGCGTGCAGCGCTTCATCCGCGACCACATCCAGCCGGTGGAGGCGCGGTATTGGGCGGACGTCCGCGCCTCGGATCACGGCGGCGACTGGCGGCGCTGGAAGGTGCCCTCCATCATGGAGGAGCTCAAGGCGCGTGCCCGGGCGGAAGGCCTGTGGAACCTGTTCCTTCCCGACGCGAAGCTCGGCGCCGGCCTCAGCACCCTGGAGTACGCGCCCATCGCCGAGGAGACGGGTCGCAGCCTGATGGCGCCGGA
This sequence comes from Archangium violaceum, assembly GCF_016887565.1. Lineage (NCBI taxonomy): Bacteria > Pseudomonadati > Myxococcota > Myxococcia > Myxococcales > Archangiaceae > Archangium > Archangium violaceum. The sequence continues at coordinate 7,089,990 of NZ_CP069396.1, forward strand.
GGTCTTCAACTGCAACGCCCCGGACACCGGCAACATGGAGGTGCTCTGGAAGTATGGCTCCGAGGAGCAGAAGGCCCGCTGGCTCACGCCGCTGCTCGCCGGGGAGATCCGCTCCGTCTTCTGCATGACCGAGCCCGACGTGGCCTCCTCGGACGCCACCAACATGCAGGCCACGGTCGTCGTCGAAGGCGATGACGTCGTGATCAACGGCAAGAAGTGGTGGTCGAGCGGCCTCGGCCACCCCCGGGCGAAGATCGCCATCTTCATGGCCCGTACACCCGACTCGACGGCGGATCGCCACCACCAACACTCGATGGTGCTGGTGCCCCTGGATGCTCCCGGTGTCGAGGTCCAGCGCATGCTCCCCGTGTACGGCGACTACGACGCGCCCCACGGCCACGGCGAGGTGCACTTCCACAACGTGCGGGTGCCTCGCGGCAACATCATCGGGGGTCCGGGCATGGGCTTCGAGATCGCCCAGGGACGCCTCGGCCCCGGCCGCATCCACCACTGCATGCGCTGCATCGGCGCGGCGGAGCAGGCGCTCGATCTGATGATCGACCGCGGCATGAAGCGCACCGCCTTCGGCAAGCCGCTGCTCAATCTCGGCGGCAACCGCGAGCGCGTCGCCGAGGCCCGCATCGCGATCGATCAGGCCCGCCTGCTCACCCTCTACGCCGCCTGGAAGCTGGACGAGCTGGGCGCCCTGGGTGCGATGAACGAGATCTCCGCCATCAAGGTTGTCGCCCCCAACGTGCTCCAGAAGGTGGTGGATGACGCCATCCAGATCCACGGCGGAGCCGGAGTGTCCCAGGACACGGCGCTCTCGGGATTCTTCGCCCAGGCACGCAGCCTGCGGCTGGCGGATGGACCGGACGAGGTGCACAAGGGCGTCATCGCCCGCATCGAGCTCGCCCGGCGCGGGTTCTCCAGGAGCCGCGAGTCATGAGCACCCAGCGCATCTTCATCACCGGCGGCGCCAGCGGGCTCGGGCGGTCCATCGCCCTGCGCTTCGCCCGGGCGGGCTGGCGCGTCTGCATCGGCGACGTCAACGACGCCCGTGGGGCGGAGACCGTGGCCGCCCTCACTGTCCTCACCTCCCACGCCCACTACCTCCGCTGTGACGTGACCCGCGAGGAGGATCTGCGCTCGGCCTCCGAGTGGCTCGCCTCGAACTGGGGCGGCGTCGACGTGGTGGTCAACAACGCGGGTGTCGCCCAGGCCGGTGCCATCGAGGATGTCGAGCTGTCCGACTGGGAATGGATCCTCGACATCAACCTCCTGGGCGTCGTGCGTGGCTGCAAGGTCTTCACGCCGATGTTCAAGCGCCAGGGCCACGGACACTTCGTCAACGTGGCCTCGATGGCCGGTCTGCTCGATGTGCCGAAGATGAGCAGCTACAACGCGTCCAAGGCCGCCGTTGTCTCGCTGTCCGAGACGTTGCAGAACGAGCTCGCCGATGACCACATCGCCGTCAGCGTCGTCTGCCCCTCCTTCTTCAAGACCAACCTCGCCGAGTCGATGCGCACCACCGACCCCGGGCTGCGCAAGGCCCTGGACAAGCTGCTCGATCGCTCGCCCGTCACCGCGGACGACATCGCCGACCAGATCTTCCAGGCGGTCGAGAAGCGCGGTTTCTACGTCCTCCCCCACCGCGAGGGCCGCCAGGCCTGGCTGATGAAGCGGCTCCTCCCGCGTGAGCTCTACACCTCGTTCATGCAGAAGCGCACCCGGAAGCTCCGCGGTCACGCCGAGGCTCCGCGGACCTGAGCGACGAGGACCCATGTCACCGACCATTCCCCTCGACGAGGCCAGGGCCGTGCGCACGGGCGAGGAGCTCGATGTTCCGGCCGTGGACGCCTGGCTCAAGGCCCAGGTGCCAACACTGGAGGGCACTCCCAAGATCACCCAGTACGCGGGCGGCGCCTCCAACTGGACCTACCGCCTCGAGTACGCCAACCGCGACCTCATCCTGCGCCGCCCTCCCGCCGGCACCAAGGCGAAGTCGGCGCACGACATGGCGCGCGAGTTCACGGTGCAGAAGGCGCTCAAGCCCGCCTACCCCACCGTGCCCACCATGGTCGGGCTCTGTCAGGACCCCGCCGTCATCGGCGCCGAGTTCTATGTGATGGAGCGCATCCCCGGCCTCATCCCCCGCTCGCGCCTGCCCCCCGGGTTGCGCCTGGACGCGGCCCAGACCCGGCAGCTCTGTCTCAACGTCATCGACAAGCTCATCGAGCTGCACCGGGTGGACTACAAGGCCGCGGGGCTCGAGTCGCTCGGCAAGGGCGCCGGCTACCCCCGGCGGCAGATCGAGGGCTGGTCGGATCGCTATGAGAAGGCGCGCACCTGGAACGTCCCCAGCTTCCGGTACGTGCGCGACTGGCTGAAGGCCAACACCCCCGACGACATCGCCACCTGCGTCATCCACAACGACTGGCGCTTCGACAACGTGGTGCTCGACCCGGAGCGTCCCTCCGAGGTCATCGGCGTGCTCGACTGGGAGATGGCCACCCTGGGCGATCCGTTGATGGACCTCGGCAACACGCTCGCCTACTGGGTGCACGCCGACGACAACCTGTTGATGCGCATGACCCGCCGTCAGCCGACCCACCTGCCCGGCATGCTCCGGCGCGAGGAGGTCGTCGCGTACTACCTCGAGCGCACCGGACTGAAGCCCGCGAGCTGGACCTTCTACGAGGTCTACGGCCTGTTCCGCCTCGCCGTCATCGCCCAGCAGATCTACTACCGCTACCACCACAAGCAGACGCGCAACCCCGCCTTCAAGAACTTCTGGATCCTCGTCAACTCCTTCGACTGGCGCTGCCGGGGCATCATCAAGAAGGGGGGCCGCTGATGGGTGCCGTGTACCTCGTCCGTCACGGGCAGGCCTCCTTCGGCGCGGCGGATTATGACGAGCTCTCGGACGTCGGGCTCGAGCAGGCGCGGGTGCTCGGCGAGGCGCTGCGCTCGCGCATTCCCGAGGTCGATGCGGTCTTCAGCGGCACCCTCAAGCGCCACGCTCAGACGGCGGAGGGATGTCTCGCCTCGATGGGCCTCGCCCTCTCGCCCCAGCGATTGGCCGGGTTCGACGAGTTCGACCACGAGGAGATCATCTCCCGCTTCGACCCCCGCTTCGCCGACCACGCGCGCATGGTGGAGGCGATCAGCGGAGCGCCGGATCCACGCCGGGCCTTCCAGGAGATGTTCACGCAGGCCGTCGCGCGCTGGACCGCGGGAGGACACGACGCCGATTACTCGGAGCCCTGGTCCGCCTTCCAGGCGCGCTGCCTCGGGGCCCTCGAGGAGCTCACCCGGCGGCTCGGGTCCAGCAAGACCGCGCTCGTCTTCACCTCCGGCGGGCCCATCACCGCCATCTGCCGGGAGCTGCTGCAGATCCCCGTGAGCCATGCGTTCCGCCTCAACTGGACGCTCGCCAACTGCGGCATCACCAAGGTCATCTACAGCGAGCGGGGCCGCTACCTCTCCACGCTCAACGAGCACGGCCACTTCGAGGGCCCTCGGCGCGCGCTCATCACCTACCGGTAGCGAGGTCCGGGTCCCCGGCACGCCCGCTGACATGTCGAAGCCGCCGGGCTGACATGTCAGCCGGAGTGTCAGCGGGGGCTTCCCGAGTCAGCACCCGGCCCGGACACCTCTCTTCTCGCGGGGTTCCGCGTGACTCGGGGTTGGTCCGGTTCGTGCATGCTGGAGGCCCCAGTGATGGAAACAGGACATTGTGCCCGAAGCATCCCTGGTAGAAGACTCCGCGTTCTACCAGCGGCCGCGAGCACTCATCCTGCCCAGCCGCTGAAGTCACTCATCCACCTCGCGAGTCCGCCGTGCTTCCCGTTCACACCCTCCTCTCCGCCTTCCTGACGTTCCAGGCCCCCGCCGCCGCGCAGCCTTCCACTCCCGCCCAGGCGCCTGCTTCCGAGCAGACCACCTCCGCCGCCGAGCGTGCCGCGGTCTCCGCCGAGCGTGCCGCCGCCGCCGCCGAGCGCTCCGCCGAGGCCAATGCCCGCATGGCGGAAGCCATCAAGCTGCTCGCGGAAGGCATCGCGCGGACGGCGCCCGCCGCCGAGCAGCCCGCCACCCCCGAGACGCCCGCCGAGAAGAAGGAGGAGGCGAAGAAGGACGTCTGGGACGTCACCGTGGGCCTGGGCCTCATCTTCATCACCGGCAATGCCTCCACCGTCACCTTCAACGGCCTGGCCACGGCGGAGCGCAAGACGGAGCACTGGATCTACTCCGTCAAGGCGACGGGCGTTTACGGTGAGAGCCGTCCTCCCGGGGTGGCCGGAGAGGTGGCGCCGGAGTCGCAGGTGAACGCGCTCGCCGCGGCCCTGCAGATCCGCGGAGACCGCCGTTTCACCGAGAAGGTCAGTGGCTACCTGCTGGCCAGCGGGGACACGGACCATGTGAAGAGCATCGAGTTCCGCGGTGCCGGCGAGGCCGGTGTCGGCATCATCTGGTGGGACGAGAAGCGCAAGGACGGCGGCGATGCCTTCCTGCGCACGGACCTGGCCTTCCGCTACGCCCGCGAGCTGCGCTTCCAGTACTACCCCACGCGGATGGATATACCCGACGTGTCCCTCGGCGGCCCCCGCTTCGGCGCGGCCTTCCGTTACGGCATCACCAAGGACGTCGCCTTCCTGGAAGAACTCAGCGTGCTGCCCAGCCTCATCGAGGGCTCGCGCCTGCTGGTCAACAACCAGACCCAGCTCAATGTGAAGCTCACCAAGGCGCTGGCGATCTCCACCACCTTCCTCCTCCAGTACGACAGCGAGCCGGCCGAGGGGAAGGTGCCCACCGATACCTCGCTCTCGGTGAGCCTCGCGGTGACCTTCTAGTCTTCACGGCCCACGGGGGGCGGGCTCCTCGACGATGGGACGCCCGCATGGCTCGCGAGCAGGCGGGAGTCCCCGGTTCCCGCGCATCCCCGTCGCACGTGGCTAGCTTGGGCGGAGGTGCGAGGAGGCACCTCCCCATGAGTCTCGTGACGCTCTATACGAAGACGTACTGCGCCTACTCCAAACGGGCCAAGGCCCTCCTGTCCGAGAAGGGTGTGGACTTCGAGGACATCGACGTGACGGAGGACGAGGTCTGCTTCTCCGAGATGGTGGAGCAGTCGGGCGGCTGCACGACGGTGCCGCAGATCTTCATCGCCGGCCAGCACATCGGCGGCTGCTCCGAGCTGATGGAGCTCGACGAGTGCGGCGAGCTGGATGCGCTCCTGGGCACCGGGGACATCGTCTCCCATCCCTCCTGAGCTCAGCCCTCGCCACCCCGGTACCACTCCACCAGCTTCGAGAGCCCCTGCTCCAGTGACACCGAGGGACGGAAGCCCGTCTCCCGCTCCAGGGCCGTCGCGTCCGCGCACGTCACTTCCAGCTCCTCCGGCTGCGCGGGCCTGAGCTCCACCCAGGCCTTCGTTCCCAGCCGCTCCTCCAGCAGGTCCACGAAGCGCGCCATCGACACCGGCGCGCCCCGTCCCACGTTCAGCACCCGGTACGGCGGCGCGCCCGAGGGCGGCTTGTCCAGCACCCGCACCAGCGCCTCCACCACGTCGTCCACGTACGTGAAGTCGCGCTGCATCTTCCCCTCACCGTTCAGCACGATGGAGCGGCCCTCCAGCATCGCCCGGAGGAACAGCATCGGCGCCATGTCCGGCCGGCCCCACGGGCCATACACCGTGAACAGCCGCAGCCCCGTCACCGCCAGCCCGTACTGGTGGCTGTAGACGTGCGCCATCAGCTCGTTGGCCCGCTTCGTCGCCGCGTAGAGGCTCAGCGGCTTGTCCGCCACTGCGTGCTCGGAGAAGGGCACCGGCGTTCCCATCCCGTACACCGAGCTCGACGAGGCGAACACCAGGTGCTCCACCCTCGCCTGCCTGCACAGCTCCAGCACCTGCAGGAAGCCCGTGACGTTCGTCTCCGTGTAGTCCTGCGCCTCGGCCGGCGTCGAGCGCACCCCCACCCGCGCCGCCAGGTGCACCACCCGCTCCGGCTTCGCTCCGTCGAACAGCTCCCTGCACGACTTCACGTCCCGGATGTCCATCCGGTGGAAACCGAAGTTCGGCGCCGCCTTCAGCCTCGACAGCCTCGTCGCCTTCAGCGTCACGTCACCCGACGCGTCCAGGTTGTCCAACCCGATGACCGAGTCCCCTCGCGCGAGCAGCCGCTCACAGACGTGATACCCGATAAAGCCCGCTGCGCCCGTGACCAGCACCTTCATGACACTCACTCCATTGCTTCCAGGGCGAGGTGACCACGGAGGGAAGACCCTCACCCTGACCCTCTCCCAGAGGGAGAGGGGACATACCACCGAGTCAGTCCTCGATCCGCGTTTCCAGATACGGTTTCTGCCGGCTCCGCCAGACTCGGGAACTCGCGCCTTCCGCGAGCAGTCTCCCTACCGCCAAACCCGCCGCGCACGCGTGGTGCACGTTGTCGTGGACGAACAATGCGCCGCGACCCAATGGATAGAGTCCCTCCACCCCACTCAATGCGTTCAAGGCGCGCTCCCGTACCTCGGCGAAGCCCTTGCGATACAGCGGGTAGGCCGTCGCCATGCGCCGCACCTCGGCCCCGAGGATGTCCACCCCCGCCAGCCCCGTCCGCTCCAGCGCCGGCCGCACCCGCTCCGTGAGCTCCTCCGGCGACGCACGCCAGATGGCGTCTCCCACCGCGCACGGCAGATCGAAGCCCACCACCGTCCTCCCCGCCGGGCCCGCTCCTCCCAGGAAGTTCCGCGCCTCGAAGAGCCGGTTCGCCGGCAGCTGCTCGTCCGCGAAGTAATGTACGTCCTGTGTCGTGCCCCGCTCCCTCGCGAGCACCAGGTACAGCAGCGTCAGTGAGCGGTAGTCGAGTCCCTCGGCCGCTTCCGCTCTTCCCGTCCAGGCACACAGCAACGGCAGCGGCGCCGTCGCCACCACCGACTCCGCCGGCAGCTCCCGCCCCTCCACGAGCACGGCCCGCACCCGCCCTCGCTCCACCACCAGCCCCTCGGCCGCCGCTCCGCAGTGCACCTCGCCTCCGGCTCGGCGCAAGCCGTCCGCCAGGCCTTCCGCCAGCGCACCGAAGCCGCCCTCCGGATAGAAGTAGCGCCGCCCCGCGAACGAGCCTCCCCGCCCGAGCGCCGCGCGCACCACTCCCAGCGGGCCTCCCTTCTGCACCCGCGCCTGGCCGAGCGAGGCGTCCAGCTCCTCCGGCGCCAGGCCCCACACCTTCCTCGCCGCTGGCTCGTACAGCACTCGCGCCGCGTGCCGGCCCAGCCGCCGCGCCGCCTCCGCCCCGAAGTGGCTCCCCTCCGGCGGACGCAGCCGCGCCATCACCGCCGACAGCCCGTGTCTCGCCACCTCGGCGAGCCCCAGTCCTTTCGCGATGCCCAACAGCGACAGGGGATATGGCAGCCGCCGCCCGCCTACGTGCACCATGCCGCTGCGTGCCCTCACCTGGAGCGCGCCACCCAGGGCCGTCCGGTAGAGCGCCAGCACCTCCGGCCCCGCCGCCTGGTGCAGCCGGTGCGGACCGTAGTCCACCTTGAAGCCCGCCAGGTCGAACGAGCCCGAGAGCCCTCCCACTCGAGTGGACGCCTCGAGCACCACCACCCGCCTGCCAGCCCGCACGAGCGCGTGCGCCGCGGCCAACCCCGAGGGCCCCGCGCCAATCACCACCGTGACGCTCACCCCGTGCCTCCCACGGCGGGCAGCTCCAACGCCGCGAGTGCTCCCGGCGCCCGGCCCTCGCGCAGCCAGCCGATGCCTCGCGCCACCGTGCGGCCCATGAGCCACGTGTCCCGCACCGGCCGCCACTTCGAGCGGCCCACGCGCGCGTGGTACGCGATCGGCAGGAAGACGATGGGGTCTCCCGCCGCCGCCAGCGCCAATGTCAGCGTCGTGGTGAGCGAGAAGCGATCCGGCAGCACCGGCGCGAGCGACAGCAGATCCGCCGTGCGCAGCACCCGCAGGCCCGAGTTCAGGTCCGGCGCCTCGAAGCCGCCCAGCCACCGCACCGCGCCCCGGAAGAGCGCCTTCACCGCCGAGCGCGCGAAGGGCTCGGCGGCCCCGAGCTTCGGCCGGGCGCCGATCGCCTGCCGCGCGCCACTCCGCACCGCCGCCACCAGCTCCGGCAGCGCCGCCTCCGGGTACGTGCCGTCCGCGTCGAGCAGCGCCAGCAGCGAGCCCCGGGCCTCGGCGGCCCCGGCCTTGATCGCCGCGCCGTAGCCCACGCCCGTCAGTGTCAGCACCCGCGCTCCGGCCTCACGCGCCAGCGCGCCCGTACCGTCCCGCGAGCCATCGTCCACCACGAGGATCTCGTGCGCCTCCCCCGCCAGCGACTCGCCCACCCGCCGCACCACCCCGGCGATGGCGCGCACCTCGTCGCGAGCGGGGATGACGACACTGATCATCCCGTCGCCGCCTCCGGGGCCTGCGCTGGCCGCCACATCTCCCACAACGGCCACAACAGCATCGGCAGCCACCCCACCGCCGCCCCCACCACCGACACCGGCATCAGCCAGCCCCACTGGGGCCCCACGAAGCGCACCAGCAGCGGCGCCAGCAGGTGCACGAACGTCGCCACCGAGGCCACCGTGATGACGCCCACCTTCAGCCGCGTGGACAGCGCCGTCAGCATGAACAGGTGGCCCACGATGAGCAGCACCACCGGCACCGTGAACAGGTGGAAGTGGAACGTCTCCATCACCTGCCTCGGGGGCTTCTCCAGCCGCATGGGCGCGGCCTCCGCCGTCTCCTCGGGCAGTTCCAGCGCCGGGCCTCCCACCGCTTCCACCGCGGGAGCGGGCACGGCGGCCGTGGCTCCACCCCGGTAGTACTCGGCCGCGCCCTGCCCGGACAGGCTTCCGAACGAGTCCGCGTACAGCCACGCCGAGGACACGAAGCCCAGCACCAGGAACAGCAGGAACCCGGTGTAGAGGACGCGGGCCTCGAGCGAGAGGCGGGTGATGGGAAATGGCCGGGCGAACTGGCGCACGAGCGGGCTACCCCTTCGACAGCGCACCGGGCTTGAGGATGAGCTCGTCCAACAGGATGAGCGCGCGACGCACTCCCACCGCCATCGACCGCGACGAGATGGTTGCCCCCGTCACCACGTCGATGTCCTCGCCCGCCCGCACCGCGTCCTTCACCGTCTTCCCCTGGAACTGGCGCCGGAAGCGCGCGTCGGTGATCTCCTCACCGTACTTCTCCCGGTACACCATCACCTCGTGGCGCTCGACCACGCCCTCGGGCGACAGCTTCACCGCGAAGGTGATCTGCTCGTGCTGGCCCAGCTCCTCGTCGATGATCGCATAGCCATCCACGTGCTCCCCCGTGGTGGCCACGAAGATGACGTACTCGGGCTTGGCCGGCTTGTACCCGAGCCGCCCCTGCAACGCGGCCAGCTCGGCCGGGCCCGGCTTCACCTTGCGGAAGGAGACCCGCTGGCTCTTGGGGAAGAACTCCTTGAGGACCTGCGGCGTGGTGAAATACGTGGCCGCCGCCTCCGCGGGCAGCGATGCCCCCGCCCACAGCCACACCGCCAGTGCCAGCGAGAAGTGCTTCACGGGCCATCCCCTTACCACGCTCATGGCAACTCCCGAACCGCTTGGACGACGGCCTGCCTGACATGCGAGCGCCAATCCGTCCGCGCGCGATAGAGACTCTCCGAGGTGGCGCCTCGGCGCTCACCGCTCGACAGGACCTGGCCATCCGGTCCCACCATCATCGACTCCAGCTCGACCTCGGCCCGGCCGAGCGGCTGCAGCGCGGACAGGTCCAACCGCGTCAGCACCAGCACCACCGCCGCCTCCGCCCGGTACTGGCGCGCCAGCGCCGCGGCCTGCTCCACCGTGGGCGCCGGCCCCAGCAGCGACTCCGCCGCCACCACCTCGTAGCCGCGCGAGCGCAGGGCCTCGGCCCCCTCGCGCGCCACGACGTCGCGCGGCTCGTCCCCGCCGAGCACGTCCCCGACGAGCCCTCGCGGCGCGGGCTTCGACACCGCCGACGCGCCCACCACCACCACGCGCGACGGAGCCCCCTCCGGACGCCGGGGCGGCGTGGCACAGGCGGCGGTGAGCATCACGGCGGTGGCGAGCAGGAAGGCGCGCATCGGTTCCCCGGCTTTCAGAAGAGGTAGGCCACGCTGGCCATGAAGTTCCAGTGGCCCTCGCTCCAGAAGTCGCGAGACCACGCGTGCGGCATCTGGCCATCCCCGCCGCTCTTCTCCCAGAAGAAGCTCGTCTTGAGAACGTAGGGCGGCAGCGGCCGGAAATTCAGCCCGAGCGTCAGCCGCGACACATCTCCCGCGGTGACGAACTCCGTGTCGGTGTTCTTTTCCTCATACCGGAGCGAGGCGGTGAAGTGGCCGTCGTGCCACTCGTCCGGGAGCAGCCGGAAGAAGGGCTCGACGCGGAAGCGGTAGTTGGCCTGCCCGTAGAAGCCGAACATCCCCGTCGGCACCCGGTCGCGCGTGTTGGCCGTCGAGCCCTCCGGGAAGCCCTGCACGTAGCCGGGATCGATGAAGGCGCGCACCACCTCGCCCGTGAGATCCCACGCGCCGAGCCGCCAGAAGACATCCGCGTTGACCATGTTCACCCGGCGGTTCTCGAGGTCATACGCCCCCGTGTAGCCGGACAGGCCCGCCTCCAGGCCCAGGAAGGGCGACACGGACACGCGCCCGGTGATGGCCTTGTCGTCGTTGTTGTCCTCCAGGTGGCTGCCGCGCGCCGCACGGAAGCCCTGGCCATCGAGGATCTTCGCGTCGAGGCCGTTGATGGCATACACCTCGTAGGACAGCCGCCAGTCCCGCCCCAGGTCGACGCCACCGAGGAAGCCCGCGCCGGACTCGAACCAGGTGGTGGGCACCACCGTGGTGTACGCGATGGGCCGCTCGGGCAGCTCCTGTGCCGGCGCGTCGTGCCGCAGGTTGTACGCCCCCACCGGCACGAGGATGACTCCGGCTCGGAAGGTGAGCCAGTCCGTCAGCATCAGGTCCACCACCGAGAACTCGAGCAGCACCTCGCCCGCGCCCAGGATGCCGTCTCGCTTGAGCGGGCTGCCCGCGAATTCGAACTCGATCTCCGTCGCCGTGGAGATGCGCTCGGAGATGTGGCTGTAGACGAAGAGCACGTACCGGTGGTTGCGGAACGTGGACTTGCCCTGCTCGGGCACGATGAAGTCGTGCTCGGCGTACCCTCCCAGCGTCGTCCGGTCGAGGATGGCCGCCGCCCGCTGCGTCAACGTGGTGGTCGGCTGGAGCCGCTGGGTGAAGGTCTCCTGCGACGACTGGCCGGGTGTCTCGGCGTTGGGCGCCGGCGGCGTCGTGCCCGTGGCGGCCGGATCCTCCAGGCCCTCCAGGTCCAGGCGCGGGCCCTCGACCTGTTTCGATGGCTCCTCCTGGGGCACACGGGGGGCGTCCGCCGCTGGCTTCTTCTCGGGCGTGGAGCCCTCGTCTTGCGCCAGACCGGTGAGGGGCGCGAGCAGCAACGGGAGGAGGAGCAGAGAGAGGCGGCGCGGCACGGTGGCTCCGGAAGTCACGCGGAGGAAGGGAGCGAGGCCGGAGGCGCGTTGCGCGTTCCCCCCGGCCGGAGGATGGGTTTCTGGACGCGGGCTCACTGGCCGGTCTCGGAGCTCACGCAGCGGCCACGCAGACACGTCCTGCCCGTGGCACAGTGGATGTCCTTCTCGCAGCACACGCCCAGGCAGGTACAGCACACGGTGCCCTCGGGCTGGGTGCCGGCCAGACACTCGGCGGACGCGACACAGTTGGGCGGATCCACGCACACCACCGCCTTGGGCGCATTCGACTCGCCGACGTACGTGACCGTGCCGTAGTAGGAGTCCACCACCTTGCGGCCCGGTTCTCCCATGTTGGTGTCGAAGTACTCGTAGGCTCCCGGCGTGGGGAACGCGTAGCGCCAGTAGGAGTACGTCTCCTTGCCCTCGGTGCGGACGTTGTAGGGCTTCACCAGGTTGGGGCTGAAGAGCGCCGCGGGCGCCGACAGCGAGGTGACGTTGGTGGACACCTCGGGCTGGTAGTTGCGGAACTCGACGACCTGCCCCGGCAGGATGGACAGGCCTCCCGCCGGCTGGATGTCCGTGGGCTCTCCCGTTTCCGTGCGCAGGGTGTACTGCTGCCCGATGCATGCGGGCGCGATGGCGCGGTAGAGGCCGGCGGTGATGCGGTTGAGGGACACGGAGACGCGAGGGTTTCCCTTCGCCGACTCCTGAACGGGCCGGAAGTCCTCGGGCGTGGGGCCCTTGCAGGCGGCGAGGCAGAGCGCGAAGGCGAGGATGAGACGGGCGCGCATCAGAGGACCTTCTGCGGAAGAACCGGCGGCGCGGGCCGGTAGTGGAAGAGAACGATGTCGTGGGCGTGCGAGCGCACGCGCCGGTCGCACGCGAAGCGCGAGACGGGCTCCAGGTGGGCCGCGAGTGCCTCGAACCCGGGAGCGGTGGAGGTGACGTAGACGTCCGCCCCCGCGGCGGCCACGCGCTCCACCTCTCGGCGCAGCTGCTCGCCCGTGGCCGGACGGCCGGCGCGGTAGTGGGGCACGTAGTGCTCGAAGAGCCGCGCCTCCTCGCCAGTGAAGAGCAGCGTGCCGGACGGAGGCAGCGTGCGGGACACGTGTGACACCAGGCGCGCGGCGGGAGAGGGCTCGCGGCCCTGATCGAGTGCCACCGGCAGCATCACGCCCGCGGTGGCCGCCGTCAGCGCCCCGGCCAGCGGGAGGAGCACCCGGGGAGGACTCGTGCGCGCGAGCACCGCCACGCCCACCGCCACCAGCAGCGCCAGCGCGAGCACCACCGGCAGGGCATGACGCGCCTTGAGCAGGTTCTGCCCGAGGAACATCCACGCGCCGTAGGGGACGCCGAACGCCAGGGCCAGCAGCGTCACGCGGCGCTCGGAGGTGGACAGCGTCCCACGCAGCGCCGCACGGATGAGTGCCACGAGTGCCCCGGCCAGTCCCAGCGCCAGGAGGAGACGCGCGGCCAGCAGGATGGCGGAGTCACCGCCTACACCAGGCCAGGGCAGCCCGAGGCCCGCGGCGACGATGTCGAATCCGAAGTTCTCCAACCGCCAGCCGAGCTCCGGGCGCACGGCCACGGTGCCGCCCCACTCGCCCGTGTGGCCGCGCAGGAAACCCGAGCCGATGCGCAGCAGCTCCGCCGGGCCCGTGAGCGCCACCATCGGGAGGAGCCACGCCCCCACGCCGAGCCCGCTCCCCACGAGCGCCGCCAGTCGACGGCCGCGAGGCACCACCAGGGCCAGTCCGAGCAACGCCGGGAGGAACGAGGGCCGGGCCCCGAGCGCCAGGCCGGTCACCACGCCCGCGAGCACCGCCGCCCGAGGCGAGGAGTCACCCACCAGCACGGCGCAGGCCGCGAGAGCCAGGAGCGCGAGCCCCACCCCATCCGAGCCGGGTGTGGCACCGAAGAGGACCGGGAGGGGAAGCAGCGCCAGCAGGGCCGAGGCCGCCAGCGCCCCGAACACTCCGAGGTACGGCCGCAGGACGAGACCCAGGGCACCGATGGCCACCGCCCCGAGCACGAGGCCGGGCAGGGCCAGCGCCACCACCTCCTGGGCACCCGCGGCAGAGACCAACCGGGCCATGGCCACGTACACGGGGTAACCGGGAAAGTGAGGGGCCTGCGCCGCCAGGTCGAAGCCGTGGAGAGAACGAGCGAAATTCACCGCATCGAGATCCGGCAGGAGCCGGGGCAGCGCGAGCACTCGCGCCACCACTCCAGCGCCTGTCAGCGATGCCAGGGCCACGGCGAAGGCCCGGGGTGTCATGGACCCCTGCCCTCCCACCTCCGGTGCGCCCTTCGCGGAGTGGGTGAAATTGAAACTCATTCTCAACAAGCGCACATTTGCATACTATGCCCTGGGACAGGCGGTCAACGAGAGGACCGCTGGCGGCAGTAGGCGCTCTCATGGGACAGAGGGTGGCCATGATGCTGAGTGCCCTGCTGGTGGTTCTGGCCGCTGCCCCCGCTCCGAGGGTCCGCACCGAGACGCGCCCGATGATGGGGACGACGGTGACGGTGACGCTGGTGGGAGGCACGGCGGAGAAGGCGCGCGAGGGTTTCGACGCGGCGTTCTCGGCCTTCGAGCGCGTCAACCAGGTGATGAACGAGTGGCGCCCGGACAGCGAGCTGTCGGCGGTGAACCGCAAGGCGGGAGACGGGGAGTTCGTGGCGATTCCCGAGGACCTGTGCGCGGCGCTGCGGCGAGGGGTGCAGGGGGCGGAACAGACGGGAGGGCTGTTCGACCCGACCTGGGCAGCACTGCGAGGGATGTGGCGCTTCGGGACAGACTTGACCCCTGCCCTGCCGGACCCGGCCGAGCTGAAGAAGCGGTGCGAGCTCATCTCGTACAAGGACCTGGAGTTCGCGCTGGTGGGGGACGGAGGGGAGGCAGGGTGCGCGGTGCGGCTGAAGCGCGCGGGGATGCAGCTCGGGTTGGGCGGGCTGGCGAAGGGCTGGGGCGTGGACCAGGCGGTGAAGAAGCTGAGAGGGCTCGGGTTCAAGGACTTCTTCGTGCAGGCCGGGGGTGACTTCTACGCGGCGGGGAAGAAGGCGGACCGGCCGTGGAAGGTGGGCATCCGGGATCCGCGTGGAGAGCGGGACAGCGTCTTCGCGGTGCTCGAGGTCTCCGACGCGGCGTTCTCGACGAGCGGCGACTACGAGAACTTCTTTGTCCTGGAGGGGAAGCGCTACCACCACATCATCGATCCGCGGACGTGCTACCCGGCAACGGCCTCACGTTCAGCGACGCTCCTCGCGCCGAGCGCGGTGGACGCGGAGGTGCTGACGAAATCCGTGTTCATCCTCGGAGGCCAGGAGGGGCTGGCGCTCGCGGAAAAGTACGGCGCCTCCGCAGTGGTGGTGACGGCGGACAATCAAGTGCTGGTGTCACCCGGGCTGGAGAAGAAGCTGAAGCGCCCAAGCCGCTGAGTGTCCGCCTCATTATCCTTGATTAGAATCAACCTCTACGAGCTTGACGATGAGAATCTCTGCGAAGAAAGTCTACGAAGTGCTCAAAAGAGAAGGGGTCGAGCACATCCATCACGCCAACAGCGTGATTACTTCCTGCCAATTCCTACGCAATGGCGCCCTACTGTCGCGTGGCTCCATTGAGCAAAAAGGTTTGTACCAGACACCTCAAAACTCCGACAAAATAGACAAGGACATGGGGGTATGGTTTGACGTCTTCGCTGACTCAGTGGACATTCACCATCGAGCCAGCAGACTAAACGCCTATGGCCCCGTCCTGTTTTTGATAGATATCGAACTGCTAAAGAAGGCCTACACTGGCGGCATTTGGATCACCAAGCTGAATCCAACCAGATGGGAAGGAAAAAAGCACGAGGACAAATGGTTCACCTCCGTCAAGGAATTCGAGAACAACTTCAAAAAGGGCGAGTTCAATCAAATGCTCGTCTTCCGCCACTGCGGCGGAGAACTATCATTCAAGAAATATCTCAAGGAGATAAAACTAGATGATCCAAATCAAAAAAGCAAGCACACCAAGATTGACTATTACAGCATGGCCTTTGGAGCACTCAAAATATCAATGACCGAAGGTGGCATTGACGTCCCAATCTTTAGACGAACGTGTGTAGGCAAATGCTCGTGCATCAACGAATATAGCAGCGACATGGCGCGAACAGACCAGATGTACATGCCCAAACCAATCAAGAGCGATTAGCAATAAACTACTCTCTGTCAATAGCGTCCATGCTGCGGGTGGACAGTTCGACCCTCCACGAATCGTACCTACTCGACGGTGCCGTGGTCCAGCGCCACGTACCTCCTGGTGGCCAGCTTCCCCTAAGCCAGCTGGAGTAAGAGTTCCTTTCAAAAACCCCCTCAAGTCCGAGTGGCCCGAGGGAGCGCTCCGCTCAGAGGCGGTTTCTGAAAGGAGCCCTAAGTTCTTTCAGGGGTGCTCTTGCAGGAAAGGATGGGGCACCTTCCGGTCGCGCTCCGGACGAACTGGTCTGACTGTCAGACCAGTTGCTCCCGAGCGCGACCGGGAGCTCCCTCCTGAAAGGACTTACCCCACTTGGCTTAGACGAGCAGATAGGCGATGACCCGCGCAATGGACATGGAGCAGTTGCGAAACGAACTGGTAGACGCATGTGCCTGGGGAGAGGAGGACCGGGCACGCGCGCTGATATCAAGGATTGGCGAGCAACCCCGCAGGGCGAGAAGCTTGCTGGATGCCATGCTGAAGGACCCTGATGCTCGAGTACGTCAGGCAGCAGCCTTCGGTCTGGGGGTGCTTGGCGGCGCGGCCAATGCCAAGCGCCTGGAACAACAGCTCGCTATTGAAGAAGCCCGGAATGATTACGATGGAGCGTCCGTCGTAGAGGCCATTGTCAGTGCTCTGGGTCGTATCGAGGAGACGAACGTACGAGCCACCCTGGCGCGCAGGCTGGAGAGATTGGCAGAGGGCACGCCAGAGCCTGGGGATCTGTTTTCGGTGGTGCACGCTCTTTGGAGGAGACGCCACCCGGAGCTGGTGCCTGTCGTTCGGCGCAGTCTGGAGAAGCTGACCTCGGATCGCTATAAGAGCCTGCAGGGCCTGCTCGTGCTCCTGGAGAAGACTCCTGGAGAGCTTCGCACCTGGGCCCTCGACCCTTGCATTCCCGTGGAGCACAAGACGGGCGTCATCAACGTGCTCGAGGAGGAACTGCCAGCAGAACAGCTCTCGACCCTCCCCTCGTTCATCTCCACTGCCCACACCTTGCTCGAGAACACGGCAGGCCAGCGGAATGAACGAGATCCGGTCGCTTACTACTGCGAGTGCCTCGCATCACTGCTGCTGCGGCATAAAGAGCAGGTCCTGCCCGCCCTCCCAAAGGAGACCCGTTCCGAGCTGCGCGACCTGGCTCGGAAACTGATCGTCGTCACCGCTCCCAACAGCTCCCTCCGAGCCGCAGTGCTGCTCCAGCTCATCGGCCAGCCGGAGGACGCAGCTCTCATCGAAGCACACCGTCCAGAGGAGCCAACTCTGGCCAAGGTCTTCGATGATGCCGCACGAGCGCTGCGTCACCCTCGGAAGGAATGACCCTTCGTTCTCACCCTCAGTCGAAGAGGCCCTGTAGGTAGAAGCGGCCGTCCCTCGCGTCCCTGAACACCCACGCCGGCCCCAGCCCCTCGAAGTGCACCCGGTAGTAGTCCCGGCTGTACGGCCTCGCGTCCCACCAGTCCCCGCTCAGCCGCTCCGGTCCCACCAGCGCCATCACCCGGCGCCTCCGTCCTCCGAGCCTCGCCGCCAGCAGTTCCCCCGCAGCCGTCATCTCCACGTCGATCGTCGTCGGCTTCGTCAGCACCCGCGAGGGCCTCTCCCGCAGCACCTCCGGCACCGGCTCCGCTTCCTCCACCGACTGGAGCAGCTCGCCCTCCAGGCCCCGCCTCATGGGCGGCGGTCGGAACGTCTGGGTCCCATACGCGTCCTCGGGCCGGTGCGTGTCCTCCAGCGACGCCATGAAGAGCGAGTCCTCGCCCAGCGCCGTCGCCAGCCTCGAAAGCACCACCTCCAGCGCCGCGTCACCCTCGGGGGCATCCCCCAGTGACAGTTGCTGGCCCCGGTCCTCGCAGTCCTCCTCCACCCGGAGGATCAGCCCCGCCACCGGACCCTCGAGCCGCACGTCCGACAGCCGGTGCCTGGTCAGGTCCAACAGCATCTTCGACTGCGCCGTCGGCCTCGCCAGCGTGAGCGGCACCACCGCCTGTCCCGAGGGGTCCAGCTTCAACGTGAGGTTCAGCCGTACCGCCGCCCGCCTCCGGCCCCCCAACCGCCCGCACAGCCGGTCCAGCACCGTCTTGAGCGCGAACTGCAGCGGCTCCAGCGACTCGGCCGGCCACTCCAGCGTCAGCCGCTCCTCCAGCACCTCCTCCAGCACCTCCGCGATGAACGGCGTCTCATCCCCGCCCCGGCACCGCGTGTGCGCCCGCATGCCCGCCGCGCCCCCTCGCGCCGTCACCGCCCCCACCGGCAGCGCCGCCACCTCTCCCAATGTCGTCAGCCCGAGCGCCGCGAATGCCGTCTGCTCAGGGCCCTCCAGCGCTCCCAGCGGCAGCGGGGCCAGCGCTCGCGCGCCCTCCCCATCCGCCACCACGTCCATCCGCTTCGCCCCGTGCCTCGCCAGCGTCCGCGCCGTGAACTTCTCCGAGGCCACCACCACCCTCCCCCTCCACCCGTGCTCCGAGCACAGCGCCAGCACCTTCGCGCACAGCCCCTCCTCCCCATTCGTCAGATTCGCCGCCCCCGCGTCGAACCACAGCCCGTCCGGCTCCGACACCTGGAAGCCCGGCGCCACCGACATCAGCATCTCTCCAATCCCCACCAGCGCCCGCCGCTCCTCCTCGGGCCGGTAGGGAAAGTGCTTCAGCGTCGGCTCCAGCGCGTTCGCCGCCGTCAGCGTCATCCCCGCCTTCACTCCCGCCTTCAGCGCACTCGTGGACGCGCACGCCACCCGCTGCTGCCCTCGCACCTCCTCCACCAGCACGAACGGTCTGCCCGTCAGCTCCGGCAGCTCGATCACCTTGCGCTGCACCGGAAAGCGCGGAAAGTGCAGATACCCCAGCCTCATGTCCGTTCCCCTCCCCTTCCCTCAGTGCAGCGCCGAGCCCGCATCCAGGCTCGCTCGCAGCGACGGCATCGGCACGTCCCGTCCCGGACGCTGCCCCATGATTCCCCGGTGGCCCTCGCGCGGCGTCTCCTCCCTCGGGAGCTCCGGCACCGTCACGTCCTCCGCCGGCGGCAGCTCCGCTCCCCATGGGGACTCGCCGTCCGTCAGCTCTGGGTAGAGCGCCTTCCACGGCACCAGCGTCCGCGATCCGATTCCTCCCTGCCGGCTTCGCACCACCTCCACCGACAGGCCCGCGTCACCTCGTGACTCGGTCCGCAGCCTCATCATCCCGTCCCCTGGCGCCTCCGGCGCCGTCAGCAGCACCAGCAGGCTCCCCCCTCGCACCGCCGCGTCCATCAGCCGCTTTCCCTCCGCCGGTGACAGCCGCACTCCTCCCTCACCCCTCCCCGCCCCCGCCGGGCCACGCGTCAGGTCCAGCACCACGCACGCGAACGCCCCGCTCCGCACCAGCTGCACCGCCGACCACGCCAGTTGTTCCACCGTCTTCGGCCGCACGATCAGCAGCCGGGAGGGATCCACCCCCGCGGCCACCGCCGCTGGCGGGTAGAGCTCTCCCGGTCCGTCCACGTACGCGCACAGCCGCCCTTCACGGTGCGCCGACGCCACCGCCCTCAGCGCCAGGCTCGTTCGCCCCGATGCCGCCTCTCCCCACAGCTCCACCACCTGCCCCAACGGCAGTCCTCCCCCCGGCAGCAGCCCGTCGAAGGCCTCCACCCCCGTCCGCAGCGTCGCCAGGTACTGTCTCGGCGCCGCCTGCAACCGGCGGATCTGCTCTCTCAGGGCCTCTACCGTCACCGACAACTTCTCGGCCGTCGCACTCATCACGTCCCCCGTCCCACACTGGACCTGAAACTCGGTTCAGTATGACGAGCGGGCTGACATGCGCCAGGAAATGTCGCTCGGTGATCAAACGGGCCGACGGTTTGGGCCGGTGGGACTTGTGGGTGCGCAGGGGGGGATACATACCCTCACCCCAGCCCTCTCCCAGAGGGAGAGGGGGCATACACGGGGGGTCAGTTCGCGCAGAGCAGTTTGACTTCCAGCTTCTGATCCGTCGGTCTCCTCGGACACGAGGATTGGAAGTAGAGCCGCGCGGCTCGGCCTTCCTCGGACGGCGTGTAGGTCAGGTCTCCCCCCGCCACGCTACAGGTCTGTACCTCCCCGTCCTCCCTCGTCACCCTCACCTGCGCGAGTCTCCCGTCCGGCAGGTTCACCACCTCGATGCTCTGCGACGTCCTCGCCAGCGTCGCGATCGACACCAGCGTCTCCCGGAAGCTCGCACGGCAGATCGAATCCAGGTTCTTCAGCCCCGTGTCGAACAGCGACGCCATCTCCCTCTGCCGGTACCCCGGTCCATACGACGTCGGGCAATCTACGTTCCTCACGAACGTCCCCTGCGTCGTCCTGTCCAGCACCAGCTCCGCCCTCTTGTCCGTCAGCGCCACCGGGCCAATCGTCGCCCACAGCACCTCCCGCGTCCCTCCCTTCCCGTCCCCCAGGTTGCGGAAGAGCCGCGCGTACTCCGCCACCGGCGTCAGCCGGTCCGCCTGCTCGCTGCACAGATCCCTCGACGTGTCCTCCGTCAACGTCACCGGCGGCGGGCGCTCGGTCGAGCTGCAGTCCTCCTCGTCCGACACCACCACCACCAGCAGCCGCGCCTCGTCCCTCAGGAAGCCCCCGTTCCCCCCCTCCGCGATCGCCAGCGTCGTCAGCGGCGGCGTCACCGCCAGCCTCACCGCCTCCAGCGGCGACTCCTGCCCGCTCCCCCTCGTCCCCTGCCGGATCAGCCGGCGGAACTTGCCCAGCAGGTCCGGGTCGTTCTGCTCGATGAAGCGCTCGGCCGTCGGCCGGCCCTGCTCGTCCGGCACGGCCTGCAACCGACCGGATTGGTCGGGATAAAACGTGAACTGCTCGCGGTTGGCGAAGAAGGCTCGCTGGTACACCGACGTGGTGATGACCCCGACCCGGAAGTCCTGCTCCACCCCGTTGCCCTTCCGCAGCTCGTCCAGGAAGGCCGGCAGCTCGGTCGCGATGGCCGCCTGCTCCTCGGCCATGGACCCCGAGTTGTCGATGACGAAGAGGATGTCCGTCTTCTGGGCCGAAACCACGGGGGCCTCCGCCTGGCACCGGCCCGGCAACGTGGAGCCGGGCTCGTCCACCGGAGAGGTGCATGCCGCCCCCCACAGGGCGACGGCCACCAGCGCGCTCGAACGGAAGGGATGCATCAAGGGTGTATCTCCTGGGAAACGCGGCCTGATGTAGCACGCACCGCGTCGCGACAAAGATGGACCGCCACCATGCCCCACCCCCAGGGCGTGTGCGAGCAACCGTCCGGCAGCCGACGACCTTCAGGAAAAACGAAGGGCGCGTTTGCCATGTCCTTTTTGGTTGCTACGTTGAGTCAACTCCCACAGAAGATCGACAACAGAGTTGTTTGACCGGCACGGAAGCCGTCCGGCCGAGCTGGAAACCGAGGCATCGACTACATGTCCGACGAGAAGAAGAAGGGTTCCGCCGCAACTGCAATGCCGGCGGCCATGGCCCCCCCGGGGATGATCAACAAGGAGGACATTCCCCAGGTCCTCCCCATCCTCCCCCTGCGCAATTCGGTGTTCTTCCCGGGCGGCGTCCTTCCGCTCGCGGTGGGGCGTCAGAAGACGATCGCCCTCATCAAGGACGCGGTGCGTGACGACCAGGTCATCGGCGTCGTCACCCAGCGCCGCGCCGAGGAGGAGGATCCCGGTGCGTCCGACCTCTACACCATGGGCACCGTTGCCCGTATCGTGAAGCTCCTGAAGATGGGCGAGGACAACTACTCGCTCGTCGTCCAGGGCCTGGCGCGCTTCCGCGTGCTCGACCTGGTCCAGGAGGCTCCCTACCTCAAGGCCCGCGTCGACGCCGTGGAGGACAAGACCTCCGCGGAGAACGTCGAGGTCGAGGCCCTGGGCATCAACCTCAAGAAGCTGGCGCGCGAGGTCATCGAGCTGATGCCCGAGCTGCCCGCCGCCGCCACCGAGCTGGTCGAGTCCATCACCCACCCGGGTCACTTGGCCGACCTCATCGCCGCCAACGTGGACGTCCCCATCGAGGAGAAGCAGGCCGTCCTCGAGACCGTGGACCTCAAGGCGCGCATGAAGCTCGTGCTCGAGCTGCTCAACCGCAAGCGCGAGATCCTCAAGCTCTCCAACAAGATCGACTCCGCCGTGAAGGGCGAGATGTCGAAGACCCAGCGCGAGTACTACCTGCGCCAGCAGCTCAAGGCGATCAAGGAAGAGCTCGGCGAGATGGGCGAGGAGGAGGAGGAGCTCGACGAGCTGCAGGAGCGCCTGAAGAAGGCCGGCCTGCCTCCCGACGTGGAGAAGGTCGCCAACAAGGAGCTCAACCGCCTGAAGACGATTCCGGCGGCCTCCAGCGAGTACACCGTCGCGCGCACCTACCTCGATTGGATCGCCGACCTGCCCTGGGCCAAGCTCAGCGAGGACAACCTCGACATCGAGAACGCCCGCCAGACGCTGGACAAGGACCACTACGGCATCAAGAAGGTCAAGAAGCGCATCCTGGAGTACCTGGCGGTGCGCAAGCTCAAGAACGACATGCGCGGGCCCATCCTCTGCCTGGTGGGGCCTCCGGGTGTCGGTAAGACGTCGCTCGGTCAGAGCATCGCCAAGGCGGTGGGCCGCAAGTTCGTGCGCCTGTCCCTCGGTGGTGTCCGGGACGAGGCGGAGATCCGTGGCCACCGGCGTACCTACGTCGGCGCGCTCCCGGGCCGGTTCATCCAGAGCATGAAGAAGGCCGGGACCAAGAACCCGGTCATGATGCTCGATGAGATCGACAAGCTCGGCGCGGACTTCCGCGGCGACCCGAGCGCCGCCCTGCTCGAGGTGCTCGACCCCGAGCAGAACAACACCTTCAGCGACCACTACCTGGACGTGCCGTTCGACCTGTCCAAGGTGCTCTTCATCGCCACGGCCAACCAGCTGGATCCCATCCCCGGGCCGCTCCGTGACCGCATGGAGATCATCGAGCTGTCGGGCTACACCTTCGAGGAGAAGCAGAGCATCGCCCGCATCCACCTGGTGCCCAAGCAGCTCAAGGAGCACGGGTTGAGCCCGGACCACATCACCATCACCGACGAGGCGCTGCTGACGCTGACCGTCTCGTACACGCGTGAGGCCGGTGTGCGTAACCTGGAGCGCCGCATCGCGGACATCTGCCGCGCGGTGGCGGTCGAGGTGGCCGGCGGGAAGACCGACAAGCAGAACATCGACGGAAACCGGGTCAAGGAGATCCTCGGGCCCGAGACGTTCTACTCCGAGGTCGCCGAGCGCACCGAGGTTCCGGGTGTGGCCACGGGTCTGGCCTGGACCGCGGCCGGTGGTGATCTGCTCTTCATCGAGGCCACCAAGATGGCGGGCAAGGGCGGCATGACGCTCACCGGCCAGCTCGGCGACGTGATGAAGGAGAGCGCCACGGCGGCCCTGAGCTACCTGCGCAGCAAGGCGGAGGCGCTGGGCATCAATCCGAACTTCCTCGAGAAGACGGACCTGCACCTGCACTTCCCCGCGGGCTCCATCCCCAAGGATGGTCCCTCGGCCGGCGTGACGATCCTCACGGCCCTCACCAGCCTGCTCACGGGCATCCGCGTGCGCGGCGATACGGCGATGACCGGCGAGGCCACCCTGCGTGGCCTGGTGCTGCCCGTGGGCGGCATCAAGGAGAAGGTGCTGGCGGCTCACCGCGCGGGCATCAAGCGCGTCATCCTGCCGGAGCGCTGCCGCAAGGACCTGCAGGACGTGCCGGACCAGGCGAAGAACGACATCGAGTTCATCTTCGCCACCCGCATGGACGAGGTGCTCGAAGCGGCGATGGAGACCTCGCCGTTCAAGACCCCGGTGGCTCCGCCGGAGGGTGGGGAGAAGAGCGTTCCTCCCCAGACCGAGTCCGCTCCCGAGGTCCGCGCCTAGTCGCGGGCTGATCCAGGATCGAGGTCGATGACGGGCAGGTTCCCACTCGGGAGCCTGCCCGTTGTCTTTTTGGGGAACGTCCACCCGCCGGCCGGGGTCCGAGGGGACATGTCGAGAGTCCCCGCGTGGCCGCTGTTGCTCGCCCTGGCCCTGTCCTCCGCTGGCTGCGGGGAGCAGGCCCGAGCCGCGTCCACCCCACCCGAGCCCCTCCCCGTCCCCTCTGTCGCGCCCTCCGCCGCGCCTCCCGCCGTGGAGGCCCCGCCCACGTGGCCCGCCGCGAGTGCTCCGCTCACCGTGGCGCGGGTGGAGTTCCCCCTCGGCTTCGGACGCAAGCGCATCTACCTGGACGCGGGGCACGGCGCGCCGGGGAACGAGGGGAACTCGTCCGTCACCTGCGAGCCCGAGGAGTCCTTCACGCTCCGGGTCGCGCAGGATCTGGCCCGGCGGCTGGAGGCCACGGGGCACTTCAAGGTGAAGCTCAGCCGGAAGCCGGGACAGCGGCCCCGCTACCAGGATCGGCTCGCGGAGGCCGAGCGATGGCGGGCCGAGCTCTTCGTGAGCCTGCACTCGGATGCCCGGGGCGAGGCGAGCTGGTGGATGGGAGCGCCGGACCAGTGGTGCCTGCGGAACGACGCGGCACCGGGGTACAGCGTGCTGTACGCGGACGACACCGCCGAGCCCCTGCTGTCCCAGCGGCTCACCGTGGCCCGGGCCCTCGCCCGGCGCATGGGAGAGGCCGGGTTCTTCCCCTACGGAGGGGAAGACTATGTCGGCCTGTACGCGTCCGATCCCGTGCAGCCGGGCACCTTCGTGAGCCGGCACCAGCCAGGACAGCGCATCTTCGTGCTGCGCAAGCCCCCCATGCCCTCGGTCATCATCGAGACGCATCACGCGCTGGACTACGAGGAGGTGGCCCGCTGGCGCGAGGAGCGCACGCTGGAGGCCTTCGCCGCGGCCGTGGCGCAGGGGCTGGTGGACTCGCTGGCGCCTCCCGCGAGCCCACCCGGACCCCGGGTCTCAACCCGTGCCGCTCTCCCCGCGCCCCGACCCTCCGCTCCCTGACTCCTCGCCTCCGGACGGCGCCTCCACGACCCCGAACCAGCGCTCGAACCGCTCCGCCAGTGCCCCGACGTGGGGCGCTCGCAGCAGGCCGTGGTGATCGCCGGGCACCTCCTCGACGGCGAGCCCCGAGGGCACGAGGCGTCCCCAGCCGTGAGTGGGGTCCACACCCGCGTCCCTCCGCGCGTCGCCCGCCCTGAGCAACACCACCCGCCCCTCGTAGGGCTCGGGTTGGTACCGCGCCACCGCGCCCAGGTTGGCCCGGGCCACCTCCAGCAGCGCGCGCAGCTCCTCCAGCCCGGTACCGGGAGGCAACAGGCCCGCCTCGCGCACTCGCGTCCAGAGGGTCCGGAGCTGCTCCTCGGGCGTCAGGCCCGCCAGGGCGTCGGGCGTGAGGAACACCTCGCGCCCGGCACTCCGGGCCAGATCCGCTGCGAAACCGGCCAGGAGCTCGGCGGACTCCGGCTCTCGCGCGGGCGACCCGCTCGGAGCGAAGCTGTCGAGCAGGACGAGCAGGGCCACCTCCTGCCCCTGGCGCCGCAGCTCCCGCGCCATCTCGAAGGCCACCGCGCCGCCCAGCGACCAGCCGCCGAGGAGATAGGGCCCCTCGGGCTGGATGGAGCGCACCTGCTCCACGTACCGGCGGGCCATGTCCTCCACGCTCGCGAGGGGCACCTCCCGACCGTCCAGCCCCGTCGCCTGCAGGGCGTGGAAGGGACGCCCAGGGCCCAGGTGCCGAGCGACCTCCGCGTAGCAGAGCACGTTGCCGCCCACCGGATGCACCCAGAAGGTCGGCGTGCGCGTGCCCCCGGGTTGGAGCGTGACGAGGTTGCCCCGGGCCGGAGCCAGCGAGCCAGCGCGCAGCCGGGCGGCCAGCGCTTCGATCGTGGGCCCCTCGAAGAGCGCCGCCAGCGGGATGACGTGCCCCAACCGCTCCTGGAGCCTCGCCACCAGCCTCACGGCCAGCAACGACTGTCCGCCCAGCTCGAAGAAGGAGTCCGTCACGCCCACCGAGGACACTCCGAGCACCTCCTCCCAGACGCGTGCCAGCTCCCGCTCGAGCTCATCCCTCGGCGGCACCGAGGCCCGGCCATGAGCCCCCGTCTCCTCCGGCGCGGGCAGGGCGTGCCCGTCCACCTTGCCACTCGTGGTGAGCGGCAGGGACTCCAGGTAGATGCATGCCGAGGGCACCATCGCCTCCGACAGACGCTGGCGCAACCGCGCGCGGAGACCCAGCGCCTCGCGCGGCGTGGACTCGCCGGGCACCACGTACGCCACCAGCCGCGTCTCTCCCGAGGGGCTCCGCCAGACCGTCACGTGCGCCTGTCTCGCGCCCGCCAGCTCCCGCAGCGCCGCTTCCACCTCCCCGGGCTCCACCCGGACGCCATTCACCTTCACCTGCGCGTCCACCCGGCCCACGAAGTCGAGCCGCCCGTCCGCCCGCCAGCGCACCACGTCTCCCGTCCGGTACAGCCGCGCCCCCGGCTCGCCCGAGAAGGCGTCCGGCACGAAGCGCTCCGCCGTCAGCTCCGGCCTCCCCACGTAGCCCCGCGCCAGCCCCGGCCCTCCCACGTACAGCTCCCCCGCCAGGCCCGGCGGCACCGGCCTCATCGCCTCGTCCAGCACGTACGCCCGGACGTTCGGCAGCGGCCTCCCGATGGCCGGCCGGACCTCGCCCGCCACGCACTCCTCCCACGTGGCACACACCGTCACCTCCGTCGGTCCGTACCCGTTGAGGAAGCGCCGACCACGGCTCCACCTCTCCACCAGCTCCGCCGGGCACGCCTCGCCCACGGAGAACACCACCCGCAGGTGCTCCAGCCCCTCCTCCGCGAGCAGCGCCAGCACCGACGGCGGCAGCGTGGCCACCGTCACCCGGCCCTCCACCAGCGCGCGCCGCAGCTCGTCTCCCAGCGGCACCGCCCCTCCCGGAGGCACGTACAGCGTTCCTCCGGTCCCCAGTGCGAGCAGGTACTCCCAGAGCGACGAGTCGAAGCCCAGTGAGGCGAACTGCAACACCCGGGTGTCTCCGCCCAATCCGAGCGACCTCGCCTTGCCGCGGATGAGATCGCACGCGCCTCCGTGCGTCACCACCACGCCCTTCGGCCTCCCCGTGCTTCCCGAGGTGTAGAGGACGTAGGCCGCGTTCTCCGGCCGCGCTCCACTCTCCAGCGGGCCTGTATCCCCGGCTTCCAGCTCCTCCCAACGCACCACCCGGACGCTCCCGGACAGCCGGCACCGCTCCTCCAGGCCCCGCCGCGTCACCACCGCGCGCACGTCCGCGTCCTCCGCCATCCACGCCAGGCGCTCCGGCGGCTGCGTCGCCTCCAGCGGGACGTACACGCCCCCCGCGAGCTGCACGCCCCAGAAGGCCACCACCGCCTCCACGCTCTTCTCCAGCAACACGCCCACCCGTACTTCCGGGCCTACTCCTTCTCGCCGCAGCCGGTGTCCGAGCCTCCGCGCCCGCTCCCACAGCTCGCGGTAGCCCAGCCGCTGCCCGCTCCCCTCCACCGCTCCCGCTTCCGGCATCCGTGCCGCCTGAAGCTCCAGCAGCTGCCCCAGCGTCTCCTCCGGCGCCTCCACGCGTGGTCCACGGCCCCAGTCCACCAGCACCCGGGCCCGCTCCTCTCTCACCAGCAACTCCACCTCCGCCACCCGTCGATCCGGTGCCGCCGCCACCGCCGTCAGTAGCACCTCGAGGTGTCTCGCCAGGCGCTCGATCGTCGCCGGCTCGAAGAGGGCCGCGTCGTAGGAGAACACGCCCCGCAGTCCCTCCCGCGTCTGGACGAAGCTCAGCGTCAGATCGAGCTTCGCCTCCGCGCCCTCCTGCTCCACCGTGGACAGCTTCAGCTCCGGCAGCGACACCTCTCGGGCGGGGAGGTTCTGCAGCACGAACATCACCTGGAACAGCGGCGAGTGCCTCATCTCCCGCACCGGCCTCAGCTCCTCCACCAGCTTCTCGAAGGGCACGTCCTGGTGCGCGTACGCTCCCAGCGCTACCTCTCTCACCCTCGCCAGCAGCTCCCGGAACGTCGGCGCTCCTCCCACGTCCGTCCTCAGCGCCAGCGTGTTGACGAAGAAGCCGATCAGCCCCTCCACCTCCGCCCTCGTGCGGCCCGCCACCGGCGTGCCCACCACGATGTCCTCCTGCCCGCTCCAGCGCCCCAGCAGCGCCTGGAATCCCGCCAGCAGCACCATGAACAGGCTGCTTCCCTCTCGCTGCCCCAAGGCTTCCAGTGCCTCGCTCAGCTCACGGGACAGCACCACCGGGACCCGGCCCGCCCTCGTGCCTCTCGTGCTCGGGCGCGGCCTGTCGAGGGGCAGGTTCAACACGGGCGGGCTGCCCGCCAGCTTCTGGCGCCAGTACGCCAGCTGCTCTTCCAACACCTCGCCCCTCAGCCACTCCCGCTGCCAGCGCGCGTAGTCCGTGTACTGCAACGGCAGCTCCGGCAGCGGGCTCGGCTCTCCTCGCGTCATGGCCCCGTACAGCGCCGCCAGCTCCCGGAAGAGCAGCCCCGCCGACCAGCCGTCGAAGACGATGTGGTGCACCGTCAGCAAGAGCACGTGCTCCGTCTCTCCCAGCCGCAGCAGCTTCGCTCGCAGCAGCGGCCCCCGGGAGAGCACGAACGGCTGGCTCGCCTCCTCGGACGCGAGCCGCTCCACTTCCCCGCTCCGCCTCCCGGCGTCCAGCTCCGACAGATCCACCGGCGCCAGCGGCAGCCGCAGCGACCCGGCGATGCGCAGCACCGGCTCGCCCGCCCGGCTCTCGAAACAGGCCCGGAGGATCTCATGCCGGCGCACTACCTCCTCCAGACAGCGCTCCAGCACCGCCGTGTCGAGCCGCCCCTCCAGCCGCAGCGCGTAGGGAATGTTGTAGGCCGTGCTCCCTGGCTGGAGCTGCTCCAGGAACCACAGCCGCTGCTGCGCGAAGCTGAGCGGCAGCACTTCCTCCTTCGGACCCGACCTGAGAGCGGGCTCCGCCTTCACCTTCCGGGCCGAAGCGACGCGCATGGCCAGCGCGCCGAGTGTCGGAGCCTCGAAGAGGGCCCGCAGCGGTACCTCCACCCCGAACACCTTGCGCACCCTCGCCACGAGCTGCGTGGCCAGCAGCGAGTGCCCGCCCAGCTCGAAGAAGCCGTCGTGCATCCCCACCCGCTCCACCCGGAGCAGCTCGCGCCAGAGCCGTGCCAGCTCGAACGCCACGGGGCCCTCGGGCTCCACATACCCGGACCGCGCCGGGACGGACGGCAGTGGCGGCGGAGGCACGGAACGCACCCTTGCGGCTCCGTCTCCCAGGAGGCGCGCGAGGGGCTGGTCCGGTTCCTTCGCCACCGCGCCGAGCAGCGCCTCCAGCTCCGTGGCCCAACGCTCCACCGTGCCCGCGTCGAAGAGGCTGGCGTTGTAGCTGAACAACCCCCGCAGTCCTCCCTCCCACTCCTCCAGCGACAGGGAGAGATCGAACTTCGAGCTGCCCCCCACCGGCTCGAGGCCGTTGAGCGTGAGGCCCGGCAGCTCCAGCCGCGACCTGGGCGTGTTCTGCAGCGAGAACATCACCTGGAACAGCGGTGTGTACCGCATGTCCCGCACCGGCCTCAGCTCCTCCACCAGCTTCTCGAAGGGCACGTCCTGGTGCGCATACGCTCCCAGCGCTACCTCTCTCACCCTCGCCAGCAGCTCCCGGAACGTCGGCGCTCCTCCCACGTCCGTCCTCAGCGCCAGCGTGTTGACGAAGAAGCCGATCAGCCCCTCCACCTCCGCCCTCGTGCGGCCCGCCACCGGCGTGCCCACTACGATGTCCTCCTGCCCGCTCCAGCGCCCCAGCAGCGCCTGGAATCCCGCCAGTAGCACCATGAACAGGCTGCTTCCCTCTCGCTGCCCCAGGGTCTGGAGCGGCTCCACCAGCGCCCCCGACAGGGAGAGCATCCGCGTGCCCACCTGGAACACCGGCACCTCGGGGCGCGGTCTGTCCAGCGGAAGCGCCAGCACCGGCGGGCTGCCCGCCAGCTTCTGGCGCCAGTACGCCAGCTGCGCCTCCAATACCTCGCCCTTCAGCCACTCCCGCTGCCAACGCGCGTAGTCCGCGTACTGCAACGACAGCTCCGGCAGCGGGCTCGGCTCTCCTCGCGTCATGGCTCCGTACAGCGCCGCCAGCTCCTTCACGAAGATGCCCGTGGACCAGCCATCCGTGACGATGTGGTGCATCGTCATCAACAGCACGTGCTCGGCCTCTCCCAGGCGCAACAGCGTGGTCCTCAGCAGCGGCCCCTCCGCGAGCACGAAGGGCGTCCGGGCTTCCCTCTTCGCGCGCCGCAGCATCTCGGCCTCGCGCTCCTCCTCCGCGAGCCCCGAGAGCTCCACCCTCGCCAGCTCCACCCGCATCCGCTCCGCCACGCACGCCACCGGCTCGCCGTCCCTCTCGCCGAACGTCGTCCGCAACACCTCGTGGCGCTGGACGATCGCCTCCAGCGCCCGCTCCAGTGCCTGGACGTCCAGCGCGCCCGTCAGCCTCACCCCGTAGGGGATGTTGTAGGCCGCGCTCCCCGGTTGCAGCCGATCCAGGAACCACAGCCGCTGCTGCGCGAAGCCAAGCACCGGCGCCTCTCCCGGCGGTCTCGCCACCAGCGGCGGCGGTGCCCCAGCCCCCGTGGCGAGCCTCGGCGACTCCTCCACCCGGCGGGCGAGCGCCTCCAGCGTGGGGGACTCGAAGACGGCACGCAGCGGCAACTCCACCTTGAAGCCGCCACGCACGCGCGACACCAGTTGCGTGGCCAGCAGAGAGTGCCCGCCCAGCTCGAAGAAGGAGTCCGTCACGCCCACGCGCTCCACGCCCAGCGTCCTCGCCCAGAGCTCCGCGAGCCGCCGCTCCGTCTCCGTACGCGGTGCGATGAAGCCCACGCTCCTCGAGGCCACTCCCGGCAACGGCAGCGCCTTCCGATCCACCTTGCCACTCGGGGTGAGCGGGAACGAGGGCAGCTCGACGATCGCCGCGGGCACCATCGGCTCGGGCAGGCGCGTCTTGAGCGCGGCCCGCAGCACGGCGGTGTCCACCGGCGCCGCGGCCACCACGTAGGCCACCAGCCGCTGATCTCCCGGTCCGTACTCGCGCACCGCCGCCACCGCGTCTCGCACCGAGAGCTGCTCGCGCAGGGCCGCTTCCACCTCGCCCAGCTCGATGCGGTGGCCGCGCAGCTTCACCTGGAAGTCCACCCGCCCGAGGTACTCCACCGTTCCATCCGCCAACCACCGGGCCCGGTCTCCCGTCCGGTACAGCCTCGCGCCGGGCTCGCCTCCGAATGCATCCGGCACGAAGCGCTCGGCCGTCGCGTCCGGACGCCCGAGGTACCCGCGCGCCAGTCCCGCCCCTCCGATGTACAGCTCTCCCGCGACCCCCACTCCCACCGGCTGCCCGTGCCCGTCCAGCACGTACAGCCGCACGTTCTCGATGGGCCGGCCCAGCACCGGGCGCTCGTACTCCCGGGTGATGGGGCACACCGTCGCGTCCACCGTGCACTCGGTGGGGCCGTACACGTTGATGGCTCGCACAACGCGCGAGGCGGCCAGGCGCCGCCACAGCGTCTCCGAGATGGCCTCGCCGCCAATCAGCAGGGTGACGGGGTGCGTGGCCTCCTCCAGCCAGCCCGTCTCCAGCAGGAGTTGCAACTGAGAGGGCGTGCAGTCGAAGACATCCACCTTCCGCCGCTCCAGGTACTCGCGCAGGGCTTCACCGTCGAAGCGCACGGACTCTGGCGTCACGTCCAGCGTGTGCCCGCGCAGCAATTGGAAGAGCTGCTTCACCGAGGTGTCGAACGACACCGAGCCGTTGACGCTCACCCGCTGCCCGGACTCCAGCGGCGCATACACCGCCCGATGCAGCGCCTCGACGAGGTTGGCCACCGCGCCCTGCCGCACCATGACGGCCTTGGGACGGCCCGTGCTGCCCGAGGTGTAGATGGCGTACGCCAGGTGCTCCGGCCCCGCCCCACCCGGCACCGGCGTCTCCGGCTCCCCGCGCAACGCCTCCGCCTCGGCGTCCAACCGCAACAGCCGCGTCCCGGGCCCCACCAGCCCCTCGGCCGCGCCCCCCACCGTCACCACCACCCCCGCTTCCGAGTCCTCCAACATGTAGCGCAGCCGGTCGGGCGGATATGCCGGATCCAACGGCACGTACGCGCCACCGGCCTTCAGGATGCCCCACAGGCCCACCACCAGTTCCAGCGAACGCTCCACGCACAGGCCCACCCGTACGTCCGGGCCCACGCCCACCCGCCGCAGCCGGTGCGCCACCTGGTTCGCTCGCGCGTCCAGCTCGCGGAACGTGAGCCGCTCCGTCCCCATCACCACCGCCAGAGCCTCCGGCGTGCGCTCCACCTGGGTCTCGAACAGCGCCGCGAGCCCCACCCCTTCCCCGCGCGCCACCGCCGTCGCGTTCCACTCGCGCAGCACCCGCTGGCGCTCCGTCCCGTCCAGCGGCGACAGCTCCACCACCGGGCGCTCGGCCTCCTCCACCATCCGCGCGAGCAACACCCGGAGGTGCCCCAGCATCCGCTCCGCGTCCGCCGCGTCGATGCGGCGCTCGTCGTGGTACAGGGTCAGGCCCACCCCCTCGTGCAGCTCCGCGATCAGCGTCAACGGGAAGCTGTCGAGCTCGTGGCCCCGGACGTCGCGGATCTCCAGCGCCGTCCCCTTCCCGGCCACACCGTCCACCGGGTAGTTCTCCACCACGGCCAGCGTCTCGAAGAGCGGCGTCCCGAGCGGTACCTCGCTTCGGCGCTGCGCCTCCACCAGCGGCGTGTAGTCGTACTGCCGCATCTCCACCAGCCAGGCCTGTAGCTCTCGCAGCCACTGGCCCACGGGCTTGCCGCGAGGCACACGCACGCGCACCGGCAGCGTGTTGATGAACAGGCCCACCATCTCCTCCACGCCCGGCAGGGACGCGGGACGGCCAGAGACCGTGTTGCCAAAGACGATGTCATCCTCGCCGGCATGGTGGCGCAGCAGCAGCGCCCAGGCCCCCTGGATGCACGTCCCCAAGGTCACCTGGTGGCGGCGCGAAAACGCCTGGAGTGTCGCGGCCTGCTCCGGCGCCAGGTGCATCCGCTGCTCGCGGCGCACGGGCATGCCTTCCGACACAGGGCCGCGATCCGCTCCCACGCGCGTGGGCGACGTGAAGCCCGCGAGCGAACGGCTCCAGAACTCCCGGGCCACTCCTAGATCCTGCCGCCCCAGCCAGGCGATGAAGTCACGGTAGGGACGCGCCTCGGGCCAGGTGCGCGCGACACCCTTCGTCAGCGCTCCGTAGCGCGCGAACACCTCGCCCACCATGAGGGGCATCGACCAGCCATCCAGCAGCACGTGCGAGTAGCTCAGCACGAAGCGCCAGGCCCGATCTCCGACTCGCAGCAGGGCGAGCCTCATCAACGGCGCCCGCTCCAGCTCGAACCCGCGGCGCCGATCCTCCTCGAGCCACGCGGCCAGCCGCGCCTCGCGCTCCGAGGGCTCCAGCCCCCGCCAGTCCTCCGAGCGGATGGGGAGCTGGGCGTCTCGCAGCACCACCTGCAGCGGCACCTCCAGGCCCTCCCAGAAGAAGGCCGTGCGCAGCAGGGTGTGCCTCGCCACCGTCTCCTGCCACGCGCGGGCGACGGCCGTCACATCCAGCTCCCCGTGCACCTCCCAGGACATCTGGTTGAGGTACACCCCCGAGGTCGAATCCCTCAGCAGATGGAAGAGCAGCCCCTGCTGGAGCGGGGAGAGCGGGTACACATCCTCGATGCTCCGACGGCGCCGGGCATCCCCTCCCGTCACCCGCTCCACCAGCGCGTCCAACGCCTCCTGCCCGAGCGGCGCGAGCGGGAAGTCGGACGGTGTGAAGCCTCCCGCTCCCTCCGCGCAGCGCGCCACCAGCGCACGCAGCGCGCTCACGAAGTCCCTCGCGAGCGCCTCGACGGTCCTCCGCTCGTGCACGTTCTCGCTGTACGCCCAGAAGAGCCGCAGGCGTCCCTCGGACACCACTGCGCTGATGTCCAGCAGGTGGCGGCGCGGCGTCCTCTCCGACCAGGTGGGGCCCACCGGCTCGGTCACCATCGCCAGTGGCGTGCCCTCCGGCAGCACGTTGTCCACCTGCCCCAGGTAGTTGAAGGACACCTCCGCCTCCGGCAGTGCCCCCAGGCGCGCGGACAGTTCCTCCTCTCGCGACAGGTAGCGCAGCACGCCAAAGCCCACGCCTCGCCGGGGAAGGCTCCTCAGCCTCTCCTTCACCGCCTCGAGCCCCGACTCCGGCCCCTGCCCTTCCGCCGTCTCCAGCAGCACCGGATACAGGCTGGTGAACCAGCCCACCGTGCGCGACACGTCCACGCCGTCCAGGACGTCCTCTCGCCCGTGCCCTTCCAGGTTCACCAGCAGGCTCGCCGCCCCCGTCCACCGGCGGAACGTCTCCAACAGCGCCGCCAGCAGCACCTCTTCCATCCGCGTCCGCCAGGCGCGCGGCACCTCGTGAATCAGTGCCCGCGTCTCCTCCGCGTCGAGCTCCACGCTCACCTGCCGCGCGAAGGCCACGGTGTTCTCCCCTCCGTGCCTGTCCACCGGCAGGCGCGTGACGCGCTCCCACGGCAGCCCCAGCCAGTACGTGGCCTCCTCGCGCATGGCCGGCGTCTGTGCATACGCCTCCAGCCGCTCCGCCCATTGCTGGAAGGACGTCGTCTTCGGCGGCAGACGCACTGGTGCCCCCGCCTGCAACTGCCGCCACGCCGTGAGCAGATCCACCAGCAGCACCCGCCACGACACCCCGTCCACCGCCAGGTGGTGGATGACGAACAGCAGCCTCCGAGGCTCTCCGGCCCCCAGCTCGTACAGCACCACTCGCGCGAGCAGGCCGCTGCCCAGGTCCAGCGAGGCCTGGGTCCGGGCGGCATGCGCCTCCAGGGCAGGGCCACGCGCGGCAGGCTCCAGTCCCGACAGGTCCACCTGCTCCAGCGGGAAGTGTCCCTCATCCCCTCCGTTGCTCTGACTCCAGCCCTCTCCATCCCTCGTGAAGCGCAGGCGCAGCGCGTCGTGGTGCAGGCGCAGGTGCCTCAGCGCCCGCTCCAACAGTTGCGCCTCCACCGGCTCATCGAGGCTGAACAGGAGGGACTGGTTGTAGTGGTGTGGCTCCGGCGACTCCCGCTCGAAGAACCAGCGTTGGATGGGCGTGAGCACCACCGGACCCGTCACCAGCCCCTGCTCGGCCGCCACCACCGGCGCGGCTCTCGCCACCGTCGCCAGCTTCGCGATCGTCGGATGCTGGAAGAGCTGCTTCGCGGTGACGTGGACTCCCGCCTGCGCGGCCTTCGAGATGATCTGGATGGCGAGGATGGAGTCGCCCCCCAGCTCGAAGAAGTCATCATGGATGCCCACCCGCTCGTGCCTGAGCACCTGGGCCCAGGCCTCCGCCAGTGCTCGCTCCGTGGGAGTGCGCGGCGGCTCATGGGCGGTGGGAACCTCGCGTGCCTGCTCCGGCGAGGGCAGCGCCCGGCGATCCACCTTGCCACTCGTGGTGCGAGGCAGCGCCTCCAACATCACGAAGGCCGCGGGCACCATGTACTCCGGCAGCCGCTCGCGCAGCCGCTCGCGCAGCTCGCGTACCACGGGGGCTGGACCGCCCGCCGCGGGGACCACGTACGCCACCAGCCAGGGCTCTCCCTCGGCCCGCTTGCGCAGCACCACCACCGCCTCGCCCACCGAGGACTCCGCGAGCAACGCGGACTCTATCTCCCCCAGCTCGATGCGGAACCCGCGCAGCTTCACCTGCTCGTCCGCGCGGCCGAAGAACTCCAACTGTCCGTCCGCCATCCACCGCACGACATCGCCCGTCTTGTACAGGCGGGCGCCGGGCTCCTCCGAGAACGGATCCGGAATGAAGCGCTCGGCCGTCAGCTCCGGGCGTCCGAGGTAGCCGCGAGCCACGCCCGCACCACCGATGTACAGCTCTCCTCGCACTCCCACGGCCACCGGTCGCAGGTCCGCGTCGAGCACGTAGGCGCTTGCCCCCGCCAGCGGCCGGCCAATGGGCGCCACGGGCGCACCCGGTACGCACTCGGTCAGGGTTCCGTAGATGGACACCTCCGTGGGCCCGTACGCGTTGACGAATCGCCGTCCCACGCCCCAGCGCGCCGGAAGCCTCGGGCCGCACGCCTCGCCCGCCACCATCATCGACTCCAGCGCGGGCAACTCCTCCACCGGCGTCGCCTCCAGCACCGAGGGCGTGAGCACCGCCGTCGTCACCCGCTCCTCGCGCAACACCCGCAGCAGGTCCGCTCCTGGCATCAACGCCTCGCGCGGCGCCATCACCAGCGTCGCCCCGTCGCTCAGCGCACCGTAGATCTCGAAGACGGACACGTCGAAGCTCGCCGAGGCGAACTGCAACACACGCTTGCCCGGCCCGATGGCCCAGGCCCCTCGCGACGCCTTCACGGTGTTGCTCGCGCCCCGGTGCTCCACCAGCACGCCCTTGGGTTTCCCCGTGGAGCCCGAGGTGTAGATGACGTACGCGAGCTGTCCCGGGTGGAGCTTCACTTCGGGTGCCGTCCGCGACGCACGTGCGAGCGACTCGCGCTCCGGCTCCGCGTCGAGCAGCACCCGCCGCGCACTTGTCCCCTCCAGCCACGCGGCCGTGCCCTCCCGCACGAGCACCACGGGCGCTCCGCAGTCCTCCAGCAGGGAGCGCAACCGTGCCGCCGGCCAGGACGGATCCACCGGCACGTACGCGCCGCCGGCCTTGAGCACGCCCAACATGGCGAAGATGAGCTCCGGCGAGCGCTCCAGGCACAACAGCACCCGCGTCTCCGCCACCACCCCGAGCCCGCGCAGGTGGTGCGCGAGCTGATTGGCCCTCGTATCCAGCTCGCCGTACGTGAGCCGCTGCTGTCCGAAGCGGATCGCCTCGGCCTCCGGGGCCGCCAGGGCCCGCTCCTCGAAGGCACGGTGCAGCAGCGCGGGGGCGTGGCCGGCCTTCCCCGCTCCGCTCCACTCGCGCAGCAGCACCCGCCGCGCGGCCTCGTCCACCGGGGAGAGCTCACGCAGCCGCTGCTCCGGCCGCGCCACCATCGACTCCAGCAGGTGGCGCAACTGCTCCAGCATCCGCTCCACATGCGCCGCGTCGAAGCGCGCACCGTCATACGACAGATGCAACGGCAGCTCGCGTCCGGGCGACGAGATGAGCGTCAGCGGATGATGATCCGCCTCCAGTGAACGCACATCGCGCACCTCCAGAGAAGGCAGTGACGCGGTGAGCGCGGCGTCCACCGGGTAGTTCTCGAACACCACCAGGCTCTCGAACAGCGGCGTGCCCGCCGGTACCTCGCTCCAGCGCTGCACCTTCACCAGCGGCGAGTGCTCGTGCTGCCTCATCTCCAGCAACCACGCCTGCAATCCCTTCAGCCACGGGATGAGCGGCTCGTCTCCGGCCAGGCGCACGCGCACCGGCAGCGTGTTGATGAACAGGCCCACCATGCCCTCCACCCCGGGCAGCTCCGGCGGACGGCCCGAGACGGTGGTGCCAAAGACGACGTCCCTCGTCCCCGCGTGATGCCCCAGCAGCAGCGCCCACGCGCCCTGTATCAGCGTGTTGAGCGTCAGCCCATGCTGGCGCGTGAACGCGTTCAGCGCCTCGGTGGTGGCGGCGGACAGGTGGATCTGCCTCGAGCCCCGGCCCTCCCCCGAAGCCTCCTGACTCGCGGAGAGCCGCCCCGGATCCGTCGGCTCGGAGAAGCCCGCCAGCGAACGGCGCCAGAAGCGCTCGGACTCCTCCAGTCCTCGCTCCGCGAGCCAGCCGATGTAATCGCGGTAGGGCCTCGTCTGCTCCACCTGGGGCGTCAGTCCTCGCGAGAGCTGGTCATACTGGACGAACACCTGGCGGATGAGGACGGGAACGGACCACCCGTCCAGCAGGATGTGGTGGTGGCTGAAGACGAAGCGGTATACCGCCTCTCCCGTGCGCAGCAGCGCCAGCCGGGCCAGCGGCGGAGAGGACAGCTCGAAGCCTCGACGGCGGTCGGCCTCCAGCCACGCGGCGAAGCGCGCCTCCTGCTCACCGGGCGGGAGCCCTCGCCAGTCCTCCTGGGTCAGCGGCAGCTCCACCTCCCGAAACACCACCTGCAACGGCGCCTCCACGCCCTCCCAGACCGTGGCCGTCCTCAGAATCGGATGTGCGTCCACCACCTGCCGCCACGCCCTCGTGAAGGCCGAGAGGTCCAGCGTCCCGCGCAGCTCGCACGCGAGCTGGTTGAAGTACACACCGCTGCCTTCCTGGAGGACATGGAAGAGCATGCCCTGCTGGAGAGGAGAGAGCGGATACAGATCCTCGAGTCCGCGCCGGCCTCGTGCGCCGCCTCGGGCCACCCGCTCCACCACCGCGTCCAGCGCCTGCTGTCCCAATGACGCCAGCGGGAAGTCGGACGGAGTGAGGACACTCGCCACATCCTCCGCGGTGCAGCGCCCGAGCAGGGCTCGCACGGCATCCAGGAAGCCTCGCGCCAGGGACTCCAGCGTCTCCCTTCGGTAGAGATGCGTGCCATACGCCCAGGAGACCTGGAGGCGTCCTCCCGAGACGAGGGCATTGATGCCGATCCGGTGGGAGCGGCGGGCCCGGGGATCCTGCGTCGGTCCCAGGGGCTCGGAGGCCAGGACGAGTGGAGACTCCGCGGGCAGCACGTTGTCCACCTGCCCCAGGTAGTTGAAGGACACCTCCGCCTCCGGCAACGCACGCAGGCGCGCGGACAGTTCCCCCTCCCGCGACA
The DNA here is from genome assembly GCF_016887565.1 of Archangium violaceum. NCBI lineage: Bacteria > Pseudomonadati > Myxococcota > Myxococcia > Myxococcales > Archangiaceae > Archangium > Archangium violaceum. Next base: position 7,128,451 of record NZ_CP069396.1, read on the forward strand.
GGTAGCGCAGCAGGCCGAAGCCCAGGCCCCGCCGCGGAATGCGCCGCAGCGCCTCCTTCACGGCCTTGAGACCCGACTCGGGCGTCCTGCCGTCACCCGTCTCCAGCAGCACCGGATACAGGCTGGTGAACCAGCCCACCGTGCGCGACACGTCCACGCCTTCCAGGACGTCCTCTCGCCCGTGCCCTTCCAGGTCCACCCGCAGACAGGGCGCGCCCGTCCACCGGCGGAACGTCTCCGCCAGCGCCGCGAGCAGCACCTCGTCCACGCGCGTCCGCCAGGCACGCGGCACTTCCTGAAGCAGCGCGCGGGTCTCCTCCACGTCGAGCTCCACCCGCACTACGCTCGCGGCGCCCTCGGTGTCCTCCCCTCCCGGGAGCTCCACTGGCAGGCGGGAGATGCGCTCCCATGGCAGCCCCAGCCAGTACGCGGACTCTTCCCGCACGGCCGGCGTCTGGGCGTAGGCCTCCAATCGCTCCGCCCACTGCTGGAAGGACGTCGTCTTCGGTGGCAGCCGCACCGCGGCCCCCGACTGGAGCTGTCGCAACGCCGTGAGCAGATCCACCAGCAGCACCCGCCACGACACCCCGTCCACCGCCAGGTGATGGATGGCGAGCAGCAGCCTCCGAGGCTCTCCCGCTCCCATCTCGTACAGCGCCGCTCGCGCGAGCAGCCCATTACCCAGCTCCAGCGAGGCCTGGGTCCTCGCGGCATGCGCCTCCAGGGCCGGGCCACGCGCGGCCGGCTCCAGTCCAGACAGGTCCACCCGCTCCAGCGGGAAGTGCCCCTCGTCACCCCCGTTGGATTGATGCCAGCCCTCGCCGTCCCTCGTGAAGCGCAGGCGCAGCGCATCGTGGTGCAGGCGCAGGTGTCTCAGCGCCTGTTCCAACAACCCCGCGTCCACCGGCTCGTTCAGCGAGAAGAGCAGCGCCTGGTTGTAATGGTGCGAGCCCGGCCGCTCCTGTTCGAGGAACCAGCGCTGGATGGGCGTGAGCACCACCTGGCCCGTCACCAGCCCCTGCTCGGCCACCACCACCGGCGCTGCTCCCGCCACCGTGGCCAGCTTCGCGATCGTCGGATGCTGGAAGAGCTGCTTCGCGGTGACGTGGACTCCCGCCTGCGTGGCCCTCGAGATGATCTGGATAGCGAGGATGGAGTCACCGCCCAGCTCGAAGAAGTCATCGTGGATGCCCACCTGCTCGTGCCCGAGCACCTGGGCCCAGACATCCGCCAGCGCGCGCTCCGCGGGAGTGCGCGGCGGCTCGTACGTCTCCGGCACCTCCCGCGACAGCTCCGGCGCGGGCAGCGCCCGGCGATCCACCTTGCCACTCGTGTTGAGGGGCAGTGCCTCCATCACCACGAAGGCCGCGGGCACCATGTACTCCGGCAGCCTCTCGCCCAATCGCTCCCGCAGCTCGCGCAACGAGGGCGCCGGCCCCCCCTGCACGGGAACCACGTACGCCACCAGCTTCGACTCTCCCTGAGCCCCCTTGCGCAGCACCACCACCGCCTCGGCCACCGAGTCCTCGTCGCGCAGGGCGGCTTCGATCTCCCCCAGCTCGATGCGGAACCCGCGCAGCTTCACCTGATCATCCGCGCGGCCGAAGAACTCCAGCTGTCCGTCCGGCATCCACCGCACCACGTCGCCCGTCTTGTACATGCGGGCACCGGGCTCCTCCGAGTACGGATCCGGCACGTACCGCTCCGCCGTCAGCTCCGGCCTCCCGAGGTAGCCTCGGGTCACCCCCGCTCCTCCCACGTACAGCTCACCCCGGACCCCAGGGGCCACGGGTCTCAGCGTCTCGTCGAGCACATAGGCCCGGGCTCCACCGATCGGCGGACCGAGGGGTGTCACGGGCGCACCCGGCACGCAGTCGGCGAGCGTCACGCAGATGGTGATCTCCGTGGGACCGTACACGTTGATGAAGCGCCGCCCCGTCCCCCAGCGCTTCGTCAGCCCCGGGTTGCAGGCCTCGCCCGCCGCCATCACCGTCTCCAGCAGGGGCAGCTCCCCGGCCGGTGTCACCTCCAACACGGAGGGCGTGAGCATGGTGGCCGTCACTCGCTCCTCGCGTAGCAGCCGCGCCAGATCCGGCCCCGGCTGGATGGCCTCGCGCGAGGCCAGCACCAGCGTCGCGCCCTCCAGCAGCGCGCCGTAGATCTCCGACACGGACGCATCGAAGCTCGCCGAGGCGAACTGCAACACGCGCCTGCCCGGAGCCACGGCCCAGGCCCAGCGGGAGACCCGCACGGTGTTGCAGACGTTCCGGTGCTCCACCAGCACGCCCTTGGGCCTGCCCGTCGAGCCCGACGTATAGATGATGTAGGCGAGCTGCTCGGGGTGCACACGCACCTCGGGAGCCGTCCGGGGCTCCCGCGCAAGCACCTCCGTCTCCGCGTCGAGGACCACCCGAGGCACCTCGCGCCCCTCCAGCCAGGCGGAGGTCCGCGACTGCACCAGCACCGCGGCGGCACCGCAGTCCTCCAGCAGGGACTGGAGCCTCGCCGCCGGCCACGCAGGATCCAACGGCACGTACACGCCGCCGGCCTTGAGCACGCCCAGCATGGCGATGATGAGCTCCGGCGAGCGCTCCAGGCACAGCACCACCCGGGACTCCGCCTCCACCCCGAGCCCGCGCAGGTGATGCGCGAGCTGATTGGCCCTCGCGTCCAGCTCTCCGTACGTGAGCCGCTGGGAGCCGAACACCAGCGCCTCCGCGTCCGGCGTCCGCGCCACCTGCTCCTCGAAGAGGCGGTGCAGCACCGCCGGTCCGGTGGCCGCGCCTCCCGAGGTCCCCCACTTGCGCAGCTGCTGGCGCGCGGCCTCGTCCACCGGGGACAGCTCACGCAGCCACTGCTCCGGCCGGGCGGCCATGGACTCCAGCAGGGAGCGAAGCTGCCCCAGCATCCGTTCCACATGGCCCGAGTCGAAGCGCGCGTACTCGTGGGCGAGCTCCAATCGCAGCTCACGCCCCGGCACGGCCACGAGCGTCAGCGGATGGTGGTCCGCCTCCACCGAGCGCACGTCCCGCACCTCCAGAGAAGGCAGTGACGCGGTGAGCGCGGCGTCCACCGGGTAGTTCTCGAACACCACCAGGCTCTCGAACAGCGGCGTGCCCGCCGGTACCTCGCTCCAGCGCTGCACCTTCACCAGCGGCGAGTGCTCGTGCTGCCTCATCTCCAGCAACCACGCCTGCAATCCCTTCAGCCACGGGATGAGCGGCTCTTCCGCGGGCAGGCGCACGCGCACCGGCAGCGTGTTGATGAACAGGCCCACCATGCCCTCCACCCCGGGCAGCTCCGGCGGACGGCCCGAGACGGTGGTGCCGAAGACGACGTCCCTCGTCCCCGCGTAATGCCCCAACAGCAGCGCCCACGCGCCCTGCACCACGGTGTTGAGCGTGAGCCCGTGCTGGCGCGCGAGCGCGCTCAACGCCTCGGTGGTGGAGGCGGACAGGTGCACCCGGCCAGCACCCCGGCCGGATGCTGGCGAGCCTCCCGCTCCTGGATGGCCCTTCCCCAGCTCGGTGGGCTCGGAGAAGCCCGCGAGCGAGCGGCGCCAGAAGCGCTCGGACTCCTCCAGGCCACGCTCCTCGAGCCAGCTGATGTAGTCGCGGTAGGGCCGCGCCTGCTCCACCCGTGGCGTGAGGCCCCGCACGAGGCTCTCGTAGAGGACGAAGACCTGCCGGATGAGGATGGGAACGGACCACCCGTCCAGCAGGATGTGGTGGTGGCTGAAGACGAAGCGGTACGCCGCGTCGGCGGTGCGCAGCAGCGTGAGCCGCAGCAGGGGCGGCTCGCCCAGCTCGAAGCCCCGGCGCCGGTCCTCTTCCATCCACGTGGCGAAGCGTGCCTCCTGCGCGGAGGGCGGCAGCTGGCGCCAGTCCTCCTGCACGAGCGGCAGCTCCACCTCGTTGAGCACCACCTGGAGGGGCGCGTCGACGTCCTCCCACACGAGGGCCGTGCGCAGGATGGGATGCGCCGCCACCGCCCGCCGCCAGGCTTCCGTGAAGGCCGGAAGCTCCAGCCGCCCGCGCAGCTCGCACGCGAGCTGGTTGATGTAGAGCCCACCGCCCTGCTCCTGCAGGACGTGGAAGAGCAGGCCCTGCTGGAGCGGGGAGAGCGGGTACAGGTCTTCGATGTTGTCGCTCATCGGGTCTTCTTGCCGAAACGGGCGGAGAGCTTGTCGAGTTGGTTCTGCTTCACCTTCGCCAGCGGGAAGTCGGAGGGCGTGTGGCCACCCACCTCCGGAGACTGGCAGTGCGCGATCAGCTCGCGCAGGCGCTCCAGGAAGTCCGCCGCGAGCCGCTCGACGGTCTCACGGCGGTGGAGTGCCTCCCCGTACGTCCACGTCACCTGGAGCTGGCCTCCCACCACCGCGCCCATGACGTCGAGCAGGTACGGCCGGCGGTTCCGGGGGCCACGCTGGAGCCCCATACCCTCGGGCGCGAGCGTGAGCATCCCGCTCCCGGCCAGGGCACCGTCCACCTGCCCGAGGTAGTTGAAGCTCAGCTCCGCGGCTGGCAGCGCGGCCAGCCCGGAGTCCTCGCGCAGGTGGCGCAGCAGCCCGTAGCCCATGCCCTTGGAGGGCACGGCGCGCAGCTGCTCCTTCACGGCCCGCAGCGCCTCACCGGGGCCCGCCGCATCCCGCAGATCCACCAGCGCCGGGTAGTACGTGGTGAACCAGCCCACCGTGCGCGAGACGTCCAGGCCCGCGAGCAGCTCCTCGCGCCCGTGGCCCTCCACGTCCACCAGCACCAGCGGATTGCCAGCCCAGCGTCCCACCGTCCGCGCGAGCGCCGTGAGCAGCGCGTCGTTGATCTGCGTGTGGTATGCGCGCGGCACGTCCTGCAGGAGCGCTCGCGTCTCCTCGACGGAGAGGCTCGCGGTCACGCTCCGGGCCGTGCCCTCGGTGTTCCCTCCTCCCGGCTGATCCACCGGCAGGCGCGTGACGCGCGTCCAGGGACGCTCCAACCACCAGGAGCGCTCGGCCTCCAGCGCCTTCGAGAGCGCGTGCTCGGAGAGGCCCCGGGCCCACGCCTGGAAGGAGGTGGTCTTCGGCGGCAGGCCCACCGGAGCACCGGCCGCGAGCCGCTGGTACGCCGCCAGCAGATCCTCCAGGAGGATGCGCCAGGAGACGCCATCCACCAGCAGGTGGTGCAGCACGAGCAACAGCCGCCCGGACCGCCCCGCCCCGAGGTCGAACAGCACCGCCCGGAGCAGCGAGCCCTCCTCCAGCCGCAGCGAGCCCTGGACCTCCGAGGCCCGCCGCTCCAGCTCCGCGGCCTGCTCGCCCGCCGGTACGCCCGACAGGTCCACGCGCTCCAGCCGCACGGGCTCGCCCGGGGCCGCGCACGCCTGCCGCCAGCCGTCCTCCCCACGAGCGAAGCGCAGGCGCAGCGCATCGTGGTGCTCCACCACGTGCCCCAGCGCGCGCTCCAACACCGCCGCGTCCAGGGTCGTGCGCACCTCCAGGAAGAGCGACATGTTCCAGTGGTGTGGCTCCGCGGGCGCCTGGGCGAAGAACCAGCGCTCGATGGGCGTGAGCGCCACCGGGCCCGTCACCGGCCCCTGCTCGGCCTTCACGGCGAGCCGCGTGTTCGCCACCGCCGCGAGCCGGGCCACCGTGGGGTTCTGGAAGACCTGGCGCGGCGACAGCTCGATGCCCGCCCGGCCCGCCCGCGTGACGATCTGGATGCTGAGGATGGAGTCACCGCCCAGCTCGAAGAAGTTGTCATCCACCCCCACGCGCTCCACGCCGAGCACCTCGCACCAGATGCGCGCGAGCTGCTCCTCCTGCTCGTTGCGAGGCGCCACGTACGCCGCGCTCCGGACGGAGGCCTGGGCCTCCGGGGCCGGCAGTGCACCCAGGTCCACCTTGCCGGTGCGCGTGCGTGGCAGGGCCTCGCGCTCCACGAAGGCGGACGGCACCATGTACTCGGGGAGCCGCTCGCGGAGGAAGGCGCGCAGGGCGTCCGCTCCGGGGCCTGGATTCTGGTGGGGCACGACGTAGCCGACGAGCCGCCTGCCCCCCCGCCCGTCCTCGCGCGCGGCCACCGCCACCTCACGCAGTCCGGGGTGGGCGGCGAGCGCCGCTTCCACTTCACCCGTCTCGATGCGGAAGCCCCGCACCTTCACCTGTCCGTCCTGACGCCCGAGGAACTCGAGCACCCCGTCCTTCCGCCAGCGCACGCGGTCGCCCGTGCGGTACAGCCGAGCGCCCGGAGTCGTGTCGAACGGATCGCCCAGGAAGCGCTCGGAGGTCAGCTCGGGCCTGCCGAGGTAGCCACGCGCCACGCCCGCTCCGCCGATGAACAGCTCGCCCGGGACTCCCACGGGGACGGGTTGGAATCGCTCGTCCAGCACGTACACCCGGGCACCGGGGATGGCTCGGCCGATGGGCACCGGCCCCGTCTCCGTGGCGGAGACGCGGTGCGCGGTGCTCCAGATGGTGGCCTCGGTGGGGCCGTACTCGTTGAAGAGCGGCGTGTTGGGCAGGGCCTCGTGGTGGGCGCGGATCAGGTCCTTCGGAGGCGCCTCGCCACCGACGGAGACGGCGCGCAGGCTGGAGAGCCCACCGGCCGGCGCCGCCGCGAGGATCTGCGCGTAGAGCACCGGCACGCAGATGAGGTGCGTGACGCCGTGCTTCGCGAGCGAGGCGGCCAGCTCCCTCGGATCATCCATGACTCCGGCGTCCGGGAAGCGCAGCGTGCCGCCGTGGAGCAGCGTCCAGAACAGGCCGGCGAGCGAGGCGTCGAAGGTGAACGGTGACAGTGAGAGGCTGACGGCCGGTGCACCGTACACCTCGAAGCGGGCCCGCGTGGCGTGCACGAGCTGGCGATGCTCCACCACCACGCCCTTGGGCTTGCCCGTCGAGCCGGAGGTGAAGAGGACGTACGCCGCGTGATGGGGCTCCGGACGAGACGCGGGAGACGCATCGGGCTCGGACGCCACGGCCTCCAGCAGGAGCTGTCGGTCGAGCATCACCCGGGCGCCCGCGTCCTCCATCAGGAGCCGCAGCCGCTCCCGAGGGTGGGAGGGATCCAACGGGAGCCAGGCGCCTCCCGCCGCGAGCGTGCCCAGGATGGATGGCACCACGTCACTGGGGCGCTCCAAGGCGAGCGCCACCACGTGCTCGGGGCCCACGCCGCGCCGGCGCAGCCACGAGGCGATGCGCGAGGCCCGCGCGGACAGCTCGCGGTACGAGAGCACGTCCCCGGCATCGGCCAGGGCGGGCGCGTCCGGAGTTCGGGCCACCTGGGCCTCGAAGAGCTCCAGCACGGTGGCGGAGTCCCGGGGCGCGGCGGGCGGATTCCATTCGACGAGGAGCCGCTGGCGCTCGGCCTCGGACAGGAGCGACAGCGAGGAGAGCCGCCGCTCCGGTGCCGAGACGATCCCCTCCAGCAGGCGCACGAACTGCTCGCCCATGCGGGCGATGGTCTCGGGGTCGAAGAGATCGGTGTTGTACTCGAGCCCGCCCCAGAGCCCGTCCGCCGTCTCGCGCAGCTCCAGCGCGAGGTCCAACCTGGAGGCGCCCGAGTGGGCGTCCATGCCGCTCAGGGTGAGACCCGCGAGCTGCACGGTGGGCATGGGGACGTTGTGGAGCACCAGCAGCGTCTGGAAGATGGGCGAGTGGCCCAGGTCGCGCGAGACGTGCAGCGCGTCGACGAGCTTCTCGAAGGGCGCCTCCTGGTGGGCGAAGGCGTCCAGGGCGGTGCGGCGGACTCGGCCGAGCAGCTCCACGAAGGACGGATCCCCGGAGAGCCCGGCGCGCAGGGGCAGCGAGTTGATGAAGCACCCGATGAGGGGCTCCAGCTCGGGCCGGTTGCGACCCGCCACCGCGGTGCCCACCGCGAAGTCCTCCTGGCCGCTGTAGCGGAACAGGAGCACCTGGTAGGCGGCCATGAGCGCCATGAAGGGCGTGGCCCCCTCGCGCTTCGCGAGCGCGCCCAGTGCATCGGCCACGCGCCGGGGCACGGTGAAGCAGTGCTGCGCGCCCCGGTAGCCCTGGACCGCTGGCCGGGGCCTGTCCGTGGGGATCCGCAGCACCGGAACCTCGGCCAGCGTCTCCTTCCACCAGGACAGCTCCGACTCCAGCGCCGGGCCTCGCATCCACTGGTGCTGCCACGCGGCGTAGTCCGCGTACTGCACCGTGAGCTCCGGCAGCGGCGACTCGGCCCCCGTGACGTAGGCGGCGTAGAGGATCGCCAGCTCCTTCATCATCACACCCGCGGACCAGCCGTCGGACACGATGTGGTGCGGGGTGACGAGCAGCACGTGCTCCGTGTCCTCGATCTGGAGCAGCGCCGCGTGCATCAGCGGACCGGCCGCGAGATCGAACGGACGCCGGGCCTCCTCACGGGCCCACCGGGCGATCTCCGCGTCGCGGTCTCCCGCCGCCTCCAGCCGCGCCCGCTCCAGGGGCACGGTCAGGGACGGGACGATGCGCTGCACGGGGCCGGAGTCCTCCAGGGCGAAGGTGGTCCGGAGCGCCTCGTGGCGGCGCACCACCTCGTTGAGGGCCCGCTCCAGCGCGGCGGTGTCCAGGCGCCCGCTGAGGCGCAGCGCGGACGGGTTGTTGTAGGCCACGTTCCCGGGCTCGAGCTGATCCAGGTACCACAGCCGCTGCTGGCCGAAGCTGAGGGGCAGCGGCCGATCGCGCGGCACCCGGGCGATGGCGGGCGGACCCTCGGGGCGGCGAGCCACCTCCGGGCGCGGAGCCTGGGCGGCGGGCGCCGGGCGGCGGGCCGGAGCGCTCCCCACCGAGAGGAGCTCCACGGAGCCATCGGCGAGGAGACGGGCGCGCCGTCCCGTGGTGAGCAGCCGTGCTCCCGCCTCGGAGGGATGGGGCACGAGTCGGCTGCGCGTGGCCTCCGGAGCCATCCAGAAGCCTCGGGGGACACCGCCGCCCCCGAGCGCGAGCTCACCGGCCACGCCCACGGGCACGGGCTGTCCTCGCGAGTCCAGCACGTGGAGCCGCACGTGCGAGGGAGGCGCGGCGAGCACCTGGGTATGTGCGGTCCGCTCCGGACGAACTGGCAGCCACGTCCCGGGCCCGAGCGTCTCCTCGCGGCGCACCACCTCCACGCCGGCCGCGCGAGCGAGCGAGACGGCCAGCTCCGGCGCCCCGCCCTCGATGAAGAGCCGGCGCACTGGGCGAAGGGCCTCGGCCACACCGGGCAGTCCCACGAGCGCGCGGGCCAGGGTGGGCGTGCAGTGCAGGTGCGTGACACCCGCCTCGCGGACGAGCGCGAGCAGCGCCTCCGCGTCCGTGCCGCTCTCGTGCAGCACGGTGGGCGTGCTCGCCCCCTCCTCCGGTTGCGAACGCCGCCGCAGGGTGTCCAGGTGCTGGAGGCTGACCAGCGTCGCCTCGGTGCCGATGCCGAAGTCCACGAGGCAGGCCACCTCGTCGACGTCCAAACGCTTCACGCGCTCGACCATGGGCGCGCTGGACTCGGGCGTGCCGAAGAGGCCACCGTCCTCCATGTAGCGCTCGAGCCCGTGCTCCAGCAGCGCCTCCATGTCCCGGGGCGTCAGGGTGCGCGGATCCACCTTCAGCCCCTGGCTGGCGGCGAAGCCACTGAGGATGTCCACCGAGCTGCGGAAGTACCGGAGCAACGGCTCGCGCACGGTGCGGCGCGCCTCGGCCGCATCCGAGCCGAGGAAGGCATGCATCATCAAGCTCACGTGTCCGCGTCCGGCGTGGCCGTGCTGCCGCCACGTCTCGCGGTAGAGCGCCACCTTCTCGGCCAGCGAGTCCAGCTGCTGGCCCATCAGGTTGGTGAGCACGTTGGCGCCCAGCTCTCCCGCGAGCCGGAAGGTGTCCGGGCTGCCCGCGGCCGTCAGCCAGAAGGGCAGCTCGGTCTGCACCGGGCGCGGGCGGATGGTGAGCTCCACCTCCTGGCCCTCGCCGTTGCGGCGGCGCACCGTTCCACCCCGCCACAGGTGGCGCACCAGCTCGATGCCCCGGTGCAGGACCTCCTTGCGGCGCGCGTAGTTGTCGGGCGCGAAGACGAAGTCGTTGGCGTGCCACCCCGAGGCGAACGACACCCCCACCCGTCCGCCGGAGAGGTTGTCGATCATCGCCCACTCCTCGGCGACCTGGATGGGATCGTGCAGGGGGAGCACCACGCTGCCCGCGCGGATGCCGATCTTCTCCGTGATGGTCGCGAGGCCCGCGCCGGTGATGGCGGGGCTCGGGTAGAGGCCACCGAAGGAGTGGAAGTGGCGCTCGGGCGTCCAGACCGCCGAGAAGCCGTGCGCGTCGGCGAAGCGCGCTCCATCCAGCAGGAGCTGGTACTTGCGCCGGCCGAGCCCGTCCTCGTCATTGGCGAAGTACGAGAGACCGAAGGCCAGCGGGCGGCGAGCCGGAGTGCCCTGCCCCACCGAGAGGAAGCGCGCACGCTCGGGCTCGGGAGCCAGGACGACGCGCAGGCCGCGGCTCAGGGCCCAGAGCACCTCCAGGCCGCTCCCGTGCGCACCGGGTTCCTCGGCCCAGAGCCAGGCGCCGCCCGGAGTGGCCCCGTGGCCCTCGTCGAGCGCGCGGAACAGATGGGCCACCGTGCCCTGGGTGTGAATGGCCTGGAGCGGCGCGCCCGTGGAGCCGGCCAGCGGCTCGAGGCACACCATGGACTCGACATCGGGGGCAGAGCGGCGCTCCACCGGAGACGGGAGCGACCCCTCGGGCAGCGCATCCACGTGCAGCACCCGCGAGGCATCGAGCGCCAGGCTCGTGCGCAGCCGCGAGTACGTGAGCAGCAGCGGCGGAGGAGAACCCTCGGGAGAGAACGAGGCCAGCTCGCGGAGCCGGGCCGGCGGCAGGAGCACCCAGGCCGCTCCGGCCTCCAGCACGGCCCAGAGGGCCACGAGGCGCTCGGGCGAGGGCTCCAGGCACACGGCCACGAGCTGCTCCGCGCCCACGCCCTTCTGGACCAGCAGGCCGGCGAGGTGCCGGGCCCGCTCACGCAGCTCGCGCCAGGACAGGCCGCGCTCTCCGGCGGAGACGGCGAGGGCCTCCGGGGTCCGTGAGGCCTGGGCCTCCAGCGAGGCCAGGACCGGGATGACCTCGGCACGAGGAGCGTCCACGCGGGCGGTGGCGAGCTGGCTCCGCTCGGCCGCGGTCAGCAGGGAGAGCTCGGAGAGGCGCTGGCCGGGGTTGGCGAGGGCGGACTCGAGGAGCGCCTGGAGGTGGTGGAGCAACCGCTCGACGGTGGGCGGCTCGAACAGCTCGGCGGCGTACTCCAGGTGGCCCTCGTAGCCGTGCGGGCCCTCGCTCATGAAGATGGAGAGGTGGGAGAGCGTGGCGCCGAACTGGGCGGGCGCGTCTGGAACCTCCACGAGCTCCAGGCGGAGCGCGGGCAGCTCCAGGCTCGACGCGAAACCGGCGTGGAGGACGAACACCGCGTCGAACAGCCGGGCGCGCTCCGGGTCCTTGCCGGGCTCAAGCTCGCGCACGAGGTGCTCATAGGGCACATCCGGATTCGCGTAGGCGCCGAGCGTGGTGTCCCGCACGCGGGAGAGCAGCTCGAGGAAGGTGGGATCGCCGGACAGGTCCGTGCGCAGCGGGACGGCGTGGGCCACGTAGCCGATCAGCGGCTCCAGCTCGACCCGGGTGCGGTTGCCGATGGGGGTGCCCACCACGATGTCGTCCTGGCCTGCGTAGCGGGCCAGCAGCGCCTTGTAGGCGGCCAGGAGGATCATGAAGTCGGTGAAGCCCTCGCGCTGGCCGAGCGCGTGGATGGCATCGGTGAGCGCGCGGGAGAAGCCGAAGGGCCGGCGCGTCCCGAGGAGCTTCCGGACGGCCTCGCGCGGACGGTCCAGGGGCAATGCCAGCGGGCCGGGAGGCTGGGCCATGCGCTCGCGCCAGTAGGACTCCTGGTCCGAGAAGGCGCCGGACGCCAGCGCGCGGCGCTGCCAGGCGGCGTAGTCCATGTACTGCACGGACAGGGCCGGGAGCGGCGAGGGCTGGCCCTGGAGGAACGCCGCGTAGAGCGCCGACAGCTCGCGGACGAGCGCCACCATGGACAGGGTGTCCGAGACGACGTGGTGCAGGGTGGCGAGCAGCAGGTGCACGTCCGAGTCGATGCGGACGAGGCTCGTGCGGATGACGGGGCCCCGCTCCAGGGAGAAGGGCCGGGCCGCCTCTTCACGAGCGAGCCGCAGCGCCTCGGCCTCGCGCTGCTCGCGGGAACCCTCCAGCACGGTGACGGAGAGCGACGGCTTCAGCGCGGGGGTGACGCGGAGCACGGTCCGGCCATCCACGGTGGCGTAGGTGGTGCGGAGGGCCTCGTGGCGGCGGATGACCTCACCGAGGCTCCGCTCCAGCACGGCCACGTCCAGCGAGCCCGTCAGCCGGAGGGCCACGGGCATGTAGAGCGCCGGGTTGCCGGGGACGAAGCGCTCCAGGGCGCACACCCGCTCCTGCACGAAGGAGAGCGGCAGCACGCCTTCGCGCGGAATGGGAACGAGGGGCGACACCGGGACGCGCCCCGTGCCCGGAGCCTCATCCTTCAGCCGGGCCTCGATCCGTGAGGCGACGCCCGCCACCGTCGGTGCCTCGAAGAGGTCGCTCAACGGAAGCTGCACGGGGAACGTCTCGCGCAGGCGCGTGAGCATCTGCGCGGCCATCAGCGAGTTGCCGCCCAGTTCCAGGAAATTGTCGTGGATGCCGAAGTCCGCGATGCCGAGCCGCTCGCGCCAGATCTCCATCACCTGGCGCTCGATGTCGTTGCGCGGGCCGGGAGCACCCGCCCCCGCCACGGCGCTCGGGGCCGGGCGCGAGGAAGGCACGGGAGCCGGAACTGGCTTGGACACAGGAGAGGGAGCCTCCTGCCGGGGTGCCTCCTGCTCCAACCACCGGGACTCGAGCACGAAGCGCTGGCGCTCGAAGGGATAGGTGGGCAGGGGGACGCGGAGGCGCCGCTCGTGCGCGTAGAACCGATCCCAGCGGATCTCCAGTCCGGCCCGCCACAGCGAGCCGACGGACTCCAGGAGCGCGCCATGATCGGACGCGGACACGCCCGCGCGAGGCAGCGACGGCACGGCCAGGGAGCCCTCCTCGCCGCGCAGCCGCAGGCGGGCGAGCGCGGTGAGCGCCTGGTCCGGGCCCACCTCCAGGAGCACGAGGCCCCCATCGCGCAGCAGGGTGTCCAGGCCCTCGGAGAAGCGGACGGGCTGCCGCATCTGCCTGACCCAGTACGAGGGATCGGTCGCCTCCTCGGGGCGGATCCACGTGCCGGTGAGGCTGGAGACGTAGGGCCGCTGCGGAGCGGAGAGACGCAGCCCGGCGACGACGCGCTGGAGCTCCGGCATCACCGGCTCCACATCGGCCGAGTGGAAGGCATGGCGCGCGGGCAGCCGCAGCACGCCCACGTCCCGGCGCACCAGTTCCTGCTCGAGCCGCTCCACCTCGGCGACGGGGCCGGAGACGACACACCGGGAGGCACCGTTGACGGCGGCGAGCGAGAGCCCACCGGTGAGCAGCGGGCGCAGGTCCGCCTCGGAGCAGCCCACGGCGGTCATGGCGCCCGGAGGCATGGAGGCCATCAACCGGCCCCGAGTCACGGCGAGCGTCAGCGCGTCCTCCAGGGACAGCACGCCCGCGAGGCACGCGGCGGCGTACTCGCCATAGCTGTGCCCGAGCATCGCGTGGGGCTCGATGCCCCAGTCCATCCAGAGGCGGGCCAGCGCGTACTCCACGATGAACAGCGCGGGCAGCGCGAAGCGGGGATCCGCCAGGGCCTCGCGGGCCGCGACCTCCTGACCGGGCGCGGGGTACAGCAGCGGGCGAAGGTCCCTACCCAACCGGGGAGCGAGCAGCGTGAAGCACGCGTCGGCGTGCTCACGGAAGACGGGCTCGGAGGCGTACAGCTCGCGGGCCATGCCCACCGACTGCGCGCCCTGTCCGGGGAACAGGAAGGCCACGCGCTGCTCGCGGGCGGCCTCCAGGCTGGCGAGGCTCCGAATCGCGGGAGGCGCCTTCAACCGGGCGATCAGCCCGGCGGTATCGGCGGCGACGAGGGCCCGCCGGTGCTCGAAGGACTTGCGGCCCACGGCGCGGGTGAAGGCCAGGTCGGCCAGGTCCACCCCGGGCCGGGCCTCCAGGTGCGCGGCGAGCTCGCGCGTCATCGCCTCCAGCGCCTCGGGGGTGCGGGCGGAGAGCGTGACGAGTTGGTGGGGCCGGGCGCTCGGCTGGCTCTCGACGAGCGGGGCCTCGCCGAGGATGGCGTGCGCGTTGGTGCCACCGATGCCGAAGGAGCTGACGGCCGCGAGCCGCGGCGTCTCCCCGCGCTTCCACTCGCGGCGTCCGGTGACGACGAAGAAGGGGCTGCTCTCCAGGCCGAGGGCGGGGTTGGGCCGCTCGAAGTGGAGGCTCGGGGGCAGCTCCTCGTTGTGCAGGGCCAACGTGGCCTTGAGCAGCCCGGCGATGCCGGCGGCGGTGTCCAGGTGGCCGATGTTCGACTTCACCGAGCCGATCCCGCAAAACCCCCGGCCGTCCGTGTCGCGACGGTAGGCGCGGGTGAGCGCGGCGACCTCTATCGGATCTCCGAGCGGCGTGCCGGTACCGTGCGCCTCCACGTAGCCGATGTCGCCGGCCTGGACGCCGGCATAGGCGAGCGCCTCGGAGATGACGTCGGACTGGCCCTCGACGCTGGGGGCGGTGTAGCCGACCTTGAGGTGGCCGTCGTTGTTGATGGCCGAGCCCTTGATGACGGCGTAGACGTGATCGCCATCGCGCAGCGCATCCGCGAGCGGCTTGAGGACGACGACGCCCACGCCATTACCGCTCACCGTGCCCCGGGCGCGCGCGTCGAAGGCGCGGCAGTGCCCGTCCGGGGAGAAGATCATCCCCTCCTGGTAGAGGTAGCCGGTGCGCTGGGGGAGCGAGACGCGCACGGCGCCGGCCAGGGCGATGTCGGACTGGCGCATCAGCAGGCTCTGGCAGGCCATGTGGACGGAGACGAGGCCCGTGGAGCACGCGGTGTAGACGGCGAGGCTCTCGCCGCGCAGCCGCAGCTTGAAGGAGACCTTGGTGGCGGCGTTCTCGCCGGAGGTGCCGAGCGCCTCGAAGAGGGCCGCCGGCTCCTTCTTCACGTGCCCCAGGAGGGACAGCATGTGCCCGTTCTGGCCCACGCCCGCGTAGAGGGAGATCTTCCCCGCGAAGCGCTCGGGGTCATAGGCCGCGTCCTCGAGCGCGGCCCAGGAGCACTCGAGGAACAAACGCTGCTGCGGATCCATCCACAGCGCCTCGCGCGGGGAGATGTCGAAGAATCCGTTGTCGAAGAGCTCCGCGCCCTCGAGCACGCCGCCGGCGCGCACGAAGTCCGGGTGCCCGCGCAGGGCCTCGGGGACGAGCGGTGACGGCTCCAGCTCGTCCGGGCGGAAGCGGGAGATGGACTCGACGCCCTCTCGCAGGTTGCGCCAGAAGGCGCGCACGTCACCGGCCCCAGGAAAGCGCCCCGCCATGCCGATGATCGCGATGTCGTTCCCGGTGCCCTCATCCATCTGC
Organism: Archangium violaceum; assembly: GCF_016887565.1. NCBI lineage: Bacteria > Pseudomonadati > Myxococcota > Myxococcia > Myxococcales > Archangiaceae > Archangium > Archangium violaceum. The sequence goes on from NZ_CP069396.1 coordinate 7,143,959, forward strand.
TGCTCAGCCATTGCCTCGGGTTCCTCTCGGGTTGCGGCGCTGGAGGGCCTGACGGCGAGCCTCGGCGCGATCCTGGTGTTGGGTGGTTCCGGCCTGGGGGGCGGGCATCTGGCCCAGACGCTTCGCGAGCGCCTGGACCGTGGGGTGTTCGAAGAAGTGCGTGATGGGCACGTCCTGCTTCAGCTCCTCGCGAAGCAGGGCGCAGGCCCGGACCACCGTGAGCGAGCTGCCCCCGAGGTCATCGAAGAAGTGATCATGCAGGCCCACCGGCTCGCGGCCGAGCGCCTGTTCCCAGGTGCGGGCGATGGTCACCTCCAGCGGGGCGCGAGGCGGGACGAAGGAGGCATCGCGCTCGGGCGGCTGGGGAGGCGGGAGGGCGCGCACGTCCACCTTGCCCGTGGGAGACAGGGGCAGGGCCTCGAGCAGGACGAAGGAGGCGGGCACCATGTGCTCCGGGAGCCGCTGGCGCAGGCGGGCGCGAGCCTCGCGGGCGTCTCGCGGCGTGGCCTCGCCGGGCACCACGTACGCCGCCAGCCGCGTCTCGCCCGCGGCCTTCCAGGGACGCACGAGCGCCTGCCGCGCCCCGAGCACCTCCCGCAGCGCGAACTCCACCTCGCCGGGCTCCACGCGCATGCCCCGCAGCTTCACCTGGGCATCCGCGCGGCCGAGGAAGTCCAGCGAGCCATCCACCCGCCAGCGCACCACGTCGCCGGTGCGGTACAGGCGCGCGCCGGGCTCGCGGGCGAAGGGGTGCGGAACGAAGCGCTCCGCCGTCAGCTCCGGCCGGCCCAGATAGCCTCGCGCCACGCCCGGTCCACCGATGTACAGCTCTCCGGCCACGCCCGGAGGGACCGGCCGCATCGCCCCGTCCAGCACGTACGTCTGGACGTTGGCCAGCGGCCTGCCGATGGGAGGAGCGCCCTGCCCCGGCGTGCACTCGGTCCACGTGGCGCACACGGTGATCTCCGTGGGGCCGTAGCCGTTGTAGAAGCGCCGCCCGGGCGCCCAGCGCTCCACCAGCTCCGCCGGGCAGACCTCGGCGCCGGAGACCATGACGCGCAGGTGCTCCAGTCCGCCCTGGGGCAGGGTCCCCAGCACCGACGGAGTCATCGTGACCGCCGCCACGCGGTGCTCCTCCAACAGGCGCTTGAGCGCCTCGCCCACCAGCACCTCTCCCGCGGGAGGGACGACCACCGACGCGCCCAGGGTCACCGCCAGCAGATAGTCCCAGACGGAGATGTCGAAGCCGAGCGGCGAGAGCTGAAGCACCCGCTCCCCTTCCTCGACACCGAGCCGGCGCAGGGCCACGGCCAGGTTGAGGGCACCCCGGTGCGTCACCTCGACGCCCTTGGGCCGTCCGGTGCTTCCGGACGTATAGATGATGTACGCGGCGTTCTCGCTCCGGGCCTCACTCACGGGCGGACCCGCGTCCTCCTCCCCTACTTCCTCTATCCGCACCACCCGGACGCCCTCCGGCAGGCGGCACCGCTCCTCCATACCCGCGCGCGTCACCACCACCCGGGGCCGGGCGTCCTCCACGAGCCACTCCAGCCGCTCGCGAGGCTGCGCCAGCTCCATCGGCACGTACACGCCGCCCGCGAGCTGGATGCCCCAGAAGGCGACCACCGCGTCCACGCTCTTCTCCAGGAGCATGCCCACGCGCACCTCGGGTCCCACGCCCTCGCGCCGCAGCCGGTGCGCGAGCCTCCGGGCCCTCGCCGCCAGCTCCCCGTAGCTCAGCCGCTCGGCGCCGCACACCAGCGCCTCCGCCTCGGGCCGGGCCTGTGCCCGCCGAGCCAGCAGCTCCGCGAGGCTCCCGGGCTCCTCGGCGTCCCGAGGCCCCTCGCTCCAGGCGCCCAGCACCGTGGCGCGCTCCTCCTCGTCCAGCAGCTCCAGCGCTTCCACCGGCCGCTCTGGTGCCCGCACCAGACCCTCCAGCAGCGACGTGAAGTGCCGCGCCATGCGTGAGGCCGTGGAAGCCTCGAAGAGGTCCGTGCAGTACTCCAACGAGGCGCCCAGCCCGTCACCGGTCTCGGCCATCGTCAGGGACAGCTCGAACGCCGAGCCCCGTTGCGCGAGCGGAAGGGACTCGAGCTCCAGCGCGCCCAGGCGCATGCGCGCGCCCTTCTCTCCCAGCGCGAAGGCGGCGAGCGAGCCGCCCGTCTCCGGCAGGTGGGCGCGCTGCAGGACGAACATCGACTGGAAGACGGGCGAGCGCCCTGGCTCGCGCGCGGGTTGGAGCTGCTCGACGAGCCGGGCGAAGGGCATGTCCTGGTGCTCGAGCGCCTCCAGGACGGTCTGACGCACCTGGGAGAGCAGCTCCAGGAAGGTGAGCCCCGGAGACAGACTGGCGCGCAGGGCCACCGGGTTGACGAGGTAGCCCACGAGCCGGGACAGCTCCGGGCGCGAGCGGCCCGCTGTAGGCGAGCCGACGACGAGATCCTCCTGTCCGGTGTAGCGGCGCAGGAAGGAGAGGAAGGCGGCCAGCAGCACCATATAAGGAGTGGCGCCATGCTCGCGGGCGAGCGCCTTCACACGCGCGGTGGTCTCCGGCCCCACCTGGAACGCGAGCGAGGCGCCCCGGAAGGACTGGAGCCTGGGCCGGGGACGATCCGTCGGCAGCGCCAGCACGGGCAGCTCGCCACCGAGGCGGGAGCGCCAGAAGGAGCGCAGCGTCTCACCCCTCGGGCCCGCGAGCCGAGCCGAGAGCGCCCGCGTGGCCGCCGAGGGGCTCAGGGCAATGGCCGGCAGCACGGCCGGTGCGCCGCCCGTCTCCGCCGAGTAGAGCGCGCCCAGCTCCTCCACCATCAAGCCCAGGGACCAGAAGTCGGTGATGAGGTGGTGCAGCGCGAGCAGCAACACGTGCTCATCCGGGCCTCGGGTGAGGAGCAGGACGCGCATCAGCGGGCCATTCATCAGGTCGAAGGGCCGGTGGGCCTCGGCATCGAGCCGCGCGGCCAGCTGGGCCTCGCTCCAGCCGGAGGCATCCTCCACGAGCAGCACGGAGCGCGGAGGCTCCACGAACCGCTGCACGGGGATGCCCTGCTCCTCGGGGAACACGGCGCGCAGGGATGGATGCCGCGCCACGAGCGCCAGGAAGGCCCGCTCCAGCGCCGCGACGTCGAGACGCGAGTGGATCCGCACCGCGCGCACCACGTGGTACGCCGTGCTCTCCGGGGCCATGCGCTGCAGGAACCACAGCGCCCGCTGGCCATCGGAGAGTGGCAGGGGTCCCGCGGACTCCTCGGGCGCGAGCGGAACCTCGGCCTCCGGCGAGGGACGCTCGGCGATGCGCGCGGCCAGCTCGCGGAGACTCGGCCCCTGCAGGAGACAGGTGATCGGCAGCCGCACCCCGAGCGCCGTCTCGATGCCGCCCTGCACTTCCATGGAGCGCAGCGAGTCGAGTCCGTACCGGGTGAGCGGCACATCCAGCTCCAGCTCACCGGACGGGACTCCGAGCATCCGCGACAGGCGAGAAGAGAGCCACGGCAGCAGCGCCTCCGGACCGGAGCCAGCGGGGGGAACGGGCACCTCGGCCTCGACCGGGCCCGCGTTCACCACGCCGGAGACCGGAGTCCCCTCGCGCCAGGAGCCCACCACCTCCAGGGAGCCCTCGAGGAACGCGGTGCGGCAGGCGTGGCGCTGGATCTTCCCGCTCGAGGTCTTCGGGATGCTCCCGGGCGCGAGCAGCACCACGGCATGGGCGCCGAGCTCGTGCTGCTCGGCGACCGCCTGGCGGATGCGGGCGATGGCCTCGCGAGCGCGCTCCTCCAGGTCGGCGCCGGAGCGGTCGGCGAACTCGTGGACGACGACCAGTTGCTCCTCCCCGTTCACGTCCACGGAGAAGGCGGCGCCACAACCGGGACGCAGTCCGGAGTCGCACCGCTCCACGGTGAGCTCGATGTCCTGCGGGTAGTGGTTGCGCCCGCGGATGATGAGGAGATCCTTCCGTCGCCCGGTGACGAACAGCTCGCGCCCGTCGAGCACACCGAGGTCCCCGGTGCGCAGGAAGGGCCCCTCGCCGGAGCCCGCCAGACGGGCCTGGAAGGTGCGAGCGGTCTCCTCGGGCCGCTCCCAATAACCCCGGGCCACGCTGGTACCGCGGACCCAGATCTCCCCGATGCGGCCGGGCGCGCACGGCGCACACGTCTCGGGATCGACGATGCGGACCTCCTGCTCCGCGAGGGACTGGCCGCAGCCGATCATCGTCACGCCCTCGGCGCCCTCACCCGGAGCCCGCGCCTCCGCGCGCAGCAGCGCCTCGCGCTCGAAGCGGCGCGCCACGGGAGCCTCGGCCCGGCGCCCTCCGCTGACGATGAGCGTCCCCTCGGCGAGCCCGTAGCACGGATAGAAGGCCTCGCGCCGGAAGCCGGCGGGGGCGAACGCCTCGGCGAAGCGCTCCAGCGTCTCCTGGCGGATGGGCTCGGCGCCGCAGAAGGCCACCTCCCAGCCGCGCAGGTCCAACGCGGCGCGCTCCTCGGGGGTCGTCTTCCGGACGCACAGCTCGTAGGCGAAGTTGGGGCCGCCGCTGACGCTGCCCCGGTGCCGGGAGATCGCCTCCAACCAACGCAGGGGGCGCTGGAGGAAGAAGAGCGGCGACATGAGGACGGTGGGGATGTCGCGGTAGAGGGGCTGGAGGATGCCGCCGATGAGGCCCATGTCGTGGTACGGCGGCAGCCAGATGACGCCCACGGGTTGGGGAGAGGCATCGAACCCGAGGGCGATGAGCCCCGAGTTGTGAAGCAGGTTGCGGTGGCTGAGCATCACGCCCTTGGGCGTGCCGGTGGAGCCGGAGGTGTACTGGAGGAAGGCCAGGTCGTCCGAGGACAGGCTCGGGGCGGACCAGGCGTCGGCGGCACCGGGCTCGAGCGAGTCCGTGGCGAGCCAGCGCAGGGCGCGGAGGTCGGGGGCGTCCTCGGTGAGGAACCCGACCATGTCGAGCACGGCGGAGGTGGTCAGCGCGGCGGTGGCGCGGCAGTCGGCGACCAGCGACTGGAGCCGGGGCAGCGTGCGGCCCAGGCGGGAGGGATCGGGCGGGTACGCGGGGACGGCGATGACACCGGCGTAGAGGCAGCCGAGGAAGCCCAGCACGTACTCACGGCCCGGGGGATAGAGCAGGAGCGCCCGCTCACCGGGGGCGAGGTGCCGCCGCAGGGAGGCGGCGACGGCGCGTGCGCCCTCGTCCAGTTCGCGGTAGGTGACATGGGTCTCTCCGTCCTCATCGAGGAAGGTGAAGACACGCGCCTCGGGTTGGTTCCGGACTCTCTGCCGGAGCACGTCCACGAAGGTGATGCCCTCGGGCAGGGAGATGGCGTGAGCGGGAGTGTCTCGCGTCGGCAGCTGCATTCGTCCTCTCGAGAGGGCTCGGAGGGGGCGAGAGGTCCGCCATCACTCACACGGCCACGAGGGCCGCGCAGTCGAAGACGAGACGCATCGGTGCCCCCTTTGGCACGAGGAACATTAGACGTTCTCTTTTTTGAATTCCAAGCGACAACACCCGCATGGACTTCACTGGGAGTGGACGCGCCAGTCACTTCAATGGATAAGCGCATTCCCATCTCTCGAGGAGTGATCACGGATGAAGTACGCCAACCTGGGTCATACCGGTCTGAAGGTGTCCCGCATCTGTCTGGGGTGCATGAGTTACGGCACCTCGAAGTGGCGCCCTTGGGTGCTGGACGAGGAGGCCTCGCAGCCGTTCTTCCGCCGCGCGGTGGAGGCGGGCATCAACTTCTTCGACACCGCGGACATGTATTCATTGGGGGTCAGTGAAGAGGTCACCGGCCGCGCCCTGCGCAAGTATGCGCGGATGGAGGAGGTGGTACTCGCCACCAAGGTCTACAACCCGATGGGAGACGGGCCGAACATGCGAGGACTGTCTCGCAAGCACATCGTGCAGGGGTGCGAGGCCAGCCTGAAGCGGCTCGGGGTGGAGACGATCGATCTGTACCAGCTCCACCGGATGGATCCGGAGACGCCGCTGGAGGAAACGCTGGGCGCGTTGGACCAGCTCGTGCGGCAGGGAAAGGTCCGCTACATCGGCGCGAGTTCCTCGGCGGCGTGGAAGTTCGCCAAGGCGCTGAGCCTCTCGGAGCGCAACGGCTGGGCGCGCTTCGTGTCGATGCAGAACCACTACAACCTCGTCTACCGCGAGGAGGAGCGCGAGATGATGCCCCTGTGCGAGGAGGAGGGCATCGGCGTCATCCCCTGGTCCCCGCTGGCGCGCGGGCTGCTGGCGGGCACGCGCAAGTCGCTGGATGACAAGCAGTCGACGACGCGCTCGGGCTCGGACGCGTTCGCCAACGCGCTCTACGACAACCCCCACGACTGGGACGTGGTGGAGGCGGTGAAGAAGGTGGCCTCCGCGCGGGGCAGCAAGCCCGCCGAGGTGTCCCTGGCGTGGCTGTTGTCGAAGCCCGCGGTGGTGGCACCCATCATCGGTGCCACGAAGCTGGAGCACCTGGAGGACGCGCTCCGCTCGTTGGACGTGAAGCTCACGCCGGACGAGGTGAAGGTGCTGGAGGCGCCCTACAAGCCGCACGAGGTCCGCGGGCACTGACAGGCCCGAGGCTCAGGGCGCCTCCTTCGCGAGCTTATCGACCTCCTTCTGGAGGTCCTGGGTGCCGTCGAAGAAGGCGTCCACGGGCTTCGCGGAAGCCACCCGGAAGGCGGGGGGCAGCAGCGTGCGATCGAAGTCCAGGCTGGACGAGAAGTCCTCGTCGCCCAGCAGCGAGTCCAGCTGCGTCAGGACGCCGAAGCACACCAGGATGATGGCCAGCAGGGTGGCGAGCCGCTTCGGCTCCGCGCGGGACACGTAGCGCACGTGCCAGAAGAACACGCAGCCCATCCATCCCAGGTAGCTCAGCAGGTACAGCCAGCGCACCCACGGCCCCAGCGCCAGTCCGTACACCACCGTCCCCAGCAGCAGCGGAATGGACAGCGCCCCCAGCAGGCCGAGGCTCGCGATGGTGCCGTGCGCGCCGAAGTGGAACTGCCGGCGCGCCACCTTGCTCGCGACGGACCAGATGCCCGCCCAGAAGAAGGCCGCCACCACGGGCACCAGCACCGCCACCGTCAGCGAGCCCCAGTCCGTCTTCTGGTAGCTCGTCAGGTACTCCTGGAGGAGGAAGGCCACCACGGTCGCGGCCAGCATCGCGGGGAATGCGAAGGGGCGCTCGAAGACGCGGCCCCGGGGCGCCACCGGGACGGCCGTGACGCGGGTGATCTCCACCGCGTGCGCGCGGCTCCGGAAGCGCAGCACCGTGTCCCCCACGGCCACCCGCGCGTCGTCCGCGAGCACCAGCTCCGCCAGTTGCGCCCAGGGCTCCACCCGGAACGTGCCGTTGCGGCTGCCCACGTCCCGCACCAGGAGCTTGCCGTCCTCGGTGCGCTCGATGCGCAGGTGCGAGGTGGACACCTTCGGGTCGTCCAGGATGATGTCGTTGGCGTAGCCGCGCCCCACCGTCACCGGGAAGCGCTCCAGGCGGTGCCGCGCGTGCACCGCGTCCCCGTCCAGCACCTCGAGGAAGATCACTTCGTCCACGCGAGCGCCTCCAGGTAGCGGCGCGCGAGGGCGCGTGCGTTGTCCGCGGAGAACCCCGCCAGGTCCAGGCTCGTCTGGACTCCCGAGGTGCTCGCGTTCACGGTGGCGGCCCGGAGCGCCAGGTCATACAGGCCGGGGAACTTCTTGTAGGCGCGCAGGCACAGCGCCGTGCGCACGGGGATGCCGCCCACCTTCACGAACGACACCTTGCAGCGGAAGTTCGTCACGTCCTCCTTGGTGGCGTCCACGCCGCCCGCGTCGTTGCTGAAGGTGGCCTCGTAGAGCGACGAGAAGCGCAGGGGCCCGAGCTGCTCGCTCGCCACGGCGGCATGGTCATACGCGACCACGCCCGTGCGGTGGTCCGAGCTCAGGTACAGATCCTCCTCGGAGGAGCACTGGTAGTTGGTGATGGTGTACGGGTTCTCGGGGTTGTGCGGGGTATCGCCCCAGCACTTGAGGAAGGGCAGCCAGCGGCCGGGCACGCGGTAGTCGCCGAGCTGCTGCGTCGGCAGGGGCTCGGCCAGCAGGCGCTCGGTGATGCGCTGCTGGTTGTCCAGCAACTGCGAGCCCACCACGGCCAGCAGCGCCGAGGGGCTGCTCTCCTTCACCTGACGCGCCCGCTCCAGCAGCGCGCGGGCATGCACCACCGGCACCAGGAAGCCGAGCTGGTTGCCCAGCGTGGCCACGTTGACGCCCACCACCCTGCCCTCGCCCGTCACGGTGGGACCACCGCTCATGCCGGGGTTGATGGCGCCGCTGAAGTGCACCTTGTCGTAGAGGGCGTCCTGCACCAGGCCGTTGTAGGTGCCCTCGACGATGGTGGTGCCCAGGTCATGCGGGTTGCCCATGGCGTACAGCCGGGTGCCCTGCGGAGGCTCCTTCGTCGCCAGTTCGAACCAGTCCTTCACGGGCCCGCTCTGCTGGATGACGGCCAGGTCGTGCACCACGTCCACATCCACCAGCCGCACGGGGACGGCCGACGCGTCATTCCCATCGCGCACCAGCTCGGCGGTGTAGTCCTCCGGGTGCTGGACGATGCTGGAGACGACGTGGAAGTTGGTGACGGCGTGCCCCTCGGCGCTCACGAAGAAGGCCGAGCCGATGGAGGACTTGGTGCCGCTGCGCCGCTCGATGATGCGCACCTGGGCCACGCGGCCCTTGAGCCGCTCGAAGAGCTCATGGGTGGCGGGAGGCAGCGAGGCCACGGGCAGCGGGGGGACGACGGCCGGCGAGCCCGCGTCCGGCGCGTCCTCGGGGATGTCGTCCGCGGCCGGAACCTGGGCCAGCGCGGCGAGGAGGAGGATCGTCAACATGTCGGGCGCACAGTAGCGGAACCGCCGAGGGGGCGCGCCAGGAGACGCGCCCCCCACCCGGAAAACGGTTACCGGCCGAGCTTCGCCAGGTAGATGTCGGAGTCACCCTCGCTCAGGAAGAGGTCGCCGCCGAACCAGCCGTACCCGGAGTAGGAGCCCGAGAGCAGGACATCGCCCGCCCCGTCCAGCCCGAGGTGGGCGCGGAACTGGAGCTCCTCGTTGACGAAGGCCTGGCTCCACTGGTGGGCCCCCGTGGCGTCGAACTTCGCCACGTACGCCTTGGAATCGCCCTCGTTCTCCAGGGGGCCGGCGCCGAAGTCGATGTAGCCGGCGTAGCTGCCCGTGGTGACGATGTTGCCCGCCGCGTCGGTGGCCACCTGGAGGCCCGTCTGGCCGGATGCATCACCGAAGCGCCGGCTCCACACGTGCCCACCCGCGCCCGTCAGCTTCACGAGGAAGACGTCCGTGGGGCCCACGCTCGCCAGCGTGGCGCCGCCGAAGCCCACCGAGCCGCCGAAGCCGCCGGTGAGGACGACGTTGCCCGCCGCGTCCGTGGTGACACCGGTGGCGAACTGGTCTCCCGCGTTGCCGAAGCGCTTGCTCCACAGGTGCTGGCCCGAGCCGCTCAGCTTCGCCACGAAGACGTCCCGCTGCCCCGTGCTGCTCAGCGTGGCGCCGCCGAAGCTCACCGAGCCCCCGAAGCCGCCCGCCAGCACCACGTTGCCCGCGCCGTCCACCGCCACGTCCACCGTCGAGGCCAGGCCGCTGCCGGTGGCGAAGGCCCGGCTCCACACGTGCTGGAGCGCGCCGTCGAACTTCACCGCGAACGGGTCGTCATACCCGGTGCTCGTCAGCGTGCCGCCGCCGAAGCTCACCGAGCCGTTGAAGCGCCCGGCCACCACCACGTTGCCCGCGCCATCCACCGCCACCTGGAGGGAGTCCACGAACTTCTGCCCGTCGAAGCTCCGGCTCGCCAGGCAGTGGCCCGCCGCGTCCAGCTTCGCCACGAACAGGTCGCCGTACCCCTTCATCGGCCCGCAGCCCAGGTCCAGCGTGCCCGCGAAGTTACCCGCGAGGACGATGTTGCCCGCCGCGTCGAAGGCCACGGCGCGACCGGGCTCGTACATGCCCAGGTCATCCCCGTTCATCCCATCGAAGCTCCGGCTCCACACCACGGCGCCGGACGCGTCGAAGCGCGCCACGAAGGCCCGGTCGTAGTAGCTCGGCGCCGGCAGCGCGCCCGCTCCGAAATCCAACGCTCCCAGGTAATCCCCCACCACCACCGAGCCACCCGCGCCGTCCACCGCCAGCGCCTTCACCGACTGCCGCGTCTCGTTACCGAAGGTGCGGCTCCACAGGTGCTCACCGGGGACGGCCGCCAGGGCCGCTCCCGCCGACAGGCCCACCACCACTGCCGCCGCTGCTCCGAAACCACGTCGTGTCTGCATCGAGTTCCTCTGTTGTCCGAACGTTCTCGTTCCAGAGGCGCGCCCTCCTGCGACGCGCCCGCCCTCGCAGCCGTGCCCCCTGTGCACGTCCCGGAGCGGAGCGGGCGGACCGCTACCACGCGTTTTTGACGGCAAGGGCGGAATTTTGAAGGCAGCGGCGAAAAATTTGCGTAGCAGGCAGGCAACGGAGCCGGCAGAATGAGAGAACCCTCGGCCCCGTGACATCCCTGCCCCGTACGGTAACCTTGCGCCCGAGATGAACCCCGAAGCCCGCGCCGAAATGGTCGCACATGCCGAACGCGCCCTGCGTCGCGGAGAGCTGAGTGAGGCGTTGAGCCTCTACGAGCGGCTCTGCCGATCTTTCCCAGGCGATGAGAGTCTGGCGCACAAGCTGACCAACGTGCGCGAGATGCTCCTGCCCGAGGAGCTCGAGTCCCTCCGGACCCTGCGCGTCGAGCGTCCCAGCGCCCGGCCCGAGCGCGTTCCCCTGGGTCCCTCGTCACCCGTGGCCGAGGGCGAGCGTCTCTTCGCCCTGGGGGACTATGTCGCCGCCGCGGCCGCCTACCGTCGCGCCCTGCAGGAGCGGCCCGACAGCGAGCTCATCCGCGAGCGGCTCGAGGAGCTGTACCGGCTCGCACGCACACTCCCCGTGCGGCCCTCCCCCACGGATCGCAAGCTTCCCCGGCAGGTGGAGCCGCTGCTGCTCGCCCTGCTGGACCGGGTGGCCGCGCGGCGTCGCCTCAAGCGCGATTGACGCGTTGCACCCCTTGGGGCTGGCTCCTAGAATCCGACCCCGACGTGGCTGTCATACTGGCGCTTTCCTCCCTGACAAGCGCGTCTCAATTCCTGCACCCATGACGCTCATCGGCCGCAACATCGGGCGGTACCGCATCCTCGAGGAGCTGGGCTCCGGGGGCATGAGCATCGTGTACAAGGGGCTCGACACCACGCTGGATCGCGAGGTGGCGGTGAAGGTGCTGCACCCGCACCTGGCGATGAAGAGCGAGTCGCGCCGGCGCTTCGCGCGCGAGGCCAAGGCGGTGGCGCGGCTGCACCACCCCAACATCCTCGAGGTGTTCGACTTCTCGGCCGAGGGCGCGCAGGACGCCTTCCTGGTCACCGAGTACGTGCGGGGCCGCACCCTCAAGGAATACCTGGACGAGCTGGGCCGGCTGGAGCTTCCCGAGTTGGCGGCCATGATGCTGCACGAGATCGCCGCCGCGCTCGCGCACGCGCACGAGTCGGGCGTCATCCACCGCGATCTCAAGCCCGAGAACGTGATGGTGCGCGAGGACGGGCTGCTCAAGCTGATGGACTTCGGCATCGCCAAGCTGCTCGACATCGAGGAGCGGATGACCGTCACGGGCGCGCTGGTGGGCTCGCCGGCGCACATGGCCCCGGAGATCATCGAGGGCCACGAGGTGGGCCCCGAGGCCGACATCTTCTCGCTGGGCACCATCCTCTATGCCCTCATCGTCGGGAAGCTGCCCTTCGCGGCGCCCAACGCCACCGCGACGCTCAAGCGCATCCTCGACGGGGCCTATGAGGATCCGCGCCAGCGGGTGCCCACGCTCTCGGACGAGCTGGCGGAGATCTGCGCCAGGTGCCTGTCGAGGGATCCCTCCCGGCGCTACCCGAACGCGGGCAAGCTGCGCGACGCGCTGGGGGACTACCTGACGGGGCTCGGCTTCGCGCGCGTGGGCGAGGAGCTCGCCTCCTTCTTCGCGGACCCGCCCTCGTACCAGAAGCTGATGCGCCCGCGGATCATCGCCACGCTGCTCGAGCGCGGGGAGCGGATGCTCGTGGAGAAGCGCACGCCGCGGGCGCTCGCCTGTCTCAACCAGGTGTTGGCGCTGGATGCGGGCAACGCGCGCGCGCACGCGCTGCTGGCGGGACTGGCGCGGGAGCGCCGCATCAAGCAGTGGCGCGCCCGGGGGCTGAAGCTGGGCGCGGGCCTGCTGGTGGTCTCGGTGCTCGGCGCGGGCCTCCACCTGTTGCGTCGGCGCGCACCGGACGCGCGGCCCGCGACCGTCGGAGTCGCGCCCGCCTCGGTGGTGCTGCCCACCCCGAAACCCAAGCCCGCCACGGACCCTGGGGTGGAGAAGGCTCCGGCCACCGAGCCATCCCCTCTCCCTCCTCCGGCCGCCGTGGAGTCCTCACCTCCGCGCAGGCCCCAGGCGCGTGTGGAGCCCGGACGGACCGAGCCCGTCCGCCTCGCGCTGGTGCCCGCCTCCATCCTGGTGCGGCCCTATGGCTACATCCGCGTGGACGACGGTCAGCGCAGCGAGCAGCCACTGGCGCGGCACGCGGTGGAGGTGTCGCCCGGCCGGCACACCATCACCATCACCTGCGACTACTGCGAGGACGCCCAGGAGACGATCGAGGTGTGGCCCGAGGGGGAGAACGTCTTCCGCCTGCGCGCGCAGCTCAAGCCGTCGCGGCTCGTCTTCGCGTACGAGCCCGCGGACGCGCAGGTGCGCGTGGGGGACCAGGTGCGCACCGTGCGTGAGACGCAGGAGCATCCTTTCGACATCCGCTCGCCGAGTGGGCCGGCGAGCTTCCAGCATCGCGTGGAGTACGAGGTGAGCCACAACGGGTATCTCACCGAGAAACGCGTGGCGCTGATCGAGCCCGGGAAGTCCACCACGCTGCGCGGGTCCCTCGTCGCCGAATGAGCCGCTGCCTCACCCTCCTTCTCGTCTTGGGGCTGCTGGTCCCCGGAGCCGTGCTCGCCGCCGACGAGCAGGTGGATCCGGAGGTGAGCGCCCTGCGTGCCAGCTACGAGTACGGCCGCTATGCCGAGGTGTTGGAGCGCGCGAGCAGCCGCATCGATCGGGGCCGCCTGTCGGACAATGAGCTGGCCGAGCTGCACAAGCTGGCCGGGCTGAGCGCCTTCCACCTCAACCGGAGCGAGGACTCCGCGCGCCACTTCCGCGCGCTGCTGCGGGTGGAGCCCGACTTCAACCTGGATCCCTTCGCGGTGCCGCCGCCGGCGGTGGCCTGGCTGGACAGCATCCGCGAGCAGATGTCGGCGGAGCTGGATCTGGTGCGCCAGGAGCGGCGGCTGCGGGTGGAGCGCGAGCGCGCGGAGACCGAGCGCGAGCGCGTGGCCACCGAGGAGCGGCGCCGCCGGGTGGAGGAGCTGGCCCGGCAGGTGACGGTGCGCGAGGTGGAGAAGCGCAGCTACCTGGTGAACTTCATGCCCTTCGGGGCGGGCCAGTTCCAGCAGGGCCGCACCAGCGTGGGCACGCTGCTGGCGGCCACCGAGGGCGCGCTGGCCGTCACCAGCATCCTCTCCTTCTTCGCCTACAACTCCCTCATCGAGACGGGCAAGGTGACCGTGGACGCCATCGGCGGGCCCAAGGACATCACCTACACCTATATTCCCACCAGCCGTAAGCCTCAGGCCCTGGTGTGGAAGTGGCTCAAGTGGGGCTCGGCGGGGGGTTTCTACGCGGTGTACGCGGCGGGCGTGATCGACTCGCTCCGGTACCACCAGGACCAGGTCGTCCAGACGCACATCGAGACCCTTCCCCTCGCGCCGCAACCCGCCCCGCCCGCGGCCAGACTGAACCTCCATCCCACGCCCGGCGGAGCCGGCGTCGGCTTCACCCTCGCCTTCTAGGAACACGTCGACATGGCCAGCCTCACCGTCCGTACCCCCGATGGCAAGGTCCGCACGGTCCCCCTCCACAAGCGCATCACCAGCATCGGCCGCTCGGCCGACAATGATGTGCAGGTGGAGGATCCCTCCGTGCCGGACAGTGCCCTGCACCTGCTCTTCGATGGAACGCGCTACCAGCTCGGCAGCCTGGGCGCGAGCTTCCAGGTCAATGGCAAGAAGCGGGACAACCACGTGCTCGCCACCGCCGACATCATCCGCGTGGGCGGCACCGAGCTCGTCTTCGCCCGCGAGGACGCCGCGCCCAGGCCGGCACCGGCGCCCGTGCCCCCGCTCACCGTCACCCACGAGACCGAGGGAACGACGGATCCGGACTCGCACACCCGGGACATGCCCGGCGTGGTGGGCCGCGAGCTGGTGCTGCTGCGCCGTCTCACCGCCTTCAGCGAGCGGCTGCTCGGCAGCTCCAGCCGGGACGAGCTGCTCGAGAGCCTGTTGGACGAGGCCATCGAGGTGACGCGGGCGGACAAGGGCTTCCTCATCCTCCGGGAGAACGGCGAGCTGCGCGTGAAGGTGGCGCGCAACGTCACACGGGAGAACCTGATCGACGCGGAGGAGCGGGTGTCCGACTCCATCGTGGAGAAGGTGGCGCGCACCCGCAAGCCGCTCATCGTCAGCGACGCGCTGGACGACCCCGAGTTCAAGTCCAGCCACTCCGTGGTGAACCTCCAGCTGCTGTCCGTCATGTGCGTGCCGATGGTGCGCGATGACGAGCTGTTCGGCGTGCTCTACGTCGGCAATGACCGGCTGGTGAACCGGTTCGAGCCCAAGAGCCTGGACATGCTCACCATCTTCGCGGCCCAGGCGCTGCTGCTCATCCACAACGCGCTGCTGGTCAATGATCTCAAGCTGGACAACACCGAGCTGCGCAAGCGCCTGGATGACACGCGCTACGGGGAGATCGTCGGGGCCTGCCAGGGCATGCTCGACGTGTACAAGCGCATCGACAAGATCGCCCCCACGGACATCTCCGTCCTCATCACCGGCGAGACGGGCACGGGCAAGGAGCTCATCGCCCGGGAGATCCACCGGCACTCGCCGCGCGCCAAGGGCCCCTTCGTCACCATCAACTGCGGGGCCATTCCCGAGAACCTGCTGGAGAGCGAGCTGTTCGGCCACGTGCGCGGCGCCTTCACCGGGGCGGTGAACACCAAGCTGGGCAAGTTCCAGGCGGCCATCGGCGGCACGCTCTTCCTGGACGAGATCGGCGAGATGCCGCTCCAGCTCCAGGTGAAGCTGCTGCGCGCGCTCCAGGAGAAGGTCGTCTACAAGGTGGGCGACCACCGGGGCGAACCGGTGGACATCCGTGTGGTGGCGGCCACCAACCGGGTGCTCGAGGACGAGGTGCGCAAGGGCACCTTCCGCGAGGATCTGTACTACCGCCTCAACGTGGTGACGCTGAAGCTGCCGCCCCTGCGCGAGCGCGGCGAGGATCTCTTCGTCCTGGGCAAGTACTTCCTGCAGAAGTACGCCAAGGAGTTCGGCGCGAAGTCCAAGGGCTTCTCCCCGTCGGCCACGGTCGCCATGAAGAAGTACAGCTGGCCGGGCAACATCCGCGAGCTGGAGAACCGCATCAAGAAGGCGGTGGTGCTCGCGGAGAAGCCGCTGCTCGGGCCGGACGACCTGGACCTCAAGCCGGAGAACCTGGACCCGGTGCTGCCGCTCTCCGAGGCGCGCGAGCGCTGGCAGAAGCAGTACATCCAGGAGGTCTACGAGCGGAACAACCGCAACAAGACCAAGACGGCCAAGGACCTGGGAGTGGATCCCCGCACCATCTTCCGCCACTTCGAGAAGCTGGAGGCGGAGAAGGCGGGCACGCCCCTGCCTCCGGACGAGGGCGGAGACGACGAGCTGCTGTAGTCCCGGAGACACAATCCGCCCGGAGGGAGTCCGCGACAGGGTTGTCGCGGTTCCCCGGGCTCCCCCCTTGTGGCACCCTCGCCAAGCCCCCGTTCCGACGATGAAATCCCCTCTGCGCCAGCTGGCCAGCGAATTGCTATCGCTTCCCACCATGAAGTGGTTGGGACTCGGAGCCGTCTTGTGGACCTCGGGGGGATGCCTCATTCCCCAGGACGAGAGCTACCTCAACGCGCTCCCCATCCAGCGCAACCGCCCCCCGCGGTTCGTGGAGAGCCAGGTGGAACCCCCCGCGCGCATCATCGGGGGCTACGGCTCCGACAAGTTGTGTGATTTGAAGTTCTCCGTCTTCGTCGAGGATCCGGACACGGCCGACAGGCTCACCGTGAACTGGTTCGTGGACTACGATCCCAGCCAGCCGCGGGGACCGGACAGCGTGTCCCGGGTGGAGCCCCGGGACAACAGGGTCGTGCGAGGCGATAGCGCCACCTTCCAGGTGAGCTTCAACTCGGGAAACCTCAGCCGCCTGAACCAACTGGGCGATCACGTCGTCGAGGCGATCGTCTCCGATACCATCCTGGTGGGACGGGATCCCGAGCCCAAGCCCATTCCGCTCTCGGACGGAAGCATCTTCAACGACGCCGGTTACACCGCCACCTACGTGTGGTTCGTGAGGACCGAGGGAAATGGCTGCCAATGAACCGCCCCACCCTGCTGAGGATGATGTTGGTGACCCTCACCATGGCCGGCTGCGCCGCGGATGACGGTGACCCCTTCTCGCTCGGCTGTCGCAGCGACAGCGATTGCGAGGGGGATGCGGTGTGCTTCATCGACGGGTGTGGAGACCCCGGCAGGAACATCATCGTGGAGGTGGTCCCCAATCCGAAGGGAGGACTGTACGCCCAGGACTTCCCGGTGAACGAGCTGCGCAGCCAGCAGAACATCGAGCTGTTCGATTCCGCCACGGTCCAGGGCCAGGTGAGCGTGACGAGCACGATGGACCCTGTCCCCAGCGGCTACTCCGCTCCCGTCACCCTGCGCATGACGGGCGAGAGCCTGCTCATTCCAGGCGTGGTGCGCCGTTACGAGAGCACCCTCACCCCGACCAATGGCATCTACACGCTGCCGGTGGGCTCGGGGCGCTACAACGTGACCCTGACCGCCGCGAACCCGGAGCTGCCGCCGGTGTCCAGCACGCGCGACGTGCAGCCGGGCCGGGCGGTGACGCTGGACTTCGTCCTGCCAGCCCTCGCGGATCTCGTGCGGCTGTCCGGGAAGGTGGAGCGCCCCAACAAGCAGCCCCTGGGTGCGCAGATGGAGGCCCAGGCCCTGGACGGGGAGCTGCGCCCGCTCTCGCAGCGCGTGCTGGTGGCGGAGTCGGGGGAGTTCACCCTGTCGCTGCCGCCGTCGGCGCTGCTGCTCTCCACGGTCGTCGTGCAGGTGACGCCCACCTCGGCGGAGGCGCTGGTGCCGCAGAAGCAGTTCACCGTGAATCCGCGCCAGGCCCTCCAGGGGTCGCTGTCCCTGGGGGACTACGGCGCTCCGGTGACGTACCGGGGCCGGGTGCTGGGCCTGGACGGCAAACCGGTGCCGCAGGCCACGGTGTACCTGCAGGGCAAGGTGGGCGGCGGAGGGCAGTTCCGCAGCCGGAAGGTGCTCACCGACGTGAACGGCTTCTTCGAGCTGGTCACCCTGCCGAGCGCCGCCGACTCGACGATGACGCTCCACGCCCTGCCGCCGCCGGGCTCGCCCGCGGGCTTCACCCTCAAATCGGTCTCCGTGCCGCGCGATACCACGACGCAGGGGCCGGACGTGGTGTGCGGGGATCGGATGAAGGTGCGTGGCACCTTGCGCATGCCGAGCGGCTCACTGTGGGCCGCGGGAGTGACGGTGGTGGCCGAGCCGATCGACGCGGTGGACGGCTGGCCCGAGCCCTCGTCCAGCGTCGAGGCCGCGCGCCCCACGGATGACATGGGCCGCTTCGAGCTCGCGCTGGATCCGGGCCAGTACCGCTTCGACTTCATCCCCACCGAGGATCTCCCCCGGGTCAGCCGCATCGTCACGGTGCGCCCCGGCGGGGATGGCGTCCTGGCGGATGGGTCCATGGAGCTCGCGCCCTTCACGCTCTCCAACGGGCGCCGCATCACCGGGCTCGTCAGCTTCGTCGGCGAGAAGCGCAACCTGCCGGCCGCCCCCTACGCCTCCATCCGCTTCTTCCGCGTGGTGAACGTGGAGGGCAAGCCCTCCGCCCTGCTGCTCACGCAGACGCTGACGGACCAGAACGGCACCTACTCCACCACCGTTCCCACGCGCTGAGCGGCTCGAGGCCGCTCGCGCCCATTCTCGAATACGCAAACTCTCTCAATCGAAGACAGGGAGTCATAACTCCCTTGCCTTCCATGCTTTCGCATGGTTCTGTTCCTTTCTGCATCAACCATTGACATTTCATTCCGCGAAAGATGGTAGGACAGACGATATGAGCAAAGCGCCTCACACCCAACTGCCAGAAGGAAATCAGCTCACGGCCCAGGACGAGCACTACCGCAACCACATGCACGACGTGCTCGATCTGCTGCGGGAAGTGGCGCCGGTCTACAAAGACAACGTCTTCCAGCGCTATGTCGTCACCAAGCACGACGCCATCACCAAGATCTTCCGGAACAGCACTGTCTGTGGACGGGACTGGGAAGTGGCGGCGGAAGGCACGTGGGGCAAGACCGTCTCGCCGCGCAACGGCAAATTCGGCATGGTGGATGAGGATGGTGACAAGCACAAGCGCCTGCGCGGACTGGTCTCCAAGACCTTCACCGCCAAGGCCGCGCTGGCGCTGAAGCCGAAGCTGGATCAGATCGCCGACGATCTGATCGCCAGGCTCAAGGATCGGGAGTCGTTCGACTTCATTCGCGAGCTCGCCGCGCCCTTGCCGACCATCATCATGGCGGAGGTCCTCGGCGTGGAGAAGAAGGACCAGGAGAAGTTCAAGCGCTGGTCCGAGGAGTGGGTCTACATCTGTGATCCCGACATCTCCCCGGAGATGCTGACGGTGGCGAGGGAGGCCAACGCCAACCTGGAGAACTACTTCGCGGAGACCGTGAAGGCGCGGCTCGCGGAGCCGAAGGACGATCTGATCTCCCGCCTGCTCCACGAGGTGGACGAGGGCAACAAGCTGACGCCGATCGAGGTCGCGACCATCTGCCTTCAGCTGATCGTGGCCGGCAACATCACCTCGACCGACCTGATCGGCAATGGCCTGGTGGCGCTGCTCCAGAACCCCGAGCAGCTGGAGAAGCTCCGGGCGCATCCCGAGCTGATGGACAAGGCCGTCGAGGAGATGCTGCGCTTCGACGCTCCCGTGACCGAGATTCCCCGCTTCTGCTACGAGGCCGTGGAAGTCAGTGGGCAGAAGATCGACAAGGGGCAAACCCTCACACTCAGCCTGACCGGCGGCAATCACGATCCCGCGGCCTACAAATGCCCGCACAAGTTCGACATCGAGCGGGAAGGCCCGGCGCACCATGCCTTTGGCGGTGGCATCCACTATTGCCTGGGTGTGCACCTGGCCCGGATCGAGATCTCCGTGACCTTCACCAAGCTGCTCAACGCCTTTCCGGTGCTGAAGCTGGCGGAGCAGAAGCTCGAGAGGAAGGCCGTGCCCACGTTCAGCGGGTACAAGCGGGTGATGGTGACCACCCGGTAGTACGGCGCGCCCCGGGGCGGCCGCTCGGAGTCGGATCCGAGCGCGCCGCCTCACGGCTGGCGGACCTCAGCGGCGGGTCAGCACCATGGGACCATCGCCGGTGATGGCCACCGAGTGCTCGACGTGCGCGGCGAGCCGGCGGTCCACGGAGACGGCCGTCCACCCGTCGTCGAGCACCTCGATGTCCTCGCTGCCCACGTTGACCATGGGCTCGATGGCCAGGACCATTCCGCGCTTGAGCCGGAGCCCCTTGCCGGGCTCTCCGAAGTTGGGGACGGAAGGCATCTCGTGCATGAAGCGGCCGATGCCGTGACCACAGAAGCTGGTCACCACGGAGAAGCCGTTCTTCTCGACATGGCTCTGGACGGCCCAGCCAATGTCTTCCAGCCGGTTGCCGTGCACGCAGGCGGCGATGGCGCGCTCCAGGGACTCGCGCGTCACCTGGATCAACTTGCGCGCCTCCTCGCTGACGTTCCCGACCGGGATGGTCCGGGCCGAGTCGGCACAGAAGCCGTCCTTGTAGCAGGCGAAGTCGATCCCGATGATGTCCCCGTCCTTGAGGACGACGCTCTTGCTGGGGATGCCGTGGACCACCACCTCGTTCACGGAGGTGCAGAGCACCGCGGGATACGGGGGCGCTCCCCGGGGCGCATACCCCAGGAACGCCGAAGTGGCCCCGGCCTTGGTCATCACGCCGTTGGCGATCTCGTTGAGCTCCCAGGTGGACACGCCAGGGCGGCAGGCGGCTTCGACGGCATCGAGGACGTCGGCGACGATCAGGCCCGTCCGCCGCATCTTCGCGAGGTCATCGGCACTCTTCAGGGTAATGGACAAGGTGCTCACCCAAAAATAAACAATCGGAAATCAGTAGAATTTACCAGATAATTCACCGACCGTGCCCAGTCAAGGGATGTATGGGGTCGGCCCGAGCGAGCATCTGCTGGCTGACGACAGGGTGGCTGTCGGGCCCGGGAGGGGCCCGGCAACCCTCCCAGATTACGAGAGCGCGCGGGAGTATTCCCCCAATCTGTCGCACAGGAGTCCAGCCGTCTCCTTCATGAGCAGCTCACCGAGCGCGTCCGGGTGACGGTTCCTCCAGTTCTCGAGCCCCGTGCCCTTGACCCACTGATTGAACGCGCCCATGGCGGGGCCGGTGTGCACCTGGTAGTTCACCCGGTCGTTCTTGTCTCCCTTCATGGCCAGCCGCATCGTGTGAACGAAGTACCAGCGGAAGACGAGCGCCATCTTGTGCTTGGGATTGACCTCGGCCTTGTCGATCTGCTGGGGCATCTCGCGCAGGTAGTAGTTGCGGGTCTCCTCGAACACCTCACCGAAGCTGCGCCCGAAATACTTTCCTTCGATCTGCTGGCGGGTCTTCGGATCGATCTGCTCCCAGGCGCCATGATTGCGCCACAGCTCATGGAGCTTGTTGGCCCTGGGAGGGAAGAGCACGCCCCGGCTCAGCACCTGGACGCGCGCGCCGATCTCGAACATGTCCCCCGCGGGCGCGTAGTCCGTGTCCTGGACGTTCATGTCGGCCAGCATGTCCTTGACCTCGTCGCTGGTCCCGGCCTCGACGGTGCACTGGTTGATGGAGCCCGTGAGGATGAACTCCGCCCCGAGGATGAACGCGGACGCGGCCGCCTCCGGGCTGCCGATGCCCCCGGCGGTTCCCACCCGCACCCGGCGCGAGTAGCCCCGCTGCCGGCAGATGGCATCACGCTGCCGCATGATGGTCGGCAGGAGCACCGTGACGATTCCCATGTCGGTATGGCCGCCGGAGTCCGCCTCCACGCAGAGGTCATCCGCCATGGCGATCTTCTGCGACAGCTCGGCCTGCTCGCGGCTGACGGCGCCCGAGTCCACCAGCTGCTTCACGAGCCGCTCGGCGGGCGGATTGAGGAAGAGCTCGGCGACCTCCGGGCGGGAGATCTTCGCCATGACGCGGTGCTGGCTCGTCACGTTCCCCTGCTTGTCCCGCGAGAGACCCTTCAGCCGGAACTTGACCAGCGCGGGCGTCAACTGCGTGTAGGCGGCCGCCTCGATGTTCTTGACGCCATAGCGCAGCAACAGGTCGACGGCCTCCATCTCCGCCTTCGGGTTGACCAGGTTGCTGAGCAGGTTCACGCCATAGGACTCGCCGCGCTGGAGGTGGGCCTGGATGTACTGGAGGGCGTCCTCGATGACGGGCAGCCGGAGACCCCCGGTGCCCAGGAACCCCATCGACCCCGCCTTGCCCATGCGGACGACGAGCTCCTTCGAGGCGATGCCCTTCACCATCCCGCCGGTCACGTACGCATGCCGGAGGTTGTAGTCCCGCCTGAACTCCGCCGAGCCCAGCTGCTCCGGCGTGACGAACGGCCTGCCCGTCCGGGCCGCCGCCTTGCTCTCACTGGCGGGAGCCGGCTCCTCCTTCACGACGAGCGGCGTCGCCTTCTTCTGGATGGCCTTGACCAGCTTCGTGAGGACATCCCCCGGGCCGATCTCCCGGAACTCGGACACGCCCACGCCCATCAGGTAGCGGATGCTGTCCAGCCATTGCACGGAAGAGCTGATCTGCCGCTTCAGGTTCGTCTTGAGCTCGGAGCTCTTGTAGGGCCGCGCCAGGACGTTCGAGATGACGGGAATCTTCAGCTCGGAGAAGGTCATCCGCTCCAGGGTCTCCTGGATGGCGTCCTCCGCCTCGCGCATGTAGCGCGAATGGAACGCGGCGCTGACGTTCAGCGGAATGTAGGTGACACCCAACTCCTTGAAGACGGCGCCCGCGTCGATGATCGCCTGCCTGGGACCCGACAGCACCGTCTGCGAGGGACTGTTGAAGTTGGCGATGTCGATGGAATCGAGCTGGCGCTCCTTGAGGATCGCCTGGATCTCCGCCACCTCGCGGTTCACGACGGCGGCCATGCCACCGCCGGAGGCCTGACTCATCAGCTCGCCGCGCTTCTTCACCAGGCGGAGGCCGGTCTCGAAGTCGAACGCTCCCGCGGCGAACAGGGCGTCGTACTCGCCCAGGCTGTGCCCGAGCAGGTAATCCGGAGGCGTGGGGTTCTCCTCGAGCGCGTTCAGGTAGCTGAAGGCATTCACGACGTAGAGGGCGGGCTGGGTGTACTGCGTCTTGCCGAGCACGCCCTCGGGATCCTCCAGGCACAGCCGTTTGATCGAGTAGCCCAGGATGTCGTCGGCCTTGCGCGTCAGCTCGACATGCCGCTCGAACAGGCCACGCCCCATGCCCTTCACCTGGGAGCCCTGCCCCGGAAACATGTACGCTCTCATCTCGGTCTAGCTCCCTGAAATCATCGACCTGGCGCGAGCCAGCGTCTTGAGGTCCTGCCCGAACGGCGTGAGCGTCGGGCAGGTATTCGCCCCACCCCGCGCCGGCAGGATCTGCTTGATGAAGGTCGACAGCGTCCCGGACGGTCCGACGTCCAGATAGAAATGGCTTCCCTGGCGCTCCAGGTGCTGGAGGGTCCGGAGGAACTCGATCCGCCCCCTGAACGCATGCCAGAAATGATCGTCGGCCATGGACTCGACGACGCCCGCCCTGGCGCACGAGACGAACGGGAACCTCGGCGGGTTGTAGCGCACGGTCGACAGGAAGCCCTGGAACCCGACCCTCACCGACTCCAGCGAGGAGGAATGGAAGCCATACTCGACGGGCAGGCGCTGGTGGAGAATGTCCCGGCGCTTGAGGAACTCCTCCGCCCGCGACAGTCCTGACTCCCCGCCTGACACCACGAAGTGGGAATCCCAACTCACGGAGGCCAGCTCGCAATTGCCATGGAGGGCGGGCTCGGACTCGTACAGCGAGGCGGCATGAATCACCGCGATCATCCCGCCCCGCTCACACCGGCCCTCCAGGAGCCGGGCGTTCTCCACCAGCAGCTCGACACAGTCCTCCAGGCTCACGATCCCGGAGACGGCCGCGGCGGTGACCTCACCCAGGCTCGAGCCCAGGACGAACGACGGCCGGAGGCCCTCGTCGAGCAACACCTGGGTGAGCGCATACTCCACCATGAAGATGGCCTGGTGGGTGATGCGCGTGCGCACGAACGGCTCCGACTTCTTGCGGCGCTCGTCGTAGATGTGCTGGAGGACCGACTCACCGAGGTGGCGCTCGACGAGCCCGTCGAGCTCCTGCATCACCCGTCGGAAACGAGCGTCCTCCAGGTAGAGCTCACGGCCCATCTGGTAGTACTGCGAGCCCTGCCCCGAATACATGAACACGAGGGGCAGCTGGCTTTGACTGGAATCTCCCGGGCGCACGTTTGGCTTCCTTCTGGGCTCAGGCGTTTCCGAACAGCGTCTCGATCCGCTCGCGCACTTCCGGCTGCGAGAACGTGAGCTCGTGCATCCTCAATTCCTTGCGGATGCACTCCGTCAGGTCCGCTTCGATCGCGCTGCTGAAGTGTTTCTTGAGCGTGACCAGCGCGAGCCGCGGCTTCTCCACCAGCTCGCGAGCGAGCTTCATGGCGGTGGAGACGACCTCGTTCTTGTCGACGATGATCGCCCCGGCGCCCCGCTCCTTCAGCTCCGCGCCATGGTAGTTCCTCGCGGTGAACAGCATCTCCCGGCCCAGGGTGTCACCGAACCGCTTCGGGATGATGAACGTCGAGCCGAAACCTGGCGTGAACCCATACTTCATGAAGTTGGTGCTGTAGAGACACTGGGTGCCCATCACGAGGATGTCCGCGTAGCTGCCCAGGGCCAGGCCGCCTCCCAGGGCATGCCCCTGCATGGCGGAGATGACCGGGACCTCGCACCGGAGCAGGAGGTCGTGGATGTGCCCATCGGTGAAGACGGCCTCACCCGAGTAGATCTTCAGCAGCTCCTCGCGGGTCCCTCCGCAGCAGAAGTAGTTCTCGAAGCCCCGGAGGACCACCGCCTTGACGGTCTTGTCCTTCTGGATCTCGTCGAAGGTCTTGAGCAACCCCGAGGTCAGCTCCTTCGAGAACGTGTTCTTGCTCTCCCGATCCTCCATGACCACGGTGGCGATGCCATCCTGCCGCTGCAAATGGACCACGTCTCTCATCTTCGGTATCTCACGTGCCTTCGGGGTCCTTCACGTCCCACGGAAACAGCCGCCGCTCGACGAAGTCGCGGATGTCCTTCTTGACCTCCGGCAGCTCCGAGAGCCTGCTGATCTCCGCCACGGCCATCCGCTCGGTCTCTTCCGTGATCATCCACATGTCACGGAAGAACCGTTTGGTGTTGCCGATCGTCGAGCTCTTCAAGCGCGTCAACCGCAGGGCCCACTGGCGGATCATCTCATCGGGCTTGTCACTGACCTCGTCCACCAGGTTCATCTCGAAGGCCCTGCGGGCCTGGACGGGCATCGTCGTCAGCGTCATCCGATAGGCATTCTGGAAGCCCACCCGCCGGATGAGATAGGGCGTCACGCACGCCGGCAGCAGGCCCCACAGCGTCTCGGAGAGGCTGAACTGCGAGCGGGGCGTCGCCACGACGAGGTCACTCGCCACCACGAAGCCCACCCCGCCCGCGACCACCTGACCGTCCACGCTGGAGATGACCGCCCTGGGGATCATCGCGAGCCGCCGGATCGTCTCCATGTACCGGGCGAACATGGTGCCTTCCCGCGAATGCGCCTCGGTGGGCTCCGCGAAGTCCCGCCCCGTACAGAACACGCCATCGCGGCCCTGCAGGATGATCAGCCGGGAGTCGGCATCGCGTTCGATCTCGTCCAGCTCGAGGTTCAACTCGTGGAGCAGCACCCGGTCGATCTTGTTGCCCGACTCGGGCCGGTTCAGCACGATGGCGCGACCGTAGTCGAAACGCCTGACGGAAATAGACTCATACATCGCCCGGCCCTCGCGTCCCGAACGCAATGCAGCTGTTGATGCCGCCGAAGCCGAACGAGTTGCTCAGCGCCACCTGGATCCGGACACGCTCCGCGACCGGCCCGCTGAACCGGCAGACCGTGTCGATCGGCTGGCGCAGGTTGAGGTTCGGATGGACGAACCCATGCTCCATCTGCGTCACACAGGCGATCGCCTCGATGACACCCGCGGAGAACAGGCAGTGGCCCGTGAGTCCCTTGGTCGAGTTGATCCACACCCTGGGCGTCTGGTCCCCCAGGACGGCCCTGATCGCCCGGACCTCGGTCTTGTCCCCCAGGGGGGATGCCGAACCATGGGCGTTGATGTAGTCGACCTGCTCGGGCCGGAGGTTCGCGCGGGCCATGCACTGCTGCATGACGCGGATCTCGCCCGCCTCATTCGGGTCGGCCAGCCGGTTGCCATCGAGCCGCAGCGCGCCCCCCAGCAGCTCCGCCTTCCCAGGGACCCCCCGCCCCTTCGCCGAGCCCGCCGTCTCCAGGATGAGGCACCCGCTGCCCT
Source organism: Archangium violaceum (assembly GCF_016887565.1). NCBI lineage: Bacteria > Pseudomonadati > Myxococcota > Myxococcia > Myxococcales > Archangiaceae > Archangium > Archangium violaceum. Next base: position 7,169,852 of record NZ_CP069396.1, read on the forward strand.
GGCCGTAGATGAAGCCCTCGTGCTCCTGGTCGAAGGGGCGGCAGGCCAGCTCGGGTGAGTCGCGGAAGCGCCGTCCACCCATGGCGCCCACGTTGAAGAAGCCCTGCAGTGCCACCGGCGACAGGTCGCACAGGGCGCCGACGACCACGCAGGCGTCCAGCAGCCCCAGTTGGAGCAGCTGGGCGGCCTTCAGGATGGCCACGTTCCCGCTCGCGGAGGCACCGCCAACGGTGAAGCCCTCGCCGTGCAGTTGCAGAACCTCGCTGAGGGTGCCGACATGGTCGGTCTCGAGCCCATGCAGGACGTACCGCGGCGACAGGTACTCCGGCCCCTTGCCGTACTTGGCGAAGGCGTCGAAGTGGAACCGCTGCATCGAGCCCTCGGCCGCCACGACGACCCCGATTCGCTCGGGGTCGATGGGCGCCTCGCCGAGCCGCGCTTCCTTCCAGGCCTGGAGCGCACCGAGCACCGAGCACTGGATGGGGAGCGGCGCCCGCTGCGCGCTCCTGCGGGCCCGCTCCAGCACGGGAGGTGGCAACCCCGCGAGTGCCGGGAGGCGCTGCTCGAACGAGAAGTCCTTGAGCATCGCACCGATGTTGACGGGCCCCGCGGACGCGGAGTCTTGCTGGATGAACCCGACTCCGCTGCGACCCGCCTCGAGCGCGGCCCGGAGCTCCTCGATCGAGCCACCAATCGAGCAGACCACGCCCATGCCGGTAATGACAATCTTCTCGCTCATCTCCTGTCGCTACCTGGAACCCTTGCTCTGGCTCTTCTCGTACAGCTGATCCACCAGCCCCTGGATATTGGAGACACCAGCCAGGTCGACCAGCGGGATGTTGATACCAAGGGCCTCCATGGACATCGTCGTGATCTCGACCCGATCGATCGAGTTGGCGCCCAGGTCCTTGAGCTGGCAATCGACCCGGATCTGGTCCGCCGACACGTCCGACAGGACCTCCAGGATGTTCTTCTTCACGACCTCGAAAATCTCATTCTTCGTCATCACACACTCCTCGACCCGGTACCCTTGAAAGCCTTGCTCGCGCGGCCGCGAGCCTACCGGTCACATGGTTACAGTCAATCGGTTTTGACAAGACTTGAACGGGGTCACTCGAGCCACTCGTATTTCCTGTGGAACTCACGAATCTCTCTCAGCACGAGCCGCCGGGCGCCCGGCCGCCGCGCCGGAACACCGGGCAGCACCTCGCGATCCACCTGCACGTTCCGGGTGCCGAACTCCACCATCTTGCTGATGGTCAGCAGGTGCTCGTACTGGGGCATCGACAGCTCATGACGCAGCTCCAGCCCGTGCCCGATGTCGAAGCGCCGCTGGCGCTCCTGGCCCTCGCGCGTCACCACGCCGCTGTAGAACTCCGAGCAGCACCCGGAGCCATACGAGAAGACTCCGATGCGCTTGGGCCGCCCGAACTCGCCATGGTCGATGGTGCTGGCGAGCGACATGAACACCGTCGCTCCCATGATGTTGCCCACCCGCTGGCAGTAGCGCAGACCGGGGAGGACGCGCCGCTGGAAGTCTTCCTCGATCTCGTTCGTGGCGGCCTTGCAGAACTTGCGCATCATCTTGCGATGCGCGCCTTTGACCATTCCACCGAAGGGCGTATGGGAAGACAGGTACTGGAAGGAATTGCGATAGTCCGCGTCCTCCACCCGCCGCTGGTACTCCAGGAAGGCCTGCTCGTTGCAGTCCAGGTACGACATCAGGGACAGATCGGAGTCACCCGCCTCGCTGTCCGGCACGGGGCGGCAGGTATCCATCACCTCGTAGCCGTAGTAGCCGTTGGCCCCGACATCCACCTGATACACGTGGGGCGTCTCGCTCACGAGCACCGCCACCGCACCGGCGCCCGAGCTCGGCTCGGAGAAGGACCACTCCATGTTCACGGCGGAGCTGTGCTCGACGACCTTGAAGCGCGAGATGTCGGTGGCCACCACCAACGCCTTGGCCCCCGGTGACGTCTGGGACAGGATGAAGTTGACGGCCATCTGGAACCCGGCGGTGCCCGAGTAGCAGGCCTGCTTGAGCTCGAAGAGCCGGCAGTGGCGATTCAGCCCCAGGTAGTGATGGATATACGTGCTCATCGACTTGCCGAAGTCGATTCCCGACTCCGAGCACGTGATGAGCAGCTCGATGCGGTCCTTCTCGGCCGGGTCGAGCGCCTCGACGATCGGCATCGCCGCGTTCACCGCGTAGCTGACCGGGTCCTCCCAGGGCAGCGCGACGGTCTTCTGCTTCATCAAGAGGTTCTCGAACCTCGCGTTGTCGAGGCCGCGGTACTGGGCCAGCTTCTGGACATCGACGAAAGCCGAGCCCCCGAATACGTTCATCGCCTCGATGCCTACGTTCACCATGTCGCTCTCTCTTCGAATCTGATCTGGCCCACTCGGCCGTTTCCGATTTCTTCCCAAAATCACACGCTGCGAGCTTCGGTCGAGTCCCTCGCGGTCTCGCGAGCGAGCATCGCCGCGGCATCGATCCGTGGCTCGATGCCATACAACCTGCGGCAGACCTCGACCATCATCCCGAGCGTCTCTTCATCCTCGAACATCGCGAAATGATCCGGCGCCGCCGTCCTGTGGACGGTCAGGTTGGGGAGGAAGTCCCGCCACCGTTCCACACAATCGCTTGTCGCGTGGTACCGGTTCTGCTCGGCGAGCTCCTCCACGGTGGCCAGCTCCGGCCGGAAGAACCATTCCTTGTCCCTGCGGGAGAAGTAGTGGCACTCCACCTCGCCGGGACGAGGCAGGGGAGCGACCGAGTAGCGCCCCATGGAGGTGATGTTCGCCTCGGAGATGGCGGAGAACTTCTGGATCGCCGCCCTGAGCTCATCCTCGGAGTACTTGAGGCCCCGCTCGAGCCCCACCTGGACCAGGAAGGGCAGGAGGTCCTCGTTCCTGGGGGAACGCGCCATGAAGGTCTTCAAGTCATCGGGCCTGGCCAGGCCGCTCATGTTGAGGATGTTCAGGAACGTCAGGGCGAGGTTGCACTTCCGCGAGATCCGCGAGGAGACGGGTGGGAAGGGCGTATCGACGAGGACGATGCTCGTGACGCTCCGTCCGGCGAGTTGCAGCTGTCTGGCCACCTCGTACGCCAGCGCGCCGCCCTGGGAGTAGCCTCCGAGCTGGAAGGCGCCCTGCCCCTTCAGCTTCATCAGGATGTCGCGGTAGTGGCTCGCCATCTCGACGAGGTCGTCGAACGGCTTCTGCGAGTCCCGGACGCCGCGAGACTGGACCGCATGGAAGGACAGGTCACCGCCCAGCTTCCGGGCGAACGGCACGTACATCTGGACGGTGCCGAGCGCGGCGTGGAACCAGACGGTCGACGCGAGCCCGTCTCCCCGGCGAAGAAGCTCCACCTCTCGTGGCAGGACGGACCGGGACGAGCCACTCTCCCCCCGTGACCGGACCCGCTGCACCAGCTCCCCAACGGTCTGGCACTCCTGGACATCGGAGAGCTCCAGGCGGACGGACAACGTACTGTCGATCAGATCCACCAGCTGGGCCGTGAGCATGGAGTCGATACCCTGCTCCCTCAAGACCGCGGAGCCGGTCAGCTGCTCACGGGGTATCGCGGTGACCTGAGCGAGCAGTCCCACCACCACCGACCCGGCGTCCTTGTCGACGCCCTTCTCCACCTGCGGGGGCGGTGCCTCGATCATGGCGGTGGAGAGCCGTTCGGCTGCCACCGTCCGCACGGCACGGCCGGGCGGGATCCAGTAGCGCTCTCGCAGGAAGGGGTAGCCCGGCAGGGGCACGCGCCGGACGCGCCGGCTCCCGTAGAGCTCCTCCCAGGGGATCTGGACACCCTTCACCCATAGCAGCGCCAGCTTCGCGAGGTTTCGCCGCTGCAAGCTGTTCTGGATGATGAACCGGCTCTCCTCCTCTCCGAGGAGCAGCTTCCACTCCTTGAGCGCCGCATCGTCCACGGCGCCCCGGAAGATGCCTCCACCGGAGGTCTCGGTCTGGCCCCGGTCATCCAGATAGCGCTCGAGCTTCTCGACCAGGTCCGGGAGCGAGGACGCGACGAAGGCCACGCGATGCGTCATCGCCTCGCGTCCGCACTGGAGGGCGAAGGCAACCTCCTCGAGGGTGATCTCCGAGAAGCCCCACGACAGGTACTCCTGGCCCTTCAGGAAGCGGAGCAACTGTCGGGCGAGCATCTGAAGCTGGGGGGCCTTCCGGGTCGAGAGCACGATGACCTGCTCCGCCGCTCCGGCCGGCGTCTGCGCGGGCCGCCCCGCGTCGACATACTCCTCCAGGATGGCGTGGGCGTTCATGCCGCCGAAGCCATAGTTGTGGATTCCGACACGCCGCGGGACGCGCTGACCGCCCTGGTACTTCGCGGGCCATGCCTCGGTCCTGTCCAGCACTCGCACCGGAAGCTCGCCGTCCGCCTCGTCCCAGTTCAGCTCCTGGAGGTTCAGGATCCGGGTGAGCGTGTTGTTCCTGAGCGACAGGACGGACTTGATGAGTCCGACGACGCCCGACGCGGCGCCCAGGTGCCCCAGGTTGCCCTTGATCGTTCCCAACCCGATGGCGCCGGACGGACGCGCCGAGAACACGTGCTGATAGGTCTTCAGCTCCATGACGTCGGTGAGCTGATTGCCCGTGCCCTGCGCCTCGATGTAGTCGATGTCTCCCGGCTGGAGACGCGCATCGCGGAGGGCTTCCCGGATGACCTCCTGGTGGGAGGTGGCGTTCGGCGCCATCAGGTACACGCCCTTGCCGCCGTGCTCGACCGCGACGCCCTTGATGACGCCGTAGATCGTGTCGTTGTCCCGGATGGCGGAGGAGAGCCGCTTGAGCAGGACCAGGCCCATACCTTCGCCATTCAGATGGCCGGAGGCCCCGCGGTCGAAGGGCCGGGTGACTGGCTCGTTCGTGAGCATCCCCAGCTTCCTGTTGAGGATGAACAGGCTGGGGGTCAGCAGGACGTTGACGCCGCCGACGAAGGCCAGCTCGATGCTCCCGTGCCGGAGCTGCTCGACGGCGAGACTCAGCGCCGTGAACGAGCCGGAGCAGGCCGTGTCGAGCACCATGCTGGGGCCCCGCCACGAGAAGTAGCGGGAGACCCTGTTGGCCAGCATCGAGTGGGCATTTCCGGTGTTCATGTAGCCGTCGAGGGCATGCCCGGAGTCCTTGAGCAGCTCCACGTAGTCCTGCTTCTCGACGCCGACGAACAGGCCGACGCGCTTGTTCTGCAAGCGGGCGCGCGTGTAGCCCGCGTTCTCCATCGTCTCCCAGGTGACCTCCAACAGCATCCGGTGCTGGGGGTCCATGAAGGTCGCTTCGCGCGGCGAGATGTCGAAGTGCAACGGATCGAAGCGATCGATGCCCTCCAGGAACGCGCCATGGGTGCAATCCGTCTTGTTCTCCTCCTTCTGCGGATCGCCCCAGTAGTCCTGCCAGCGCCAGCGCGAGTCCGGCACCTCCGAGATGGAAGACCGCTCGTCGACGAGGTTGCGCCAGAACTCGCTCACGCTCGCGGCGCCCGGAAACCGGCCTCCGATGCCGATGATGGCGATGGCCTCGTCGCTCTCCGGGCTCTCCGTGCCCGAGCTGACGGAGTACGTGGGCGCACGAGCCTCGCTCCGGGCTTCCGTGGCCACGACCTCGACCTTCGCCACCACCGGCTGCGCGGTCGTCTCCACCTCGTTCAGCCCGAAGTGCTCGCGCAGCTCCTTCCCGTACTTCCTGGCGAGGAAGCCCACCAACGCGCCGAGCGTCGGATGCTCCAGGAAGGTGGAAGGCGCCAGCTTGATGAACCGGAACTGGCGCGAGAGCTCGTTGGAGAAGCCGGTCAGGGTGATCGAATCGAACCCGTACTCACTCAGGTTCTTCTCCGGCTCGATCTCACCCGGCTCGACCCTCAGGACCTCGGCGGTCATGGCCGCCAGCGTCCTGGCCAACGACTCCTCGACCTTCCTCGCCGCCCCGGGGCCGGTCACGGCCTCGGGCTTCGCGGCCGCCGCCAGCAACCCAGGCCCGGCCTCGTCGCGGGACTTCTTCTTGATGTACTGAGCCTCCCAATCCAGGACGAGGGGGTTCGCGCGCTGCTCGAGGGCGCCGTCGTACTCGGCGGAGGTGATCTCGCCCCGGCGCAGGAGGGACTCGAGGTTCTCCCGGCCCAGCCCCGCCAGGATGCGGTGCTTCAAGAGCTTGAGCGCGGGATCCGACTGGTCCGTCTTGACGAACGACTTCTGCCGGAAGACCTCCAGCTGCTTCCTGGCGTCCTCGTTGGCGTGAGAGCCGCGCAGCCGGTGGATCATCGGGAAGGCGGGGTAGTTCAGCAGCCGCCAGAACTCGCGGAACTCCTGCTCCGGCCTGGGGAACAAGCCCAGCTTCAGCCCGAAGAGCACGCTCGAGACGGGCGCCATGATGAGGTAGTAGTCGTCGGTGATCCGGTGTGAGAGCTCCTCGTCACTGAGCACGTACTTGCCGGACATGATCTGCGCGTACCAGCGCGCCACCATCTCCATGAAGTAGAACGAGCCGGTGAACGCGATGGGCAGCACCGACGTATTCACGAGGCTGGGGTTCTTTCCGTAGAAGATCCCCATCGCGAACTCCTTCGCGACCGAGATGTTCTGGAGGTAGCCGTAGCGGACGTCCTCCGAGCCGAAGTTCTTGTAGCCCGTGGCGAAGACGACGACATCCACCTCGACTTCCGACGAAGCGGCGTCCGAGAAGACACAGCCCTTCTCGTAGAAGCGCTCCAGATCGCCGCGAGGCTGGACCTTTCCTTCCGCGACCAGCTTCACGATCCCATCGTTGATGTGGACGATGGGGTTGCGGCGGAACTCCTGCTCACTCGGGAGGATGCCGCTGCGCTGATACAGCTCGAAATACTCCGGCATCGACTGCCGGAGACGCTCGATGATGTTGTAGCGGTTCTCGGGGATCAGGAGGCTCGCGGGCGACTGGCAGTCATTGGGGACGAAGCCCACCATTCGCGGCAGGATGAGCTTCTTGGAGCGGCGGCTCCAATAGACCTCCGCCGCGACCTCCGCGGCCTCCTCGGCGATGTCCATCGCGCTGACACCGCTGCCGATGACCAGGACCCGCTTCCCCCGGAAGCTCGAGTTGTCGAAATACTGCCCCGAGTGGAGGATCTCGCCCTTGAAGTGCTCCAGGCCCTTCTTCTTGGGGAAGTAGGGCTGCCAGAAGCTCCCCTGGCACAGGGCAACGCCATCGAACTCCTCCTGGCGCTCCTCGCCGTTCCTCCGGATCGTGACGGTCCACCTGTCTCCCACCTGGGAGACGGAGACGACCTCGCTCTCGTATTGGATGAGCTCGGTGAGGTGGAACGCCTCGGCGTACCTGCGAAGGTACGCCATCACCTCATCGACACTGTAGAACGTGCTCTTGATGTCCTGAGGGAGGAAGTCCGAGAAGATGCTCGTGAACATCGAGCTCTGGAAGCGCGTCTTCTTGTACGCGCCGGCCGTCTTCTCCTTGTTGAGGACCCACAGCCCGCCCATCGTCCGTTGCTTCTCGAAGATGACCGGCTGATGCCCCTCCTCCAGGAGGGACTTGGCCATCACGAGGCCAGAGGGGCCGGCGCCGACCACGCAGATCCGCTTCGGGCGCTTCTCCCCCGTGGAGCGGGGAGCCTTGCTCTCGACGATCTCGACCCTGGGTGCGCTCGCCGGCTCTGACTGCTGCTGGCGGGGCGCGCTGGCCCAGCAGGGGACCTTCTTGAAGGCGTACGCCGGCAGGGTGACCTTCTCGACGTCCGTGCCCTCGTGCAGGGTCGCCCAGTCCACCGGCGCGCCGCTGACCCAGGCCGCGGCGGTTCCGTCGAGCTCCTTCGTGTCCAGGCCTCGACCTGGGCTCACCGGATCCTTCACGACGCCGGTATGGACACCGGGCAGTTCCTTCGACGCCCCCAGGAACGCGCCCGCCTTCTCGACGAACTCGGCCACGGAGCCGACGACGAACGCGGCCCGGTGCGCCAGCGCATCACGACCGGTCTGAAGCGTGAAGGCGACGTTGGCGAGCGGAACACCGGGTTCCCGCTCCAGGTGGTCACGCAGGGCCGCGACATGCTCGCGCAGTTGGAGCTGCGTCTTCCCCGAGACGACGAGCAGTTGCCGCCTCGCCGGAGGGCTGACCACCGGCCGGGACGAAGGCACGTACTCCTCGAGCAACAGGTGCGCGTTGTTTCCCCCGGACCCGTAGGAATGGAGACCCGCCAACCGAGGCCGCTGTCCCCGCGTCCACGGCTCGGTGCTCGTCATCAACCGGCAGGGCCGCCCTTCCAGGTCGAGATAGGGATTGACTCGCTCCAGGCCGAGGATCTTATGGACCTTCTGGGTCTGGAAGGTCCGGACGATCTTGAGCACCGCGCCCAGCGCCGAGGCACACTCCATGTGCCCGAGCATCGGCTTGAGCGTGCTGATGCGGCAGGAGCCCGGCTCGATGACGTTGCCCTGGGCCGATGCCAGCTGCTCCAGGGCCCTGTTGCAAGCCTCCCACTCTGAGATGTCGCCGACCTGGTTCCCCATCCCCTGGGCTTCGATGTACCCGATGTCACGAGCATCGACGCCGGCCTGCTCGTAGCACCGCTTGATGACCTCGGTATGCGCCTCGACGTTGGGAGCCGCGATCGACATGCCCCCCTGGCCGTTGTAGTTGACGGCGCTGCTCCGGATCAGGGCGTGGATGCGATCGTGGTCCCGCTGCGCCTTCGACAGCGGCTTGAGCACGAGACTGATGACACCTTCGGCACGGATGTAACCCTCGGCGTCCTCACCGAAAGACTTCACGGAGTCCTTCGAGCTGAGGACCTTCATCCGAGAGAGGCCGATCAGCGGCTCGGGCCGGAGGATGATGCGTGCGGCCCCGACGATGGCGAGGTCGATCTCCCGGTTGTGGATGGCGGTCATGGCCCGGTGGATCGCCACCGCGCCGCTGGCACACATCGTGTTGACGATCTCGCTCGGCCCACGCAGGTCGAAGAAGTACGAGAGCCGGTTGGCCACCATGCTGGGGTGGTGGTTGAACCCATTGACGCCCAGGTCCACCCGCGCGGCCCTGAGGTGATGCAGGTACTCGTTGTCCTCGAGGGCGACATACACACCCGTGCGGCTCTTCTTCAGACCCGACGGGGCGCAGCCGGCGTTCTCGAGCGACTGATACACGGACATCAGCAGCAGGCGGAGCTGTGGATCCAGGAGGTCCGCCTCGTTGGGCAGGAAGCCGAAGAAGGCCGGATCGAAGCTCTTGATGTCGGGAATGAACGCGCCCCACCGGGTGCGCATCTTCGAGGCATCCTCGCCCGTCGCATCGTAGAACTCCCGCCAATCGAACCGATCGGCGGGGATCTCCGTGATGACGGAGCGATCCTCGTCCAGGTAGCGCCAGAAGTCCTGAACGCCCATGGCCTGCGGGAGATACCCATGCAGGCCGACGATGGCGATCGGCTCGGGCCGCGCCTCCTCGTGGACGCTCTTCCTGGACAGCGCGAGCTGCTTCTGCAGCAGCTTCAGCTTCTCCCGCTCCACGCCAACAGTCGTCATCTGGCTCATTCCAGGCCCCCCATCCGGGCCAGCCCTTCGCGCGCCAGGGCCGTCTTCAGCCGATGGAGAAACGGCAGGGACTCCATGACCAGTGAGTAATCGATGCCGAAGTCCATCAGACACGCAATCTCCGTCACGCCAACCGAGGCCGCCTTCTTGACCACACTCATCACGTCATCCACCGACCCGAACATGGCGCCTGTCTTGAAATAGCGCTCGTACGAGTATTCGACGATCTTGTTCAGTTCCCTCTCGGAAGGCCGCTCGGACTCCGGAAGGCTCTGGATGTGCCCCGTCAACGCGCTCTTGATGTAGTTGAAGAAGGGCTCCCGGACGGCGGCCTCGACCCGCTTCAGGTTCTCGTGCACCAGGGTGTGGAGCATGAGGGTGACCTTGCCGCCCTCGGGCGGAAGCCCCGCCTCCTGGCGCGCCGTCTTGTAGAGCCGGATCTTCCTGCCGAGCTCATCCAGATCAATCCCTTGCAGCATCGTCAGGACGTTGTAGCCCTCGTGGCCGGCGTACGTGTACGTCTCATCGAGCTTGGTGATGGCCAGCCAGACGTTCAGCTCCTTCTGGATGGGTTGGGGGTACACGCGGATCTCGGTGTCCTTGCCCTTCCCGTTCGGGAAGGACATGGGCTCCCCACGCCACAAGCGGCGGACGGTGCCGAGCCGCTCCTTCCAGACCTCCTTGAGGTTCGCGAACGTGCCGGGCGACAGGATGAAGTCGTTCGGATTCCAGCCACTGGCGAACCCCAGGTCGACGCGTCCGTTGGACAGATGGTCGACCATGGCCCAGGACTCGACGACCTCGGCGGGATGATGCAGCGGCAGCACGACCGAGCCCGAGCGCAGACGGATGTGCTTCGTCCTGACCGCCAGCGCCGACGCGAGCACCGCGGGGTTCGGGTAGATGCCGCCGAAGGGATGGAAATGGCGCTCGGGCATCCACACCGCCTCGAAGCCATGCCGGTCCGCGAAGTCCGCGATGTCGAAGATGAGCTTGTACCGATTGTCGAGCCCCTGATTCGCATCGGAGAAGAAGATGAAGCTCAGCTCGATCGGAGACGGATGCTGGCTCTGGGGCCGTGCCGGAAATGACAGGATTTCCGCCAGACGCTCGTTGATACGTGTGTCGTTCGAAGCCATGTCAGTTCACCCCTGCCCCTGATTCTGCTTCTCCAGCAGGATCTTCTTCGCGAGCGCCTCGATGGTCGAAAACTCGATCAGCCAGGCGGGAGAGATCTCAATGCCGACCACCTTTTCCATGCGGGTGGCGAGCTGGGTACCCGTGATGGAGTCCAGGCCGTAGTCCTGGAAGCTCTCGTTCTCGTCGATGGAGCTCCGGTCGATCTTCAAGACCTTGGCGAGCTCGGTCATCACCAACGACTTGAGGTCTGCGTCGCCCTGTGGGGCCCGTAGTGGCTCCTGCCGAGTCCGTGGCGGCTCCTGCTGGACGCGCGGACTCTCGGAACGGACGGGCGGAGGAGCCGTTTCCGGGCGCGGGGCCACAGGCCCGACGTAGCGGTCCACCGGCGCTCCGAACAGCAGCGCGGACAGCTGTTGGACCTGACCGTCCTCCAACGCGTCGACATCGAGCTCCAGGAGGAGCTCGTCCGCGGCCTGCCGACCCTCCCTGGCGAGCCGCTCGAGCAACCTGTTGAACGCCACGTGGTTACGGGCATGTCCGTTCGAACCGTGCTCGCTCCGCTGCTCCATCCGGATCATGGGGGCATGCGAGGGAGCCTTGGCCTGGTCCTCGGCTCGAACGGGCAGCGCGGACAGGACGGTCGCCGCCGCTCCCACGCTCCGCACGAGGGCGTGGACTCCGCCCTCCGTGCTCGAGGCCCGCGCCGAGGCCGTTGTGACCTCGCCCTGAAGCCCCAGGGTGACATGCAGGGTCTTCCCCTGCCGCGTCCCCTCCTGCACGGAGGCCGTCCGCCACCGGGCGAACGCGCTCTGGAACGAGTCCGGAGTGGGGGTCGCCAGGACGAAGAACGCCAGAGGCTCACGCCGCAGGACCTCGTCGAGGTTGACGATGCGCTCCGCCGCCCCGAGAGCCTGGCGTGCACGGGACCTCAGCTCGCCCATGGCCGAGAGGGCCTTCTGGGTACCGCGCCCGTCAGGCTCGGACCTGGCGAAGAGGAGCTGCTCCTTCTTCGCCTCGAACGTCCCCGGGTCCATGACACACGGCAGCAGGCTGCTGGCGCTCGCGGTGTCCACGAGCAGGCCCCGCTCGAACAGGTCGAGCCCCTCGGAGGTGTCATTGAAGAGCAGCCCCTGTTGCCGGGCATTCGCCTCCGGGATGCCGTGCGCGCTCGAGTCACGGGAGTGGCTGCCGGTGTCCGCCCAGCCCACCCAGGCCATCGACCGGAAGCAGGGCTTCCCGCCATGGGCCTGGAACTCGGTGAAGGAGTCGACGTACGCATTGGCGATGCCGTAGTCGCTCATCCCGCGCATGAAGCCCGGAAGCTGACCGGCGGTGGAGGAGAAGCTGACGAAGAAGTCCAGGTCGTCCGCGCTCAACAACGAGCTCAGGGTGTCGAGCCCGGCGATCTTCGGCGCGAACACCTCTTCCATCCGCTTCAACGACTTGCGCACGAACGCGAACTCATCGCCCTTCGCGGCCTGCATCGCTCCGGCGCTGTGGACGACACCTCGGATGGCGCCGAGCTCCCGCCGGATGTCACCGAAGAACGCGCCCAGCCGCGCGCGGTCGTCCAGCGGGCCGGTGTAGAGCGTCACCGAGACACCGCGTCCCTCCAGCTCCAGGAACGCCTCGAGCTTCCGGCGGACGTACTCTGGAGTCGAGGAGTCGTGGACCAGGTGGGTCCAGCGCTCCTTCGGGGGCAGGGGCGTCACGCCCATCAGGACCAGCTTCGAGGCCCCACGCCTCGCGAGGAGCTTCGCGACCTCGAGGCCGATGCCGTTCGTGCCACCGGTCACCACGTAGACGCCATCTCGCCGCACCGTGAAGGCAGCCTCCGTGGCACGGCCGCCGCTGGCGTCGGGCAGCTCACGGGCCTGGAGATGGGGCGCGAACCGCTCGCCGCGCCGGTAGACGATCTCCGTCTCCTCCAACGGGACCGAGAGCTCCCGCTCGGCGATCTCCCGGAGCTTCGACCCGTCGTAGGCGTGCGCGTCGATGTCGACGCACTTCGCGGTCACATGCTTGTACTCGGAGCTGAGCATCTTGACGAGGCCCGAGAACTTCGCCCCAGCCAGGCTCATCGTCTGGCTACCGAACCGCTGCAAGCCCTTCGTGAAGTGCAGGATCGAGATGTCGGAGAACGCCCCCACCAGCTTCTGGAAGAGGTGGAGCTTGCCCAGCTTGTCGTCGTCGGCCGAACGGTCCTCCGCGTAGAGGTCCGAGAGGTCGATGACGGAGGAGATCTCCGGATGGGTCCGCAGGAGCTCCGCGACCGGCTCCTGGGCCAGCGCTCCGTTCCGGAAGTCGAAGTACCGGGCTCGCGCGTCGTCGAGTCGTTCCGACGAGACGAGGACCACCTCTCCCGTGCTCCAGGAGGAGAGCGCATCCGTGACCAGCTTCGCGCTCTGGGCATTGACGAGCACCAGGACCGTCCCCGTCGCGGGGGACCTCGAGTGGCTCACGATGGCCTTGGGCCGCCACGCCTTGTTCAGGACGCGGTACGCCCGCGACTCTTCGTCTCCAGCATGGCTGTCGGCTCCCAGGTGGAAGACGCCGTGGATCGGTCCCGTGCGCGCCCTCACCTCTTCCATGACACGCGCGAGCGCGGTCCTGTCGGACAGGTCCACCTGCTCGTAGATGACTCTTCCAGGAGCCGTCTCGCGAGCCAGACGCGCCAGCGCGCCGTCCGCGGAGGCATCACCGCCCTCGCCGAGGACGATGAGGGTCGCCTGGAAGCGGTCCAGCAGGTACTTCTCCAGGGACAACCCGAGCGCGCTCGTGCCGTGGGTGACGAGGTAGGTCCCACCCTTCTCGAGGCCGTGCCCCTCTTCCAGCGGAGGCACGTCGATCTTCTCGGAGACAGCGCGCCAGCGCTTCCCGTCCTGGTAGCGGATGGAGCGGGAGGCCCCTGCCTCGTCGTCCGACCCGCCCCCGTCCGCCAGGAGCCACTCATTCAGGACCAGCGACACCTTGTCGCCTTCGCCCATCACGCCGTCGATGGCAATGGTCGTGTAGACATGCCTCGGGTTCTCGGTGGAGACGGCTCGGGCCAGACCTGGAATGGATTCGAATTCCTGGCGCGGGTCGGAGGGCATGGTCGCGTGGACGAGATACCCGCGGACGTCCCGGTCCCAGGCAACGCGCAGGAGGCTCGTGGCGAGGGAGACGAACGAACGGACGCTCTCTTCGGCGCAGAAGAACAGCACGAGGTCGGGCAGCGCATCGTTGTCACGGAGGACGCGGAACACGTCCCCGAGCTCGCTGTCCGGGCTGAAACCGGGGCTCGAGCCCTCCGCGCTCCACTCGACGACCCGCCCGTTCCTGAGTGCCAGGGACGCCACGGAGAACGGCGTTGCGCAGTCGCTCCCTTGCAGCGCTTCGTCGATCTGGCGGAAGACGCGCCGCGCCGCGCGGTAGTCGTCCCGCGCGTCGTGCACGATCAGCACCCGCTTTCCCTTCTGGTGACGAATCCTCTCGAGCCAGTCGACGCCCTGCGTGGGCAGGGGGCTGAGCAGCCAGCCCTCCGCCAGGAACAGCGCTGGCTGCTCCTCGGCGATCGGGAGCCGCTCGGGCACTGGCACCTGCACGGGCACGGGCACGGAGACCGTCGGTTGGGCGTCCTCTCGCGAGACCGGGACCCAGTAACGGTCCTGGGCGAAGGGATAGGTCGGCAGGGAGACCCGTCGGCGCACGTGCTCCTGGTGGAGCTGGTCCCAGTCGATGACCAGTCCCCGGACCCAGAGCTCGGCCAGCTTCTCGAGCTTGCCCTTCTCGATCCACCGCTGGATGCCTTGCTTCAGGTCCGCATCCGAGCTCAGCAGGTCGATGCTGCCCTTTTCATCGCCCGTCTGCCCCAGGTAGCAGTTCTCGATCTCGGTCTCGCCCGCGACGAATGCGGCCAGCCGCTCCTTCAACTGGCGCATGTCGTGCACGACCATCGCGAGGCGATGCTTGAGAGCCTCCCTGCCTGTCTGGAGGGTGTAGGCGACGTCTCCCAGCTCGAGAGCAGCGCCCTCGTCAGACGCCTCACTCCGCCTCAGGAAGTCCAGCACCTTCCGCGCGTAGGCACGCAGGCGCTCCTCGTTGCGCGCCGAGAGCACCACCAGCTGCGGCCTCCCGTCCTCCTCCTCCGCCCTCTCCGGCCTCTGCTCGATGTACTCCTCGATGATGACGTGCGCGTTGGAGCCTCCCGCTCCGAACGAGCTGATTCCCGCCACCCTCGGCCTCTCCCTTCCCTCCACCACCGGCCTCTTCCACTCCCCCAGCTCCCTCTGCACACGGAACGGCGTCTTCGTGAAGTCGATGTTCGGGTTGAGCTCCTGCGAGTGGATGGACGGCACCAGCTGCCCGTACTTGAGTTGCAGCAGCACCTTCGTCACTCCCGCCACTCCCGCCGCCGACTCGCAGTGCCCTATGTTCGACTTCACAGACCCTATGGCGCACAGCGGCCCTCCCTCTCCCCTGCCCTCGTACGCCTTCGTCAGCCCGCTTATCTCTATCGGGTCTCCCAGGCTCGTCCCCGTCCCGTGCGCCTCCACGTAGCTGAGCGTCCTCACGTCCACCTGCGCCTGCTCCAGCGCCTGGCGGATGACCGCCGTCTGCGCCTGCGGGTTGGGCACCGTGTACCCGTTCGTCTTCCCTCCGTGGTTGATGGCCGTCGCCTTGATGACCCCGTAGATGTGGTCTCCGTCCCTCACCGCGTCTTCCAGCGGCTTGAGCACGACGCACCCCACTCCCTCTCCGGGCACGTACCCGTCCCCTCCCCGCCCGAAGCTCTCGCACTTGCCGTGCGTCGAGATGAACTTGCCCTGGCTGAGCAGGATGTACTTGTTGGGGTGGATGCTCACGTTCACCCCTCCGGCGATGGCCATGCGGCACTGTCCCTGCCGCAGGCTCTGACACGCCAGGTGGATGGTCGTCAGCGACGAGGAGCACATCGTATCCACGGCCATGCTCGGGCCATGGAAGTTGCAGAAGTAGGAGACACGGTTGGCGATGCCCGAGGGGTTGCCCGTCAGTCCCAGCGGGTTGCCCTTGAGCAGCTCCTGCACTCCGTAGAACTGGTACTCCTCGTACATCACCCCCACGTACACGCCGACGTTCTTCTGCGGCGCGGAGGCGCTGTCCGCCAGACGCTCACGGGTGTAGCCAGCGTCCTCCATCGCCTCCCACGCGCACTGCAGGAACAGCCGCTCCTGCGGATCCATCACCTCCGCTTCACGTGGCGAGATGTTGAAGAACAGCGGGTCGAACTTGTCGACGTCGTCGATGAATCCTCCCCACTTGCCGTGGATCTTCCCTTCCTTGCTCTTGTCCAGGTCGAAGTAGGGGCGGTAGTCCCAGCGCTCCCGGGGAACCTCCGTGACGCAGTCGCGTCCGGCCTTCAGGTTGTCCCAGAAGGCCGCCAGGTCCCTGGCCTGGGGATAGCGCCCACTCACTCCGATGATGGCGATATCCAGCGCTCCTCCTCGCTGCACCTCCGGCGTCTTCGCCGCCAACCCACCGAGGCGGCGGCGCGGGCGACCCGCCTGACGCGACAGGCCCACGGGCTCACGCTTCTTCACCACTGGAGCGACGGGCTGTGCATTCGCGGTCGCGCCGATCCCCAGGAGCGACATCAACTTCTCCCGGTAGCTCTCGACGAAGTAGGAGCCCAGCTCGTCCAGGGTCTGGAACTCGAAGAACAGGGTCTTGGACAGGGGACCGAAGACCTTCTCGAGCTCGTTGCTCAGGCTCATCACCATCACGGAGTCGATGCCGTACTTCTCCAGCGGCGCCTTCTCATCGATCCGATGGCTCGGCAGCTTCAGCACCTGTGAGAGCTGCCGCTTGAGGTACTCGATGGTCTTTTCCTTCAGCATGTCTTCTGCCCCCGCGACTTCCGTCGTGGGCGGTGGAGTCACGGGAACGGGCTCCTCGATGCGGACGTCTTCAACGGCCGCGGCAGAGGAGGCAGAGGACAACAGGGTTTCCTGAAGACGGCTGAGCTCGCCTTGAACGGCGATGAGGTGGGGGTGAGGCAGGGCCATGGCCACGTCGAAGGCACGCAGTCCTATCTCCGTCTCCATCGGCACCATTCCGCTGGTGCGCTCCATCGCCTCCCTGGCCTGCTCCTCCATCCTCATTCCCCCCTCCCTCCACAGCGGCCAGCCCACCGACACCGTCCTGCCCTTCCTCTTCCCCTCCCTCACCTGCCCCTGCCGGTACTCCGCGTACGCGTCCAGGAACGCATTGGCTCCCGCGTAGTCCGCCTGCCCCGCGCTCCCCATCGCCCCCGCCAACGACGAGAAGAGCACCACGAAGTCCAGCTCCTCCTCCCTCGTCGCTTCCTCCAGGTTCAGCAGCCCCTTCACCTTCGGCGCGAACACCGCCTCTATCTGCCCCTCTTCCTTCTTCACCACGTACGCGTCCTGAATCACACCCGCGCTGTGGATGACTCCCTTCACCCCTCCGTACTCCGCCCTCAACTTCTCCACCGCTCCCGCCACCGCCCCCCTGTCCCCCAGGTCCACCGCCACGTACGTGAACGTCGCGTGCGGCTGCTGCCTCCTCAGCTCCTCGAGCGCCGCCGTCTTCGTCTCGTCCAGCGCCGAGCGCCCGCTGAGCACCACCTTCACGCCCTTCGTCTGGCCCAGGTGCCGGGCGAAGTGCAGCCCCAGCCCTCCCATCCCTCCCGTAATCCAGTACACCCCTCCCGGCTTCACGTACTGCCCCAGTTCCTCCACCTGGGCTCCGGGGCCCACCTCCACCAGCTGCCGCTCCTCCCTCCTCCCGTCCTCCCCGTAGCGCACCTCCACCGCACCTGCCGCCGCCCCCAGCTCCTGCTCGATGAGCTGGCGCAGCCTTTCCGTGTCCGCCCTCTCCAGCCCCGCCACCGCCACCAGCCGCCCTTGCAGCTTCGGGTTCTCCCATCCCGCCGTCTTCAGCAACCCCGCCACGGGTGCGTAGCGGAACCACTGCTCGTCCCACGGCACCACCACCACCACCTTCTGCGTGCGCTTGGGCCGGCCCTGCAGCAGCTCCTTCACCCTCTGGAATACCCAGCGGAACGTGCCCTCCGTCTCCTCGCTCTGCTCGGCTCCCGCGAACCCAGGCACCGCCTCCACCCTCACGTCCAGTGCTGCTTCCAGCCCCGCCCTGACCCTCTCCTCCCCTCCCGCCAGCAGCACCACCGCCTCCGCCTCCCCAGAGGACGCAGCGCTCGCCTCCAGCCTGCTCTCCTTCCACTGGCTCGTGGCGTACAGCACCTCGTTCTTTCGCCCTCCCTCCGGCCTCGGCTCCGCCGCCTTGCGCAGCGTCAGCCCCTGGATCGCCACGCACACCTCTCCCGCCTCGCTCACCAGGTCGATGTCGTAGCGGGCAATCCCCCTCTCTCCCTTGCCGCTGCTCCTCCGCGCGTACGCATGACTCCTGGCCGGAGTCCGCTGGAACACCTCCACCGCCTCCACCGCGAACGGCAGCCAGGCCCCTCCCTCACCCATCCCCAGCCCCGCGGACGTCTGCAACGCCGCGTCCATCACGCTCGGGTGCAGCACGTACTGCTCCGCCTCCCCGCTGATGTCCTCCGGCAACTGGATGCTCGCCAGCGCCTCCGTCCCATTGAAGCGAAGCTCCTGAATCGTCTGGAACGTCGCGCCGTACTCCAACCCCTGCTGCCTCAGCCCCCGGTAGAACTCCTCCTTCGCCAACACCGAGTCGCAGCGGCCCTTCACTCCCGTGAGGTCCACCCGCCTCGCCTGCCGGACTCCTTCACCCTCCGCCCCCTCGCCCAACACGAGCCGGCCCTGGCTGTGCAGCTGCTCCTCGAGCTGCGCGTCTCCTTCGCCCGAGGCACCACTCCGGACCTCGAAGCCGACCTCCGTGTCCGTCTCGGGATACAGACGGATGGTCACCTCCTGTGCCTTGCCGTTGACCACCACCGGTTGCGCCCACACGAGGTCCTTCAGGCTGAGCACCTGACTCCTGCCTGCCACGGCTCCGGCCGCACGTGCCATCTCCAGGTATCCCACCGCCGGCAGCACCCGCTGCCCCCGCACCCGGTGGTCCTCCAGGAAGAACTCCTCTCCCGTGAACACCGACGTGAACTGCTGATCCCACAGGTCGGAGGTGTTCTCGCCCAGGAGCGGATGCAGCTTCGACGGCCGCGCCGTCACCAGCGTCCCCGTGGTCTGCGGCACCCAGTACCGCTCCTCCGCGAACGGATAGGTCGGCAGCGACAGGCGGCGCGGCTTCTGCTCCCCGTACAGCAGGGTCCAATCGACCGCCATCCCGCGGGCCCAGAGCTCCGCGAGCTTCGCGAGCTTTCCCTTCGCCGCCCACGTGTTGATGAGCTCCTTGAAGTCTCCATCCGAGCCCAAGGACATCACGCCATCCTTGTTCTCGTTGACCCTGCCCTGGAAGCAGTCCTCGATATCCCTCTCACCCGAGGCGAACGCCGCCAACCTGGCCTCGAGCTCGAGCGGCTCCCGAACCAGGAACGCCACGCGATGCTCCATCGCCTCGCGCCCAACCTGGAGGGTGTAGGCCAGCTCCTCGAGCCGGTATTCGGCGCGCTTGACGAAATCGAGCATCCTCCGCGCGTAGGCACGCAGGCGCTCCTCGTTGCGCGCCGAGAGCACCACCAGCTGCGGCCTCCCGTCCTCCTCCTCCTCCGCCCTCTCCGGCCTCTGCTCGATGTACTCCTCGATGATGACGTGCGCGTTGGAGCCTCCCGCTCCGAACGAGCTGATTCCCGCCACCCTCGGCCTCTCCCTTCCCTCCACCACCGGCCTCTTCCACTCCCCCAGCTCCCTCTGCACACGGAACGGCGTCTTCGTGAAGTCGATGTTCGGGTTGAGCTCCTGCGAGTGGATGGACGGCACCAGCTGCCCGTACTTGAGTTGCAGCAGCACCTTCGTCACTCCCGCCACTCCCGCCGCCGACTCGCAGTGCCCTATGTTCGACTTCACAGACCCTATGGCGCACAGCGGCCCTCCCTCTCCCCTGCCCTCGTACGCCTTCGTCAGCCCGCTTATCTCTATCGGGTCTCCCAGGCTCGTCCCCGTCCCGTGCGCCTCCACGTAGCTGAGCGTCCTCACGTCCACCTGCGCCTGCTCCAGCGCCTGGCGGATGACCGCCGTCTGCGCCTGCGGGTTGGGCACCGTGTACCCGTTCGTCTTCCCTCCGTGGTTGATGGCCGTCGCCTTGATGACCCCGTAGATGTGGTCTCCGTCCCTCACCGCGTCTTCCAGCGGCTTGAGCACGACGCACCCCACTCCCTCTCCGGGCACGTACCCGTCCCCTCCCCGCCCGAAGCTCTCGCACTTGCCGTGCGTCGAGATGAACTTGCCCTGGCTGAGCAGGATGTACTTGTTGGGGTGGATGCTCACGTTCACCCCTCCGGCGATGGCCATGCGGCACTGTCCCTGCCGCAGGCTCTGACACGCCAGGTGGATGGTCGTCAGCGACGAGGAGCACATCGTATCCACGGCCATGCTCGGGCCATGGAAGTTGCAGAAGTAGGAGACACGGTTGGCGATGCCCGAGGGGTTGCCCGTCAGTCCCAGCGGGTTGCCCTTGAGCAGCTCCTGCACTCCGTAGAACTGGTACTCCTCGTACATCACCCCCACGTACACGCCGACGTTCTTCTGCGGCGCGGAGGCGCTGTCCGCCAGACGCTCACGGGTGTAGCCAGCGTCCTCCATCGCCTCCCACGCGCACTGCAGGAACAGCCGCTCCTGCGGATCCATCACCTCCGCTTCACGTGGCGAGATGTTGAAGAACAGCGGGTCGAACTTGTCGACGTCGTCGATGAATCCTCCCCACTTGCCGTGAATCTTGCCGCTCTTGCTCTTGTCCAGGTCGAAGTAGGGACGGTAGTCCCAGCGCTCCCGGGGAACCTCCGTGACGCAGTCGCGTCCGGCCTTCAAGTTGTCCCAGAAGGCCGCCAGGTCCCTGGCCTGGGGGTAACGCCCGCTCACGCCGATGATGGCGATATCCAGTGCTCCTCCTCGCTGGACCGCTGGCGCCTTCGTCTCCGGCTCACTGAAGCGACGCGGACGCGACAGACCCGCCGCCTCGCTCTTCACCGGTGGCGGAACGGGCTGCGCATTCACGGTCGCGCTGATCCCCAGGAGCGACACCAGCTTCTCCCGGTGGTTCTCGACGAAGTACGACCCCAGTTGCTCCAGGGTCTGGAACTCGAAGAACAGGGTCTTGGACAGGGGGCCGAAGACCTTCTCGAGCTCGTTGCTCAGGTTCATCACCATCAAGGAATCGATGCCGTACTTCTCCAACGGCGCCTTCTCATCGATTCGATGGCTCGGCAGCTTCAGCACCTGTGAGAGTTGCTTCTTGAGGTGCTCGAGGGTCTTCTCCTTCAACGTTTCCTCGAACCCCGCGCCTACCGTCACGCGGGATGGATTCGCCGGGAGAGACTCCTCGGAGCGGATGTCTTCCGTGACGGCCTCGGCCGCGATGGAGGCCTGAGGGCGGACGTCATCCACGGCGGCATCAGCGGCCCCAGAGACGAGGATGGGCCTCACTCGTCCGATATCGCCTTGAACGACGACGAGGTGGGAGTACGGCAGGCCCATGGCCACGTCGAAGGCACGCAGTCCTATCTCCGTCTCCATCGGCACCATTCCGCTGGTGCGCTCCATCGCCTCCCTGGCCTGCTCCTCCATCCTCATTCCCCCCTCCTTCCACAGTGGCCAGCCCACCGACACCGTCCTGCCCTTCCTCTTCCCCTCCTTCACCTGCCCCTGCCGGTACTCCGCGTACGCGTCCAGGAACGCATTGGCTCCCGCGTAGTCCGCCTGCCCCGCGCTCCCCATCGCCCCCGCCAACGACGAGAAGAGCACCACGAAGTCCAGCTCCTCCTCCCTCGTCGCTTCCTCCAGGTTCAGCAGCCCCTTCACCTTCGGCGCGAACACCGCCTCTATCTGCCCCTCTTCCTTCTTCACCACGTACGCGTCCTGAATCACACCCGCGCTGTGGATGACTCCCTTCACCCCTCCGTACTCCGCCCTCAACTTCTCCACCGCTCCCGCCACCGCCCCCCTGTCCCCCAGGTCCACCGCCACGTACGTGAACGTCGCGTGCGGCTGCTGCCTCCTCAGCTCCTCGAGCGCCGCCGTCTTCGTCTCGTCCAGCGCCGAGCGCCCGCTGAGCACCACCTTCACGCCCTTCGTCTGGCCCAGGTGCCGGGCGAAGTGCAGCCCCAGCCCTCCCATCCCTCCCGTAATCCAGTACACCCCTCCCGGCTTCACGTACTGCCCCAGTTCCTCCACCTGGGCTCCGGGGCCCACCTCCACCAGCTGCCGCTCCTCCCTCCTCCCGTCCTCCCCGTAGCGCACCTCCACCGCACCTGCCGCCGCCCCCAGCTCCTGCTCGATGAGCTGGCGCAGCCTTTCCGTGTCCGCCCTCTCCAGCCCCGCCACCGCCACCAGCCGCCCTTGCAGCTTCGGGTTCTCCCATCCCGCCGTCTTCAGCAACCCCGCCACGGGTGCGTAGCGGAACCACTGCTCGTCCCACGGCACCACCACCACCACCTTCTGCGTGCGCTTGGGCCGGCCCTGCAGCAGCTCCTTCACCCTCTGGAATACCCAGCGGAACGTGCCCTCCGTCTCCTCGCTCTGCTCGGCTCCCGCGAACCCAGGCACCGCCTCCACCCTCACGTCCAGTGCTGCTTCCAGCCCCGCCCTGACCCTCTCCTCCCCTCCCGCCAGCAGCACCACCGCCTCCGCCTCCCCAGAGGACGCAGCGCTCGCCTCCAGCCTGCTCTCCTTCCACTGGCTCGTGGCGTACAGCACCTCGTTCTTTCGCCCTCCCTCCGGCCTCGGCTCCGCCGCCTTGCGCAGCGTCAGCCCCTGGATCGCCACGCACACCTCTCCCGCCTCGCTCACCAGGTCGATGTCGTAGCGGGCAATCCCCCTCTCTCCCTTGCCGCTGCTCCTCCGCGCGTACGCATGACTCCTGGCCGGAGTCCGCTGGAACACCTCCACCGCCTCCACCGCGAACGGCAGCCAGGCCCCTCCCTCACCCATCCCCAGCCCCGCGGACGTCTGCAACGCCGCGTCCATCACGCTCGGGTGCAGCACGTACTGCTCCGCCTCCCCGCTGATGTCCTCCGGCAACTGGATGCTCGCCAGCGCCTCCGTCCCATTGAAGCGAAGCTCCTGAATCGTCTGGAACGTCGCGCCGTACTCCAACCCCTGCTGCCTCAGCCCCCGGTAGAGCTCCTCCTTCGCCAACACCGAGTCGCAGCGGCCCTTCACTCCAGTGAGGTCCACCCGCCTCGCCTGCCGTGCTCCTTGACCGTCCGCGCCATTCAGCACGAGCCGGCCCTGGCTGTGCAGTTGCTCTTCCGATCCGCTCCGGACCTCGAAGCCAACCGCCGTGTCCGTCTCGGGACGCAGGCGGATGGTCACCGACCGTGACTGGCCATTGACCACCACCGGTTGCGCCCACACGACGTCCTTCAGGCTGGCCACCTGGCTCCCGCCCGCCACGGCTCCGGCCGCGCGCGCCATCTCCAGGTACCCCACCGCGGGCAATACCCTCTGCCCCCGCACCTGGTGGTCCTCCAGAAAGAACTCCTCTCCCGTGAACACCGACGTGAACTGCTGTGCGCGCAGATCGGACGTGTTCTCGCCCAGGAGTGGGTGCAGCTTCGACGGCCGCGCCGTCACCACCACGCCCGTGGCCTCCGGCACCCAGTACCGCTCCTCCGCGAACGGGTAGGTCGGCAGCGACAGGCGGCGCGGCTTCTCCTCCCCGTACAGCACGGCCCAATCGACCGCCCCACCTCGGACCCAGTGCTCCGCGAGCTTCCTGGCGTCCTTCTGCTCCATCCACGGCGCCGCGGAGGACTTCGGCACCTCCGTCACGTGCCCGGAGTACCAGTTCTCCATGGCCCTGCCGGACACGAAGCCGGCCAGCGCGTCCCTCAGCTCGCGCAGTTCCCCGGCCTGGATCGCCAACCGATATTCCATCGGCTCACGTCCCACCTGCAGGGTGTAGGCGAGCTCCTCGAGCGAGCACCCGGCCTTCTCGACGAAGGCCAGAAGCTCCTGGGCATAGACCCGCAGCCGCTCCTCGCTCTTCGCCGACAGCGGAACCACCGCGGGCCAGCTCTCGTCATGGAGACGGCGCGTGTGCTGATGGCCTGCCTCCTCGACGTACTCCTCGAGAACGACGTGCGCGTTCACACCACCAAAACCGAAGCTGCTGACACCCGCCCGTCGCGGCAGGGTCGAGCCGTCCTCGTCCGTGAGCCGCTCCCACGGCTGTCGCTTCTGGACCAGGTAGAACGGGCTGTCGTCCAGCTTGATGTAGGGATTGACGTCGTCGCAGTGGAGGCTCCGCGGCAGCTCGCCATGCTTCATCGCCAGGAGGACCTTCATGACGCCGGCGATTCCCGCGGCCAGCTCCAGGTGCCCGATGTTGCTCTTCACGCTGCCGAGCCCGCAGTGCTTCCCCGTCGGCTGGACGCCCCACTCCTCGTACAGGGCCTGGAAGGATTTCTTGAGTCCGTTGATCTCGACCGGATCACCCAGAGGCGTCCCGGTGCCGTGCGTCTCGATGTAGGTGACGGTCCTCGGGTCGATGCCCGCCTTGCGATAGGCGTCCTTGATCAGCTCCGCCTGGGCATTGGCGTTGGGGGCGGTGAGTGACTGTCCACGCCCGCCATGATTCTCGGAGGTCGCCTTGATGACCGCGTAGATGTGGTCATTGTCCCGCTTCGCATCCCTCAGCCGCTTCAGGAAGACGATGCCGGCACCTTCGCCCCGGACATAACCGTTCGCCGATTTCGAGAACGTCTTGCACCGGCCGTCCTCGCACAGCATCCCGGCCTTGTTGAAGCTGATGTGCACTTCCGGAGACAGCAGCGTATTGACGCCGCCCGCGAGCACCTGATCGCACTCGCCGTTCTTGAGGGCCTGGACGCCCCGGTGGATCGCGACGAGCGAGCTCGAGCAGGCGGTCTCGATCGGCTCGCTCGGCCCATGGAGGTTCAGGAGGTACGAGAGCCTGTTCGGCCCCACCGACGCCACGACGGCCGTGGCGGTGTGGCCCTCGATGGAGACGCTCGTATCCATCACGCGCTGCTGATAGCCCGTACTGGCGGTGCCAACGAAGAGCCCCGTCGCCGAACCGGACAACGCCTTGGGGGAATAGCCCGCGTCCTCGATGGCCAGCCACACATGCTGCATCAAGAGGCGCTGCTGCGGATCCATCACCTCCGCTTCGCGCGGAGAGATGCCGAAGAAGAGGGGGTCGAAGCGATCGATGCCATCGATGAACCCACCCCACTTCACGTTCGACTTGTTCCGCTCCTTGCTCGGGTCGCCGTGGATCGCCTTCCAGTCCCAGCGATCGCGGGGGATCTCCGAGATGCAGTCCCGGCCGTCCCGAAGGTTCGCCCAGAACGCATCCAGGTTCTTCGCCATCGGGAAGCGCCCGCTCACGCCGATGATCGCGATGTCATCGTCCTCGCGGCTCGATGAAGCGAAGCGTTCGACGCCCGAGTGCCGGGGAGTGACGACTCCAGTCACCTCTCGCGGCGCCTCGTCCACCACGAGCCGCTGTTCCGGCCGGCCGCCACCGCCAGGTCCGCCCGAGCCGGGGCCGCCGCCGGAGTCGTCCGGTCCCTCGTCGGGATCCCCGAACCGGGCCGCCACTTCCCGCTCGTGGGTCTCGAGCAGGAAGTCCCTGAACGACGCCAGCGTCGGATGCTCGAAGAAAATCGTGGGCGCCAGCTCGATATCGAGCTCTCTGCTGGTCCTGTTGGCCAGCTCCGTCAGCGTGATCGAATCCAGGCCATAGGCGCTCATCTCCTCGTCGGGGGAGATGTCTTCCGCCTTGAGCTTCAGGATGTCACAGACACACCCCACCAGGAACCGCTCGGTGGCCTCGCCCAGGCGCTGCTTGTCGAGCGTCTTGCGCCCCGCTCCATCACGAGTCCGGGCTTCCGCCACGGACACGTTTCGCGCCGCGAGCTCACCCCGAGACGGTGGCTCCGGGGTCACGGGCCGCTTCGCCTCGGCCTGCTCCCTGGGCACCTCCAATGCCCTCGTGACGAATCCCTTGATCGCCACGCACACGTTGCCGTCCGCGTCGACGACATCGATGTCGTGCTTCTGCACGCTGTCGCCCGGCTTCGTGCCGGGGCTGTAACGGACGTAGGCGTACCCGCTCTTCGGCGTGGGGCCATGGAGCTCCACCGAGCCGATGGCGAATGGGAGTTGCGGACGCGAGGGCGAGTCGAACAACCCGCGGCTCATCGTCAGGCCGATCGTGGCCTGCAGCGCGGCATCCATGATGCTCGGATCGAGACCGAACCCGGCCACGTCCGAGCTCCTGCTCGCCGGCAGGCGCACGGTGGCGAGCGCCTCGTCACGCCCGATGGAGATCTTCGCGACGGCCTGGAAGGCCGCTCCATAGTTCAGGCCCTGCTCCCGGAACTTCTCGTAGATCCGCGCGGCCTCGATGGTGAACAGGCAGCGGTTCTCGATGGCGGAGATCTCGATCCGGCGCTTCTCCGTCGCGGGACGGGTGCCGGTCACGATCTTGCCCTGGCTGTGCACGGCACGCTCCGCGTCCCGGGCTCCCGCTCCGGGCGCGGAGCTGATCTCGTACCGGAGCTCACGGCCCTGAGGAGTCAGCCGGATCGTGACCTCCTTCGGCGTATCACCCACCTCGATCGGGCGAGACCACACGACGTTCTCGATCGCCAGGATGTCCTTCCTGCCAGCGATCGAGGCCGCGGCTCTCGCCATCTCCAGGTAGGCGACTCCAGGGAGCACCCGCCCCTGCTGGACCCGGTGATCGCTCAGGAAGAACTCCTGACCATCGAACACCGACCGGAACCGTGGTTGCTCGGAATCGGAGACGTCCTCCTGGACGAGCGGATGCCGGGGTGCCCTGGCAGGTGCCGGCTCGCGAACCACACCAGGATCCTGGAGAGCGACGGCTGGAGCCGAGAACCAGTACCGCTCCTTCGAGAAGGGATACGTCGGCAGCGAGATCTTCCTCGGCTCGAGGCCGGCATGGAGCAGCCGCCAGTCGATATCGAGTCCCTTGATCCAGAGCTCCGCGATCTTCTCGAGCTGACCGGCCTTCACCCAGCGGGTCACCGACTCCACGAACTCCGACTCGGAGGGGAAGAACTCCGTGCTCTCCACCTCGTCCCGGGCGCGCCCCTGGAAGCAGGAGTCCGGGGTTGCCTCGCCCCGAGCGAGTCGAGCGAGCTTCGCCTTCAGCTCCGCCACATCACGCACCACGAAGGCGGCGCGCTGAGACATCGCCTGACGGCCAACCTGGAGCGTGTAGGACACATCCGTGAGGTTCAGCCCCTGGCTCGACTCCACGAAGGCCAGCAACTTCTGGGCATACGCCCTGAGCCGATCCTCGTTCTTGGCGGACAGGGTGATCAGCACCGGGGAGTTGGAGAGCTCGAGCGTCCTGCGCCGGGCCTCGGTCTCCGGTGCGACATACTCCTCGAGCACGACGTGGCTGTTGTTGCCCGTCATGCCGAAGGAGCTGACACCAGCCAGTCGCGGCTTGCCGTCGCGCCGCTCCCAGTCCATGAGCTCGGTGTTGATGAAGAACGGCGAATCATCGAGCCGGATATAGGGATTCAACGCCTCGAAGTTCGGCATCCGGGGAATCTTGCGATTCTTCAGCATCAGGACGACCTTGATCAGGGACGCCAGACCCGCCGCCCCCTCCAGATGTCCGATGTGGGCCTTGGTCGAGCCGATCGCGCAGAAACCGGTCTTCGACGTGTACGGCTTCATGGCCGCCTTGAGGGCGTTGATCTCGATCGGATCGCCCAGCGGGGTTCCCGTGCCGTGAGCCTCGATGTAGCTGAGGTCCTCGGGGTTGATGCCCGCGTTCTTCCAGGCCTCCCGGAGCAGCTTCGTCTGGAGCTCGGGCCTGGGAGCGTAGGGATTGTTGGACCGTCCGACGTGGTTGATCGCCGTTCCCTTGATGACGGCGTGGATGCGGTCCCCGTCCCGGATCGCTGCGGCCAGGGGCTTGAGCAGCACCGAGACGACGCCCTCACCGGGCACGTATCCATCCGCCTTCTTGTCGAACGAGTGGCAGTGGCCGGTGGGCGACAGGGCCTGAAGCCGCGAGAAGTACACGTAGTGCAGGGGGCTGAGCAGCGCGTTCACGCCGGCCACGAGCGCCTGGTCGCACTCTCCGTTCCTGAGCGCCTGGCAGGCCAGGTGCAGCGCGGTCAGTGACGATGCACAGGCGTTGTCGAGTGGGATCGATCCGCCCTGCAGATCGAACATGTACGAGACGGTGCCCGACAGCGAGGACATCGCCGAGCTGTGGGCCTGATAATCCACCATGGAGACATGGGACCGGACGATCTCGTCCCAGTACTCCTGGAAGCAGCAGCCGACATACACGCCCGTCTTGCTGCCGATGATGCTCCGGATGGCGCCCGCGTCCTCCATCGTCTCCTGGACGGACTGCAGCAGCATCCGCAGCTGCGGATCCATCCACTCGGCGAGCCGCGGCGAGATGCCGAAGAAGACGGGATCGAACTTGTCGACGTCCTTGAGGAAGCTGCCCCACTTCGAATACGTCTTGTTGACCGCGTTCCGCTCCGTGTCGAACCACGGCCGGTGGTCCCAGTGCGACGCGGGGATCTCCTCGATCAGATCATCCGCCCGCTCCAGGTGGTGCCAGAACTCGGACAGGTTCTCGGACTGGGCGAGATACCCGCTCATGCCGATGATGGCGATCTCGTTCGAGGCCGGGAGCACCTCGTTCCGCGACGGAGCGGGCGGCTCGGTCACGGAGACCGTGTGCGAGCGCACCCCGTCCGAGCTCCTGGCCGGTGCAGCGCTGGCGACGCCGCGCCCGGAGGCCTGGAAGTAGCTCTTGAACCGGGCACCACCCGACTCGGCGAAGTGCTTCGCCAGCGCGGTGATGTTCTGATGCTCGAAGAGCAGGGTCGGGTACAGCTCGATTCCGACCTCCTTCTCGATCTCCTGGACGGTGCCGATCATGCTGCTGGATTCGACGCCCAGGTCCATGAAGTTGGTCGTCAGCGGCACCTCGTGCTTCGGCTTCCCGAGCACACGCGCCAGCTTCTCGCGCAGGTACGTCTGGATGGCCTTCTCCAGGGACGCATCGTCCCAGGCGCCCGGCGCTTCGGCGGATTCCTTCTTCGCCGAAGGCGCGGAGGCCCAGAGCCGCGAGAAGGCCTCCGCGTTCTCCGTGGCGAAGTGCTTCGACAGCGCGGCGATGTTCTGATGCTCGAAGAAGAGCGTCGGGTACAGCTCGATCCCGACCTCCTTCTCGATCTCCCGCACCGCGCCGATCATGCTGCTCGAGTCCACGCCCATGTCCATGAAGTTCAGCTGGACGGGGATCTCGTTCCTCGGCTTGTTGATGACGCGCCCGATCTTCTCCCGGAGATAGTCCTGGATGGACTTCTCCAGGGACGCGGCGTTGACCTCGCGGCGCCCCTCCACCTCCACGGCGGGACTCCGGGCCACGACCGCATCCGTGCTTCGCGGTTCCTTCGACTCGCCCCCACCCGAGAAGAGCGCCTCGCGGCTGGGCACCTTCTTCGTCGTGAAGCCCTCGAGCGCGAAGAGCAGCTCACCGTCGCGGTCGAAGAGCTTGACGTGCATCTCCGCGATCTGCTCGTTCTTCATCACGCGCTTGACGTGGCAGTAGCTCGTGCTCAGCGCGTCGGCGGTGATCTGGTTCGAGACCCTGACCCGCTTGATCATCAACGGCACGCGGTGGTCGTCGATCGGCTCGTTCCCCAGGGAGAACGTCGAGACGACGTGGCACGCGTCGAAGACACAGGGATGGATGTAGTACTCGGGCAGGCGCGCGCGCATCTGCTCGGTGATGGAGAGCTCGCCGAGAACGGCTCCATCCGCCAGACGATGGACGGTGCGGACATTGGCCAGGCTGGGGCCGTAGCTCTCCTGCCGGGAGTGCTTGTAGAAGATGTCCCCCGAGGTGCGCTCCCGGGCGGAAGCGATCGTGGCCTGGATGTCGAGCCGCTCCCCGGCCCACTCGCTGGCCGCGCCCAGCACGAAGGTGGCGGCCTGCTTCTCCCCCGCGTCGGACGGATAGCGGGTGGTGAGTGAGACCTTGTCGCCGGCACGCTCCTCCTTGACGGTCACGATGCTCGACTGCCCCGGCTTCACCACGAGCGCGTTGGAGAACATGCCGCGCTCGAGCACGACCGCGCCGCGCCCCAGGAACTGGCGCGCATGGTCGATGGCCAGGCTCAGATGGGCCACGCCCATCAACACCTGCTCGCCGAAGATCTTGTGATCCCTCAGCAGCGGCTCATCGAACACGTACTCGCGTTGGACGACACCGTCTTCTTGGGAACGCCCACCGAGCGCCTCCCTGCCGGGACCCGCGTCCAGGGGGTTGACGGCCTCTCCGAGCCAATAGCTCTTCTTCTTGAAAGCAGTGCGCGTGATTGGCTTTCGCATGTCAGACCGCTTCCTCAACAATCATGTGGCAGTTGGTGCCGCCAAAACCAAACGAGGAGATCGCCGCGAGACGGGAACCCTTCTCCGGCGTCCAATCCCTGAGCCCGGTGTTCGGGAAGAAGGGCGACTCCTGGAACTTGAACCGCGGGTGCGGGCTGCTGCAGTTCAGCGTGGCAGGGATCTTCCGATTCACCATGCTGAGAAGCACCTTGATGAGGCTCGTGATGCCCGCGGCCGTCATCGTGTGGCCGAGGTTCGACTTCACGGACCCCAGCGCGCAGTACTGACGCCTCTGGGTGTATTGCCGGTAGACCTGGGTGGCCGCCTTGATCTCGATGGGATCACCCAGCAGCGTCCCGGTGCCATGCGCCTCGTAATAGCTGATGAGGTCCGGGTTGACCTGGCTGCGGCGCAGCGCGGCCTCGATGACGGCCTTCTGCCCCTCCTGGTTCGGAACGGTCAGTCCCATGGTCCTGCCATCGTTGTTGACGGCGGAGCCCAGGATGGATCCCAGGATGTTGTCTCCATCCCTGACGGCGGCGTCGTAGTCCTTCAGCAGGATCAGTCCCGCGCCCTCTCCCAGCACGAAGCCCTTGGCGCGTTCATCGAAGACATAGGACTTCCCGTCATCGGACAGCACCTCGGCCCGGCTGAACCCGATGTGCGCGAAGGGGTCCACCAGCAGGAAGATGCCGCCGGCCACCGCCATGTCGGATTCGCCGGTCAGGATGCTCTGGCACGCGTCGTGGACGGCCACCAGGGACGAAGAGCACGCCGTGTCGAGCGTCTTCGAGGTCCCCCGGAGGTCGTAGAAGTCCGAGACCCGGGCGGCCACCAGGTTGCCGATCGTATTCACGATCGCGCGCTTCAGCGTGGGGCGCGGCAGCAGGTGGTAGTTGTTCCGGACGTAGTTGTTCTCCTTCGCGCCCAGGATGATGCTGGTGTTGCTCCCCGCGAGTTCCTCTCGGGTGTAACCCGCTCGATCGAAGAGCTCCTGCGCCAGCTCGAGCGTGATCCGCTGCTGCGGATCCAACCCGACCGCGTCCTCCTCGCTGATCCCGAAGAACTCCGCGTCGAACGCCGCCAGATCCTCCAGGAAGCCGGCCTTGTTCGTGTACGTCTTGTCCCTCGCGCCCTTGTCAGCGCTGAAGACGGCCTTCGGGTCCCAGCGCCGTGGCGACACCTCGGTGATGAGCTCCCGCCCCGCCGCCAGGTTCTCCCAGAACTGCTCCGGGGTCGCCGACTGCGGCAACCGGCAGGAGACGCCGATGATCGCGACCTTCCCGCTCCTGGCTCCGTTGTGGCTCCTGGGCGCTGGCTTGGGCTCGGGCTCCGGCTCCGGCGACCGCGGCGCCTCCACGGTCCGTGTCTCCGCGGCCGCGGACTCGACTCGCGGCTCGACGGCCGGAGCGGGCTCGCTCACGACGTTGACGGCGATGCCCTCCTCGACCAGGAACTTCGCCAAGCCCCCGACCGTGGGGTGATCGACGATCGCGCTCGGCTCCACCGCGTTGTCGTACTTGCCCTCCAGCCGGTTCAGCACCTTCATCATCAGGATCGAATCGAGGCCGTACTCCTCGAAGTTCGTCTCGGCGTCGATGTCCTCTTTCCGGATCTTCAGCAGGTCGGAGAGGATCTCGAGCAGGTCCGCACGGACCTGTGCTTCGTCCGCGCCCTCGCGCCGAACCTCCCTGGGCTCGACCGGAGCGGAGGCCGCCACGCGAGAAGCCGGCTCCGCTTCCGCCTTCCCGATCCCGAAGAGCGAGACGATCTTCTCCCGCTCTCCAGAGAGCACGATGAGCTGGTCGGCGCCGTTCGCGGAGAGGGCGAAGTCGAACGCCTCGGTGCCCTGCTCGGTGCGCAGGCTGCGCAGGCCCTTGCTCTTCTCCAGCCACGCTTCGGCCTGGGCATCGATGCGCATCCCCCCGTCCCGCCACAGCGGCCAGTCGATGGAGACGGTCCTACCCCTCCGCTCACCCCGCGCGACCTGGCCGTTCCGGGCCCGAGCGAATGCATCCAGGAACGCGTTCGCGCCGCTGTAGTCGCCCTGGCCCACGTTGCCGAAGACGCCAGCGAAGGAGGCGAAGAGCACGAAGAAGTCCAGCGCCTCGTTCTTCGTAACCTCGTCCACGTTCAGGGCGCCATCGACCTTCGAGCCGAAGACCTGTGCCGCGTCGGCCCCACTCTTGTTGAGGAGCAGCGAGTCCCTGAGGATCCCCGCGCTGTGCACGATGCCATCGATACGCCCGTGCTCGCGCTTGATCTCCGAGAAGGCGCGACGCACCTGCTCCTTCTCTCCCACGTCGACCTGCACGTACTCGACCTGGAAGCCCTCCTGCCGCAGCTCCTCCAGCGCCTTCTGCCTGTCACCGGTCAGCGGCGACCGGCCGCTGAGGACCACGGTGACGCCTTCGGTGGCGCAGAGGTGCCGCACGAAGATGGTTCCAAGGCCTCCCAGTCCGCCCGTGATCCAATAGACGCTACCGGGTCGCACGGCCTGCGTTCCACGGCCTCCGAGCAAAGCGGAAGGCCCGAGCTCCACCAGCCGCTTGACTTCGCGGCTCCCGTCCGAGCCATACCGGACCTCGTCCTCGGACGAGGTGTCGGCGCTCTCGCGACGGATGAGCTCCTGCAGACGTCCCGGCTCGAGCGTCTCCAGCCGGTCGATGGTGACCACCTTCGGCTGGAGCTTCGAGTTCTCGAGCCTCGCCGTCTTCAGCAACCCGGCGAGGGGCGCATACAGGTGCTCTCCACTCCCGCCGGGAACGACGGCCAGGATCGGCTGCTTGTCCTTCGGCTTCCTCTGGAGGATGCCCTTGACGAGCTCGAGGCCGGCCGCGAAGCACTCGTAGACGCCTCCCCCTCGTGAGGTCGAGTCTGGCGGAGACATCCGGTGCGTCTCGAAGCCGAGCCCCGCCTCGATAGCCCGAGCCACCCGCTCCTGGACGCCCCACAGGAGCAGCACGGGGGTCACACCGCGCTCCAGCCCGAGGTCCGAGGCGCCGGCCTCCTTCCGCTGCCACTGAGGCCGGGCGTAGACCACGTCCGCCCGAGCCTCCGCTCTCGCGCGCACCGGCTCTGGCTTCTGCTCGCGCCTTCCGGGCGACTTCAGCGTCACGGACTCGAAGCGAACACAGAGTCCACCGTTCGCATCGAGGATCTCGACATCGAACTTCAAGAGCTTCGGATCGGCACTCCGCTCCGGCGCGCGCCGCACCCGGGCGTAGGCCTGCGCGGGAGTCGGCGCGTGGATCTCGACGGCCTTCGCGAAGAACGGCAGATGGGACGGGCCCGCGTCCAGGGTTCCATCCGCCCCCAGGGAAAAGCCAAGGGTGGCCTGGAGCGCGGCATCCATGATGCTCGGATGCAGCACGAAGTCCTTCCGACCGTCGTTCAAGAAGGCCGGCAGGGAGAGCTTCGCCAGCACCTCATCCGGGCCGTAGCTCAGCTCCTCCACGCAGCGGAAACCGGCGCCGTAATCGAGCCCCCGCTCCTTGAAGAGGCGGTAGAGCCGCTCGCTGGTGACCCTGGAGGCGTGGCGCTCGCGGAGACCCGCCAGGTCGACCCTGATCGCGTTCCGGCTCGGACTGTCGCCGAGCACCACCCGCCCCTGGCTGTGGACGATCGCTCCGCTCGGAGCTCCGTCCGGGCCACTGCGAACCTCATAGCTGACCTCCGACCCCTCGGAGCGCAGGGACACCACGACCCGGGAGCGGGTGTTGCCCACGACGATCGGCTCGGCCCACACGACGTGCTCGAACCCGAGCGGCTTCCTCCCGCCCGAGTACTCCACCGCGGCCCTGACCATCTCCAGGTAGGCGACGCCCGGAAGGACGCGCTCCTGGCCGACACGGTGGTCCTTCAAGAAGAACTCATCGCCGCTGAAGACGGTAGCGAACCGCTGCTCGCCGAAGACAGAGGTGTTCTCGTGAACGAGCGGGTGGAGGACCTTCGCCCGGCTGCTCGTCGCTTCCGCCGCCACCGCTTCCGCCGCCACCCAGTACCGCTCCTGCGCGAACGGATACGTCGGCAGGGGAATCCGTCTGGCCGGCTGGTCTTCGTACAAGACGGCCCAGTCCAGATCGCCGCCCCTGACCCAGAGCTCACCGAGCTGCTTGACCTTGCCCTTCAAGGCCCACTTCCGGATTCCCTCCCGGAGGTCCTCGTCCATGTACAGGTGGCGGATGCCATCCCTGTCCTTCGAGGCCTGCCCGCGAAGGACGTTCTCGACCTCCGACCGTCCCGAGCCGAAGGCATCCAGTTGCTTGCACAGCTCGGCCACGTCACTGGCCAGGAACACCACGCGGTGGTCCATGGCCTGCCGCCCGAGCTGCAGCGTGTACGCGACATCCCGGAGGTCGAGCTGCTCCGAGGCCGACACCTTCTTCAGGTGCGCGCTCAGGCGCGCGGCCATGAGGGGGAGTCGGTCCTGCTTCCTGGCCGACAACGGGATGGCCACCCGCTGCCCGTCCTGTCGCGAGCGGTCCGGCATCCGCGAGCGCCTGGAGCCCGGCGTCTCCCGGTACTCCTCGATCACCATGTGGGCATTGGTCCCGCTGAAACCGAAGGAGCTGATCGCGGCCCGGCGAGGCTGGTCCCCCGTTCGCGTCCACTCCCGCAGCGTCGTATTGACGAAGAACGGGCTGTCCTCGAAGTCGATGTGCTCGTTGCCCTGCTGGAAGTTGATGCTCGGCGCGAGCTTGCCGTGCTTCAGCGACAACAACACCTTCTCCAGGCTGACCAGACCGGCGGCCGCGGCGGTGTGTCCCAGGTTGGTCTTCACCGAGCCGATCGCGCAGAACCGCTTCCGGTCGGTGTGCTCCCGGAAGACCGTCGTCAGCGCATCGAGCTCGATGGGATCGCCGAGCTTCGTGCCCGTGCCGTGGGCCTCCACGTAGCTGATGCTCTCGGGCGAAATGCCGAACCGCCGGTAGACGTTCCGCTGGAGCTCGCTCTGGGAGTTGGCACTGGGCGCGGTGATGCCGTTCGTCTTCCCGTCCTGGTTGATGCCCGACCCGGCGATCACCCCGTAGATGTGATCACCCGCCTCGACGGCGTCCTCCAGGCGCTTCAACACCACGGCCGTCACGGCCTCGGCCGGCACGAACCCGTCCGCCCTGTTGTCGAACGTGAAGCAACGGCCCTGAGGCGACAGCATGCCCGCCTCACACATCTGCCTGTACACGTCGACGCTGAGGTACAGCGTGACGCCTCCCACGAGCGCCATGTCGATCTCGTGGGACAGGAGGGCCTGAGCGCCCAGGTGCGCGGCCACGAGCGAGGACGAGCACGCCGTGTCCAGCGAGATCGCGGGGCCCTTCAGGTTCAGGAAGTAGGCAATCCGCGCCGCCGAGATGGCATTCGAGGTGCCCAGCATCGTCTGGGCCATGCCCATGTACTTCGGATTCCTCGCCAGCACCTGCCAATACTCGTTGGACATGATGCCGAGGTAGGTTCCACCTCGCACACCGTGCAGCGACTCCGGCGAGTAGCCAGCGTCCTCCAACGCCTTCCAGGCCTCCTGCAGGAAGAGCCGCTGCTGCGGATCCATGCACTCGGCTTCGACGGGAGACAGGTTGAAGAACAGCGGATCGAACTCGTCGATGTCATCGAGCGCACCGAGCCACTTCGAGTAGATCCCCCCGTTCCCCTTGTTCGCGGGGTTGAAGTGCTCATCGAGGTCCCAGCGGTTCTTTGGAACCTCGACGACACTGCACACACCGTCCGCGAGGTTGTTCCAGAACTCGTCGACGTTCTTCGCGCCCGGGAACCGGCCCGACATGCCGACGATCGCGATCTTCCCCGTGGAAGCCGACACCTGAGGGCGAGGGCTCTCTCTCTCGCGAGGACGCTCATCCCGCACGGTCGTCACGGGCGAGACCGGAGGCTCGGCCCGCGCGGTCCGCGGAACCTCGGGCTCCCTGGCGACGATGGGCTCCCTGGCGACAACGGGCTCTGGCGCCCGCTCTTCCCGGGGACGCAACGGGGCGGAAGGGGCGGTCCTGGGTGCTGGCGCGTCGTCCCGGGACAGGTTGCGGTCGATGAACCGGGCCAGATCATCGAGGGTGGGATGGTCGTACAGCTTCGTCGCGGCGAGCTTCAATCCGAAGTGCTGGTTGATGCTCTTGATCCACTCGACGCCGATGATCGAGTCCATCCCCAGGTCGACGAACTTCTCGTCCTCCCGAACCTCTCCCTCCTTGAGGAACAGCAGGGCGGTGAGCTGCTTCGCGAGGGTCTGCTTGATGGAGGCGGTCTGGTCCTGGGCGGGCCTGGCCACCTCTTCCTTCGGCTGTGCGGGGCGATTGCGCTCGGGGGCCGGTGCAACCGGAGCCGCCTGCCCCGCGAGCCTTCCGGCGATGAACGCCGACAGATCCACCAGTGTCGGGTGGTCGTACAGCTTCGTCGCGGGAAGCTTGAGGCCGAAGCGCTCGTTGATGAGCTTCACCCACTCGACGCCGATGATCGAGTCCAGGCCCAGGTCGACGAACTTGTCACCATCCCGGAGTTCACCCTCCTTGAGGAACAGCAGTTGCGCCAGCTGCTTCTCCAGGGTGGACTTGATCTGCGCCACGTCCTGCTGGCTGGCGGTAGGCGCCTTCACCGGGGCCGGGTCCGCGGCGGGCACAGGGTCCTTCACCTCGGAGGCGCGATACGCCGGGCTCGCGGGGACCGTCCGCGTCCCCTGCTCTCTCGGGGACTCCTTCGGCGCGGTAGCCGGGGTGCGGGCGACCATGTCCCCGATGAACGCCGCGAGGTCCGAGATGGTCGGGTAGTCGTACAGCCGGGTGGCGGGAATCTTGAGGGAGAAGCGCTCACCGATGAGCCGCGTCCACTCCACTCCGACGATGGAATCCAGACCCAGCTCGGTGAACTTCAGCGCCTCGTCGATGTTGGTGCTGTCCAGGAACAGCAGGGTCTTGAGCTGCCGCTTCAGCTCCGCCTTGATCACATCGAGCCCCTCGCCACGAACGCTCGGCGCCGCGCGAGCCACGGGTGCCACCTGGGGCTCCGGTGCCGCACGGGTCTCCACCGCGGCGGGGCCACCCGGCGTGCCCAGGCGGATCCTGGGGCGACTCGCCTGAGACGGGGGGGACACGGGCTTCACTGGAACGTCATTCAAGTTCGCCAGCTTGATTCTTGGAGCCACTGCCGCGTCCGCCTTGTCGCTCGACCGCTGCCCGGTTGCTTCAGCGGTCCTGGTCCTGTCCAACTTCCCGTTGTCTTCCGAGTGCACGCCGCTCTCGTTTGAATCGCTCTTGCCCGAGGCCTCGAACCAGATCTTGCGTTTCATGAACGCGTAGGTCGGCAGCGAGAGTCTTCTCGGGCTCTTGTCGAGGTACAGCTGCTTCCAATCGATGCTTCCGCCCGTGCACCACAGGGCGGCCAACTTCTCCAACTGCCCCTCACGCAGCCAGCGCTCGACGCTCCGCGTGTCCGCATCGGGAGAGGCACCGTTGCCCTTGCCCACGTGGCCCTGGAAGCAGTTCGCGATCGTCTGCCCGCCATCGACATACTCCTCCAGCCGCTGGCGAAGCTCCGAGGTGCCGTGGACGACGAACGCGGCCCGGTGCTCCATCGCCTCCCGGCCCACCATCAGCGTGTAGGCCAGGTCGACCAGGTCCACCGGGGACTGGCGGAGGAAAGCCAGCATCTTCCCGGCATAGGCCTTCAGGGACTCGGGCGTCTTCGCCGAGAAGATCACCAGGGCCGGCGCGTCATCGGAGGTGGCGTGCCTGACCGTCCTGGCCCGCTCGCCTGCGTATTCCTCGATGATGACATGCGCATTCGAGCCTCCGGCTCCGAACGAGCTGATGCCCGCCCGCCGCGGCCACTCCCGCCCGTCGATGACGGGGCGCTCCCAGTCCGACAAGGTCCGCTGCACCTTGAACGGGCTGAGCGCGAAGTTGATGTTCGGGTTCAGGCTCTCCGAGTGCAGCGACGGAACGAGCTTCCCGTGCGCGAGCTGGAGCAGGATCTTGGTGACCCCCGCGATGCCCGCCGCGGCCTCCAGGTGGCCGATGTTCGCCTTCACCGAGCCGATCGCGCAGAACTGTTTGTCCTCGCTGTGCTTCTTGAAGGCCTTGGACAAGCCCGCGATCTCGATCGGATCGCCCAGCTCGGTGCCCGTGCCGTGCGCCTCGATGTAGCTGAGGGTCCTGGCATCGACCCTGGCGCGCTCCAGTGCGGCGCTGATCAGCTCTCCCTGCGCGTTGGGGTTCGGGACGGTGTAGCCGGAGGTCCGCCCCCCATGGTTGATGGCGCTTCCCCGGATCACCCCGTAGATGAGGTCGCCGTCCTTCTCGGCCTGATCGAGGCGCTTCAGCAGGATCGCTCCCGAGCCTTCACCAGGGACGAATCCATTTCCACCCTTGCCGAAGCTCCGGTTCTTGCCATCGTCGGACAGCATCCGCATCCGGCTCAGGTAGGCATAGCTCGACGGATGGACATACAGGTTGACGCCGCCGGCGATCGCGATGTCGCAGCTGCCGTTGCGGATGTGCTCACAGGCCAGATGGATGGCCGTCAGCGAGGCGGAGCACATCGTGTCCACGGGCAGGCTCGGGCCGTGGAAGTCGAAGGCGAAGGACACCCGGTTCGCCAGCGAGCTGAAGGACGTCTGCGGATGGAAGCCCTTCTCCTGTCCCTCCGCCGAGCGGTACAGGTCGAAGCCGGTCTTGGTGATCCCCGCGTACACCCCCACCGTGAACCGGCCGAGCGACTCGCGCGTATATCCGGCGTCCTCGATGACTTCCCAGCACGACTCCAGGAACTTGCGCTCCTGGGGATCGATGTTCAGCGCCTCGCGGGGCGAGACATTGAACAGGAGGCAGTCGAACTCGTTGAAGCCCTGGATGAAGCCGCCCCACTTGCTGTAGCTCTTCCCCTGCTTGCCCGCTTCATCCTTGTCCGGGCAGTAATGCCGTTCGACGTCCCAGCGCTCGCCCGGGATGACGCCGATGCTCTCCTTCGCGTCCCGGAGGTTGTTCCAGAACTGCCGGATGTCTTCCGCGCCGGGATACCGGCCCGACAGGCCGATGATGGCGATCGGCGTGTCGTCGTCCCTTGGAGGGACGCGTCCGGGCACGGGTTCAGTGCCCTCCTGACGAGCCATGGGAGCCGACTCGCCCTGGACTCGCGGTTCCGGGGCCTTCGGGCCGACCCATCGCGAGACGGCCTCCCGCTGCTCCTGGAGGAAATAGTCCGCGAGGTCGGCCAGCGTCCGGTACTCGTAGAACAGGGTCTTGGAGACGAGGTTGTCTCCCAGGACCTCATCGAGGATCCGGTTGATCTGCCCGATCATGATCGAATCGATTCCGTACATCTCGAACGACTCGGTCTCGTCGATCTTCGAGCTCGGAATCTTGATCACACCCGCCAGCAGTTCCTTGAGCGCGTCGAGGACGCCGCGCCTGAGCGCGCCATCGTCCAGCTCGGTGGGCCGGGCCGCCTCCCGCTTCTCCTCCACGGCTGAACGGAAGAGCCCGGCCTCGAGCACCTGGCGGCGCAGCCTCGGGACGTCACCTTCCAGGACCAGGAGGTGGTGGCACTCCGCTTCCAGGAGCCGGTCGAAGACGGCCAGTCCGGTCTCCGTGCGCATCGGAGACATCCCCAGCCTGCGCTGGAGCAGCTGGAGGCTCTCCTCGTCGACCCCCATCCCCCCTTCCTTCCACAGGGGCCAGCTCACGGAGAGGGTCTTTCCGGAGCGTTCCCCCTCCTGAACCAGCCGCTGCCGGTACTCCGCATACCCGTCCAGGAACGCGTTGGCGGCCGAGTAGTCAGCCTGACCCACGTTCCCCAGGAGGCTGGTCATGGAAGAGAAGACGACGAAGAAGTCCAGGGGCTCTTCCCGCGTGGCCAGGTCGACGTTGACGACGCCCCCCACCTTGGGAGCCATCACCGTGGCGATCTCGGCCTCGGTCTTCTTGATGATGAACGCATCGCGGATGAGACCCGCGCTGTGGATGACACCGTTGAGACGTCCGTGGCGCCGTTTGATCTCCGCGACGATCCGCTGGACGTCCTCCCTCACGGCGATATCACCCTGGAGGTACTCGACCGTCGCACCCGAGGCCCGCAGGGCGTCGAGCTGCACCCGCTTCTCGTCGCTCAACGGCGAGCGCCCCGTGAGAACGAGCTTCGCCGAGCCCACCCGGCCGAGGTGCCTGGCGAAGATCAACCCCAGGCCGCCCAGGCCACCGGTGATCCAGTAGACGCCGCCATCCCTGAGACGTGCGGGCGTGCCCGTCCCCCGGAGCTCGACCGGAGAGAGCTCCTTCAGCGTCCGGACCTGCCGCGTCCCGTCCTCGAGGTAGCGGACCTCTTCGGCCAGGGACTCGCCGGAGCCGCACTCCTTCTCGAGGATCGCCAGGATGCGCTCGGGGCTCAGCGTGCTGGGGACGGTGATGAGCTTGCCCCGAACGCTCGGATTCTCCTGGCAGGCCGTCTTGAGCAGGGCCATCAGGGGCGCGTAGGCCAGGCCCGAGAAGTCCAGCCGACGTGGCTCGGAGCGCTCCGCGGAGCTCAGCACCACGATGTTCTGAGACTCGGTCCCCCGGCCTTCCAGGCGCCTCCGGACCCGCCTGAACACGTCCAGGAAGTCACGCGAGAACCGCTCGCCGACGGACTCTTCCGCGTCGTCCCGTGCCGAGCTCAGGGACGCGATCTCCGTCGATGGGAAGAGCGAGGCGGCGCGGCTCTCGAGCTCCGTTCCCGCGTTGGCGAGAACGAGGAGGGACGCCGCGGGGCGCGAAGTGGAGGCTCCGGTCCCTGAGAGGGCCTTGTCCTCCCACCGGGGAACCGCCTGGAGAACGCCGTCCAGCGTGGCGTCCGGCCGCTGCTCACGAACCTCCACGGGCGCGGGCTCCGCCACCGGGAGGCTCGCGCTCACCCAGTGACGATCCCGGGCAAAGGGATAGGTGGGGAGCCCCGCCTTGCGCGGCATGCTCTGGCCGTAGAGCCCGTGCCAGTCGACCTCGAGTCCCTCGACCCAGTTCTGGGCGAGCTTCCGGAGGTCCTGTCCCTGGACCGCCCGACCGCTGGCGTCCACGCCGTTGCTCTCGAACGCGGGGCGCCGGGCCGCCGCCTTGACCTTCGCGACCCGTCCCCGGATGACGTTCCCGGCGTCGTTGCCAGTGGATGGATGGGCCTTCAGCGCGCGTAGCAGCTCGTCCGCGTCATTCACGAGGAACGCCACGCGCTCCCGCATCGGCTCCCGCCCGGTCTGCGAGGTGTACGCAAGGGACTCGAGCTGTTCCGGGGT
Organism: Archangium violaceum; assembly: GCF_016887565.1. Taxonomy (NCBI): domain Bacteria; kingdom Pseudomonadati; phylum Myxococcota; class Myxococcia; order Myxococcales; family Archangiaceae; genus Archangium; species Archangium violaceum. The sequence continues at coordinate 7,211,275 of NZ_CP069396.1, forward strand.
GAGGGCCGGGTGGCGGAGCAACTGGTCACGGAAGCTCGCGATCATCTGCTCCAGCTGCTCCCCGGTCCTCGCGGAGAACACCACGAGCCGTGGCCCGGAAGAGGGCTGGCGCTGGGCTTCCACCTGGCCAACAGGCTCGACGTACTCCTCGATGACCGCGTGCGCGTTGGCGCCACCAAAGCCGAACGAGCTCACGCCCGCTCGCCGCGGCCAGTGTGCGCCCGCCCCGTCCACCAGCGGCTCCCAGGGCTGGAGCTTGTCGACGACGTAGAACGGGCTTCCCGTGAGGTGCAGATGCGGGTTCATCTGCTCGAAGTGCACCGTCGGCGGCAGCTGCTTGTTCCGCAGGCAGGCGAGGATCTTGATCAAGCCCGCCGCGCCCGCCGCCGACTCCAGGTGTCCGATGTTGGTCTTGATCGAACCCAGGGCGCAGCGGTGCCGCGACAGGTCCTCGCCCCGCTTCTGGCCCAGCTTCGCGAACGCGTTCTGCAGGGCCTCGACCTCGAGAGGATCCCCGAGTGGCGTCCCCGTACCGTGGGCCTCGACGTACCCGATGCTCTGGAGCGGAACGTTCGCGGCCTCGTACGCCGAGACGAGGAGCTCCGTCTGGGCGTTGGGATTCGGGGCCGTCAGCGAGTTGGCCCTGCCGCCGTGGTTCACCGCCGTGCTTCGCACCAGACCGTGGATCCGGTCCCCATCCGCCCGCGCGCGCGCGAGGGGCTTGAGCATCAGGACCGTGACGCCCTCCCCTCGCACGTAGCCATTGGCCCTCGCATCGAAGGTCCGGCACCGCCCATCCGGGCTCAGCATGCCGGCATCCGAGTAGGCCGCGAACAACCTGGGCGACAGCAGGAGATTCACCGCACCGACGAGCGCCTGCTCGCAGTCCCCCTGCCGCATCGCCTGCACCGCGTGGTGCAGCGCGATCAGCGAGCTCGAGCAGGCCGTGTCGAGGGTCTCGCTCGGCCCGCGGAAGTCGAAGAGGAAGGAGATGCGATTGGCCAGCATCGACGGCGACGTCCCCAGGACGCAGTGCGCCGTCCGGGCCAGCGGCTGCTGCAACTGCAGGAGATCCCCGTAGTCGTAGCTGCAGATGCCCGCGTAGACGCCCGTCCGGGTTCCCGCCAGGTGCCCCGGCCGATAGCCCGCGTCCTCGATCGCATGCCAGGCCGTCTGCATGAACAGACGCTGCTGCGGATCGATCATCTCCGCTTCCTTGGGCGACAGCTTGAAGAACGCGGCGTCGAACTTGTCGACGTCCTGGAGGTAGCCGCCCCAGTACTCGCTCGTGGACCCCGGGGAGTGCCCGTCCAGGCCTCGCGGGAAGCGCTCCTTCCGGATCGCGTCCCCTCCGTCCTTCAGCAGGGACCAGAGGCCCTCGAGGTCGTTCACCTCCCCCGGAAGCCGGAACGCCAGGCCGATGATCGCGATCGGCTCCTGGGACGTCCCCGACGCGGGGCCTCCTTTCTGGGAAGCGTCGCGCCTGGCCGCCAGGCTGGCCTGAAGCTTTCGAAGCTGCTCTTCGGAGAGGTGCTTGATGCGCTCTCGGACATCCATGGACAGGCACTCCGGAACTACGAATCTCAGTGGTTGTTGGTCTCGAGCTCGTCGAGCAACGCGGCCAGTTGATCCCGCGGCAACTCGCTCAGGCTCCGCGTGAGCGCGTCCAGATCTACTGAAGACCCCTCATCCCGCGACCGTGGCGACTGCGTCACGTCCTCATCGGCGAGGGACAACTTGCCGGCACAGAAACGGAACAAGGCCTCCACGGACGGGTGATGCCACAGCAGGGTGCCCGGCAGAGAGGTGGATAGCAGCTCTTCCAGGAACGCCTTCAGCCTGAGCGCCTTGTGCGAATCGAGGCCCAGGACGCCGAGCGATTCGTGCTCGTCGATCTGGTCGGGAGCGACGCCCAGCATCTGGCCGACGCAGCCCAGGAGCGCCTCTCGCAGCTCTCGCGCCGTCGTGACCTTCGTGGCGGGCCGCCGCTCGGTGACCGCGTCTCCACCGGCGGCCTCTCGAGCGAGCCGCTCACTCAAGCCCTCCAGGAAGCGCGCGATCGGCATCCCATTCAGGGCGCGGTGATCGAACCCCATCGACACATAGGCGAGAGGCTCCTTCTCGTCCTTCCGCGGGGCGGGAGTGAAGAAGAACAGGGTGGCCACCGCGGGCGACACCACCAGGGGTGAGCCAAACATGAGGCTCTGGCCGCCCATGTAGCTCAGGACCACCGACATGTTCTGCTTCGCCTGGTCCTTGCCCTGCATCGCCAACCGGATGCGCTCCTGGAGCGTGTCGACGAAGGCATCGAAGGAGAGCGTGTCCGCGTCCTCCACCAGCGCCGTCACCAGGTCGCCCGCGTCCGTCTCCACGGCGATGCCCAGGTGCACGTGCTCGTACTGGCGCAGATACGACTCGTTCTCCAACGTGCACCGCAGCTGCGGGAAGTCCGCGAGCGCGCGGGTCACCCAGTACGCGAAGAACTGGAAGTCCGTGAGGTAGCGAACCGGCTTGTTCTCCCCGGCTCCGGACAGCAGCCGCTTGCTGGCCGCGCGAAGATGGTTCAGCTCCAACCGGCTGACGATCGTCGTCGGAACCACCTCGCGCTGGCTGCGCTTGAACTGCGCCGTGAGCCACTTCTGCTGTGCCGAGAGAGGCTTCAGCTCATAGCCAGCATTGCCCTGGCTCATAACTCTTGCCTTTCCATCAAGAATCCACGTCCGGATGCATGTGCCAACGGCAGTCCACGGGAAAGCCACACTCATGGGTCGTGCGGAGGGCCCGGCATGAAGAGACCAACCCAAGCGACGCTGGGATCAACTCTGGCCAGACCGGATAGCACTTGGTTCCGACATGCGGGAAAACGCCGCTCGCGCGGGCCACGTTCCCACCGCGCTCCTTCTCTCGGAACGCACGTCTAGTCTTGCCCGTTACTCGCGTTGTGGATCACTGCCCCCCTCATTTCATGCACTGATGCCGCATCACCCAGAGCTGTACGAGTTCTCCCGAGTTCCGGGCTCTTTTGTTGAAAACTGAGCTAACTAGCAGGATCCAGGCTCAGTGCAACGAAAGTTTGCACGTGAAAAGGTCGAGCGGGCTGGAGCCTGGCCACCAGTCGTCCCGCTGATTTGCCCGTGCACCCCCCACCTCCTCGGCGGGTGCGAAACGCGCTCTCACCCTCCAAGAAGACGTTGGGCCTCGGCGGCGGGAATACGCATTTGTCGCTTGCTTGTATGCAGGGTAGCGAATATTCATGCACCTCCATGCATAAGACGGCGATCGGCATCATTGGCGCGTCCGGCTACTCCGGCGTCGAGGCGACCCACATCCTGGCGGCCCACGAGCAGGTGGATCTGCGACTGGTGACCAGCGACAGGTGGCAGGGCGAGACCGTGGGCCGCCGCCTGGGCATCGCGGGCCCCCTCGGGCAGCTGCGCTATGCGCCGCTGGACAAGAGCGCCGAGCTGGCCCGCGAGTGCGAGGTCGTCTTCCTCGCCACGCCGGCCGAGTCCTCGCTGCACCTGGTGCCGCAGTTGCTGGCCGCGGGCGTGCGGGTCATCGACCTGTCGGGCGCCTTCCGGCTGCAGGACACGGCCACCTACCCGGCCTTCTACAACTTCACCCACTCGGCGCCGGAGCTGCTGGGACAGGCCGTCTATGGCCTGCCGGAGCTGTTCCGCGAGCGGATTCCGGGCGCCCGGCTGGTGTCCAACCCGGGCTGCTACGCCACCGCGTGCGCGCTCTCGGTGGCGCCGCTGCTGCGCGCCGGGCTGCTCGACGAGGGCTCGGTCATCTTCGACGCCGCCTCGGGCACCACGGGCGCCGGCCGCAAGGGCTCGGAGGACATGAGCTTCAGCGAGGTGGACGAGGACTTCCGCGCCTACCGCGTGCTGCGCCACCAGCACACGCCGGAGATCGCCCAGACGCTCGCCCTCACGGCTGGCCGGAAGGTGCCCCTCACCTTCACCGCGCACCTGCTGCCGCTCAAGCGCGGCATCCTCGTCACCGCCTACGCGCGCCTGCGCTCGGGCGCCACCCCCGCCGAGGCCCGCGCCGCCCTGGAGCAGGCCTATGCCTCCACCCCCTTCGTGACGGTGGAATCCTCGCCGGACGCGGTGGGCCTCAAGGCCGTGGTGGGCACCAACCGCTGCGTGGTGGCCCTGGCCGCCGACACCACCGGGTTCGATCCGGGCCGCGTGGTGGTGACGGCCGCCATCGACAACCTGGTGAAGGGGGCGGCCGGGCAAGCCGTCCAGAACCTCAATCTCATGATGGGGTGGGATGAGACCCGTGGCCTCTCCACCCTGCGGAGCTTCTGTCCGTGAAGGTGCCGCTCGGCTTCTCCTTCTCCGGCATGCATGCCGGCCTCAAGCCCCAGCGCAAGGACGTGGCGCTCGTCTACAGCGACACGCCCTGCTCCGCCGCGGGCTGCTTCACCGCCAACAAGGCCAGGGCCGCCCCGGTCCAGGACGCCGAGCACCGCCTGCCCGCCACGGGCATCCAGGCCGTCCTCATCAACTCCGGTAACGCCAACGCCCTCACCGGCCCCGCCGGCCTGGAGGACGTGCGCACCCTGCTGACGGAGACGGCCCGCGTCCTCTCCGTGCCCGCCTCCGCCGTGCTGGCCGCCTCCACGGGGGTGATCGGCCATCCGCTGCCCGTGAACAAGGTGCTGGCGGTGCTGGGCCCGCTCAAGAACGCCCTGCGCGCCGAGCCCGATGCCGCCGCCGAGGCCATCATGACCACCGACACGCGCCCCAAGCAGGCGTGGCGCGAGGTGCGCATCGGCGGGCGGAACGTGACGGTGTCCGCCATCTTCAAGGGCTCGGGGATGATGCACCCGTCGCTGGCGACGGTGATCGCCGTCATCACCACGGACTGCGCCATCCAGCCCGGAGCGCTCGCGGCCGCCCTGCGCGAGGCGGTGTCCTCCACCTTCAACAGCCTGACGGTGGATGGGGACATGAGCCCCAACGACACCGTCTACGCCCTGGCCAATGGCCGGGCCGGCAACCCGACCATCACGGACCCGGGGCCGGAGCTGCTCGCCTTCACCGCCACGCTGTCGGACCTGTGCCTGGAGATGGCGCGGGAGATCGCCTCCGATGGCGAGGGCGCCACCAAGCTGCTCGAGGTGAAGGTGGCGGGAGCGCCCACCGGGGCCATCGCGCAGGATCTGGCGCGGGCCGTGGCCGGCTCCACCCTGGTGAAGGCCGCCGTCTTCGGGGCGGATCCCAACTGGGGCCGCGTGCTGGCCACCGTGGGAGCGCGCGCCGGCACGCAGGGCTACGACATCGACCCCTACTCGGCCCGGGTCTGCATCCAGGGCATCACCGTCTACCAGGGCCGGCCCCAGCCGCATGACCCCGGGCAGCTCAAGGCGCGCATGCGCGAGCCCGAGGTGCGCATCGAGGTGGACCTCACCGGCGGCGAGGCCTCGTCGGTGGCCTGGGGGTGCGATCTCTCGTACGACTACGTGAAGATCAACGCGGACTACACCTCGCTCATCATCCCGAGGCCGGACGGGGGCGTGGGCAAGGACGATCGGCTGGCCAACTACAGCCCCGCGTTCAAGACGACGCTGCTGGTCGAGGCGCTCTCGTACATCTCCCGCTTCAAGGGCAAGCGCTGCGTCATCCGCTACGGCGGCGCGGCCATGGTGAAGGAGAACCTCAAGCAGTCCTTCTGCCGGGACATCGAGCTGCTGCGCTCGGCGGGCCTGCAGCCCATCATCGTGCACGGCGGCGGGCCGGAGCTCACCCGCACGCTGGACAAGCTCGGTCTGCGGCAGGAGGGTGAGCTCATCACCGATGACTCGGGCCTCAAGGTGGTGGAGATGGTGATCTCCGGCTCCGTCAACTCGGAGCTCGTCACCATCCTCAACCAGCTGGGGGACCGGGCGGTGGGCCTGTCCGGCAAGGACGGGGCGCTGCTACGGGCGCGGCGGATTCCGGGCGACGACGGGCGCTCCAAGGAGCACGTGGGCGAGGTGACGCGCGTCAACCACGAGTTCCTGGAGATGCTCCTGGCGCAGGGCTACGTGCCGGTCATCTCCCCCATGGGGCTGGGCGAGGACGGGCAGACGTACGATCTCGGCTCGGACGCGGTGGCCTCCGAGCTGGCCACCGCCCTCAAGGCCCACAAGCTCATCTACCTGCACGACGCGCCGGGCATCCTCCGGGGCGAGGAGCTCTTCTCGGAGCTCACCGCCGCGCAGTTGGAGGCGCACCTGACGGCCGGGGCCTTCAGCGGCAGCATGCAGACGCGCTCGAGGATGGCGCTGAAGGCGCTGAGCACCGGAGTGGAGCGCGTGCACGTCATCGACGGGCGGGTGCCGCACAGCCTCATCGCCGAGCTCTTCACCGACAAGGGCGTGGGAACGCTCGTCACCCGTTGAGCCGATGTCACGAGGGCCTCGAACGTGAGTCCGATCCGGAACAATGGAGACAAGGCGGCGCGCCAGGACGCCATCCGCCGCCTCATCCGCGCGCACGCGGTGGCCACGCAGGAGGAGCTGGGGCAGCTCCTGGCCCGCGAGGGCTTCGACGTCACCCAGGCCACGCTGTCGAGGGACCTGGCCCAGCTGGGGGCCATGAGGGTGTCGAGACCCGAGGGGGGCACGGTCTACGGACTGGATGAGGCCCCACCCCCTTCCGGCGAGGCACGGCTGCTGGAGCTGGGAGAGATGATCCTCACGGTGGATGACAACGAGATGTTGGTGGTGGTGCGCACGCGACCGGGCTCCGCGCCCCCGGTGGCGGCGGCCATCGATCATGCCCGACTGGCCGAGAGCCTGGGGACCATCGCCGGAGATGACACCATCTTCGTCGCCCCGGCCCGTGGGAAGTCGGCCCGCACGCTGTCCAGGAAGTTGAAGGCGCTCTTCGGAAAGGAAGAAACCCCGTGACGATTGCCAAGACGGCCGCCTCCGGCGGATCCGGCCTCCACCCGGAGGTGCTGGCATTCACCAGCTCGCTGTCGCTCGACAAGGCCCTCCTGCAGGAGGATCTGGTGGGCAGCCTCGCGCACCTCACCATGCTGTCGCGCACGCGCATCATCCCCTCGGAGGACGCGCGCGCCATCCGCGAGCAGCTCGTGGCCATCTGGAAGGCCTCCCAGGCCGGCACGCTCGTGCTGGCCGACGAGGAGGACGTGCACATGGCCGTGGAGGCGGAGATCACCCGCGTCCTCGGGGAGCGGGCGGGCCTGCTGCACACCGCGCGCTCGCGCAACGACCAGGTGGCCTTGGATCTGCGCCTGCACGTGCGGGAGAAGGTGGCCGAGGCGCTCGGCGTGGTGGCGAAGCTGCTGGAGAGCCTGGCGGCCCGGGCGGAGGCGGAGCGCGGGACGATTCTTCCCTCGTACACGCACCGGCAGAGGGCGCAGCCGATCTCGCTGGCGTACCTGCTGTGCGGGTACGGGGCGATGTTCGCGCGGGACGTGGACGGACTGGGCTTCGTGCTGGAGCAGGTGTCCTCGCTGCCGCTGGGCGTGGGGGCGATTGGTGGCACGTCGCTGCCCATCGACCGCGAGGTGACGCGCGAGCTGCTGCGCTTCCCGCGCGTGACGATGAACGGGCTGGACACGGTGGGAGATCGCGACTTCGCGATGGACTTCGCGTACGCGGCGATGCGCTCGCTGCTGCACGCGAGCCGGGTGGCGACGGACTTCTACGACTTCGCCTCGCCGGAGTTCGGCTTCGTGAAGCTGGACGGGGAGATCGCCTGTGGCTCGAGCATGATGCCGCAGAAGCGCAACCCGGACGTGTTCGAGCTGATCCGCGGCAAGTCGGGACGGGCGGTGGGCAACCTCAACAACCTGGCGGTGCTGGTGAAGGGACTGCCGGGCGGGTACAGCAGGGATCTGCAGGAAGACCGGCAGGTGCTGTTGGAGACGGGTCCGCTGCTGACGAGCGTGCTGTCGATGCTGAACCTGGCGCTGGGGAAGGTGTACTTCGACAAGGAGCGGTGCCTGGCGGCGGTGGAGTCGGACTACACGCAGGCGACGGACGTGGCGGAGGCGCTGGCGATGAAGGGGATTCCCTTCCGGACGGCGTACAAGGCGACGGGGGCGCTGGTGAGGGCGTGCCAGGAGAAGGGCCTGCCGCTGGCGAAGGTGACGCTGGAGCTGGCCCAGTCGGTGGATCCGCGCTTCGACGCGGAGGTGTTGAAGAGCGCGGATCCGCGGCGAGCGGTGGAGCGCAAGGCCAACGCCGGAGGAACGGGACCGGCGTCGGTGGAGAAGCAGATTGTCGAGTTGAAGTCCCACGCGGCACGGGCGAGGGCGATGGCGGATGCCGTTCCCCGGCTCGGGTCCCTCTTCGAGTCCTTGCAGGAGGCAGCACTGTGAAGCGCGATTTCCTCACCCTGGCCGATCGTACCGAGGCCGAATACCGAGCCCTCTTCGACCGGGCGCACGCGCTGAAGGCGAGCCGCAAGCGCAAGGAAGTGGTGACGACGCTGGCGGGGCGGCACCTGGTGCTGGTGTTCGAGAAGGCGTCGACGCGCACGCACCTGTCGTTCGAGGCGGCGATGTACCAGCTGGGCGGCACGGTGACGACGATCACCGCGGGCACCAGTCAGATCGGCCGAGGGGAGACGATCGAGGACACGGCGCGGGTCATCTCCAGCTACGCGGACTGCATCATGTTCCGCACGTTCGGGGATGAGCGGCTGAACGCCCTGGCGAAGGCGTCGAGTGTGCCGGTGATCAACGGCCTGTCGGAGGGCGGGCACCCGGTGCAGGTGCTGACGGACCTGTTCACGGTGGAGGAGCGGCTGGGGAGCGTGAAGGGGAAGACGGTGGCGTTCGTGGGCGACTGCGCGAGCAACATGGGCCGGTCGTTCGTGGAGGCGACGCTCTTCTTCGGGTTCGATCTGCGGCTGGGGTGCCCCGAGGGTTACCGTCCGGCGGCGTCGCTGCTGGCCGAGGCGGGATCGCGCGTGCACGTGACGGCGGACGCCAGCGAGGCGGTGAAGGGCGCGGACGTGGTGGTGACGGACGTGTGGACGAGCATGGGCCAGGAGGCGGAGTCGGCGAAGCGCAAGAAGGACCTGCACGAGTACCAGGTCAACGAGGCGCTGATGGCGAAGGCGAAGCCCGGAGCCATCGTGCTGCACTGCCTGCCGGCGCACCGGGGCGAGGAGATCACCGACGGGGTGATCGACGGAGCCCAATCCGCGGTGTGGGACGAAGCGGAGAACCGGATGCACGTCCAGAAGGCGCTGCTGGAGCAGCTCATCCTGGGTTGACCCCCCTCCCCTCTCCCTCTGGGAGAGGGACGGGGTGAGGGTATAGGAAGCCCCGGGTTGCCCACTGGAACCCGGGACGCCCCTCGAGTCCCGACAAGAGACTCACCGCACGGGCAGGGAAACCATGGCCTCGGCGAAGCGCTCGAACACCTGGCTCGCGGTGAGCGCGGGCTGTTCGTCGATATTTCCCAGCATGAGGGCGAAGACGACGCGGGGATGCTCGGGATCACCGGGCCGCTCGGCGACGCCCACGTAGGCCTTCTGTCCCGAGAGCGTCCCGGTCTTGGCGCGGATACGCCCTCGGATGCCATCGGTGACGGCGCTGCCCGCGAGCGTGCCGTCCACACCGGCGACGGGCAGACTCTCCACGAGCGCGTTGGCGTACGACTCCTTCAGGCTGGTGTAGATGACCTCCACCAGGCCGCGCGCGGTGGCCACGTTGTAGCGCGAAAGCCCGCTGCCATCCGCCGGCCGCAGGAGCCGAGGGGAAATACCCCGGCGCACCAGTTCCTGGGCCATGGCGTCGCGCAGCGCGGGGTAGCTCTCGGTGCCGGTGCGCTCGCGGGTGAAGCGCAGGCCGAGCCGCTCGGCGTAGAGGTTGAGCGACTCCTTGTTCGTCACCTTCACCAGCTCGGCGAGCGAGGGGCTGACGAAGTCGAGGAGCGGCTCGCTCGAGGTGGCCGAGGGCACGGCGGCTACTCCGGGAGGAACGGGCGCGCGCCAGATGCCGCGCACGGCCAGCGCCTCCTCCAGGCACGAGGTGAACAGCGCCTGGGGCTCGTCGATGGCGACGCGCATCGAGGCCTTGCGCGGGCACTGCTCCGCGGTCGAGCGCCACACGCAGCGCATGCGCCCGGAGCCCCGCTCGCGCACACAGCCGAGCCCGGCCCGCTGGGCGTTCGGGTCGAGGTACACGACGGTGGGGGGCGCGTTGAAGGCTGGGGAGTAGCGCACGGTGATGGGCCGCCGGGGCTGTGACGAGCAGTCCTGCCCCTCGGGGCGCTCCAGCGACAGATCCACCACGTTCTCGCGGAAGACGAAGGGCGTGGGAGCGGCGCTGTAGGCATAGGCCGCGTCGTCCCAGGCCCAACCGGGACCGAAGAGACCATAGGGGCCCTCGTCGGCGTTGCTCACCCGCACCGCGCCGATCCACTGCCGGATGCCACGCGCCTGGATGGCCTCGGCGAGCTGCTCGCAGGCCATGGTGGTCTCGGGGAAGCGCCACGAGCCCAGGGACGGGTCTCCGGACGCCTCGACCACGAGGTCTCCCAGGTAGAGGTTGCCCAGCTGCGTGCCCTCGAGCCGCACGGGGGTGTGGAAGCGGAAGTCCGGGCCGAACGCGGAGAGCGCCGCGGAGGTGGACACCACCTTCATCGTCGACGCGGGCAGCAGGCGCACGTGCTCGTGGCGCGCGTAGAGCGGCGCCCCCGTCACCGCGTCCACCATGAAGACACTGGCCATCGTGCCCTCGCTCTCGACGGACTCGAAGAGCGCGTTGGCCACGGAGATCAGCGTGGGCGGAGGGGGCGGGGACGGACGCATCCCACGGGGCACACAGGCCGACAGCGCGAGGACGGCGGACAGGAGCGTCGTGAGGGGGAGACGGCGCATGGCCCCAAGCTACCACCGCCCCTCGCAAGAGGGTCGACGCCGAGTGCCCTCACGGCTAGCCTCCCGCGCGAGTGTCCACTCAGGGGGCAAGGGAGCAGAGCGAAGGCGTCCCGTCCCTGCCGCGCGCGGGACGGGGAGAGGTGCACGCTGCGGATCCAGCTGTGAGGTTCTGAGCCTGGGGCCCGGATACCCTCACCCCGACCCTCTCCCAGAGGGAGAGGGAGAGGGAGGGAAGTGGGGACCTACTTCTTCGTTCCGAGGTAGTCCTGGAGCGGACGCACCGTCTGCTCCTTGCGCAGCAGGGATTCCAGTGCCCCCACCGCCATCCTCGCCGCCTGCACCGTCGTGTAGTACGGCACGCTGTGCATCAGCGACTCGCGGCGGATGGAGAAGCTGTCCGCGATCTCCTGCTTGCCGAAGGTCGTGTTGATGACCAGCACGATCTCCCCGTCCACGATCTTGTCCACGATGTGCGGACGGCCCTCGGTCACCTTGAGCACCTTCTCCGTCTCGAGGCCCTTCGTCTGCAGGTACTGGTGCGTGCCTCCCGTGGTCACCAGCTTGAAGCCCAGTGCCCTCAGCCGCCGCGCCAGATCCACCACCGCCGGCTTGTCGTCGTTCTTCACCGAGATGAAGACCTTGCCGCTCCTCGGCAGCTTCACTCCCGCCGCCTGCTGGCTCTTCGCGAAGGCCGACGCGTAGTCGTCCGCGATCCCCATCACCTCGCCCGTCGACTTCATCTCCGGTCCGAGGATGACGTCCACCCCGGCGAAGCGCGCGAACGGGAACACGGACTCCTTCACCGCCACGTGCCGGAACTCGGGCTCCTGCGTGGCTCCCAGCTCCGCCAGCGTCTTGCCCACCATGCACAGCGACGCCAGCTTCGCCAGCGGCATCCCCGTCGCCTTCGAGATGAACGGCACCGTGCGGCTCGCACGCGGGTTCACCTCCAGCACGTAGATGGTCTTCCCCTGGATGGCGAACTGCACGTTCATCAGGCCCACCACGCCCAGCTCCTTCGCCAGCGCCATGGCCTGATCCTTCATCCGCTCCACGAGATCCGGCGACAGCGAGTGTGGCGGCAGCGTGCACGCCGCGTCACCCGAGTGCACTCCCGCCTCCTCCACGTGCTCCAGCACTCCGCCCACCAGCACCGCGCCCGTCTTGTCCGCCACCAGGTCCAGATCCACCTCGATGGCGTCCTTGAGGAAGCGGTCGATCAGCACCGGGTGCTCCGGCGACGCGCTCACCGCCTCGCGCATGTAGCGCTCCAGGCTCTGCTGGTCGTACACCACCTCCATCGCCCGGCCGCCCAGCACGTACGAGGGCCGCACCATCACCGGGTAGCCGATGCGCTCGGCCACGCGGTAGGCCTCCTCGTGGCTGCGCGCCACGCCGTTCTCCGGCTGCGTCAGCCCCAGCTTCTCGATGAGCTGCGCGAAGCGCTCGCGGTCCTCGGCCCGGTCGATGGCATCCGGCGACGTGCCGAGGATCGGCAGCCCCGCCTTCTCCAGCGGCACGCACAGGCGCAGCGGCGTCTGCCCGCCGAACTGCACGATGGCTCCCACCGGCTTCTCGCGCTGCGACACCTCCAGCACGTCCTCGATCGTCAGCGGCTCGAAGTACAGGCGGTCCGACGTGTCGTAGTCGGTGGACACCGTCTCCGGGTTGCAGTTGACCATCACCGTCTCGAACCCGGCCTCGCGCAGCGCGAAGGCGGCGTGCACGCAGGCGTAGTCGAACTCGATGCCCTGGCCGATGCGGATGGGGCCACTGCCCAGGATGAGCACCTTCTGCCGCTGGGTGGGCGGGGCCTCGTCCTCCTCCTCGTAGGTGGAGTAGAGGTAGGGCGTGTAGGCCTCGAACTCGGCGGCGCAGGTGTCCACCCGCTTGTACACGGGGCGGATGCCCTTCGCGTGCCGGCGCGCCCGCACCTCGCCCTCGGTGCAGCCCAGCAACTGCGCCAGGTACTTGTCCGAGAATCCGTCCCCCTTCGCCGCGCGCAGCACGTCGTCCGGCACCTTCTCCAGCTTGCCGAACTCCTGGATCTGCCGCGCCTCGAGCACCAGCCCCTGCAGGTGCCGGAGGAACCACGGATCGATGGAGGACAGCTCGTGCACCTCCTCCACCGACATGCCCTCGCGCAGGGCCTGCGCAACGTACAGGGGCCGCTCGGGCCGGGGCACGCGCACGTTGTCGCGCAGTACCTTGCGCCGCTCCTCCTTGTTCTCGGGCAGCTCCGGCGTCTCCAGGCCCGTGCGGCCCGACTCCATGGAGCGCATGGCCTTGAGGTAGGCCTCGCGGAAGGTGCGGCCGATCGCCATCACCTCGCCCACCGAGCGCATGCTGGTGGTGAGGGTGCGGTTGGCGTGGGGGAACTTCTCGAAGTTGAAGCGCGGGACCTTCACCACCACGTAGTCCAGCGTGGGCTCGAAGGAGGCCGGGGTGTCGCGGGTGATGTCGTTGCGCAGCTCGTCCAGCGTGTAGCCGAGCGCCAGCTTCGCGGCCACCTTGGCGATGGGGTAACCCGTGGCCTTCGAGGCCAGCGCGCTGGAGCGCGACACGCGCGGGTTCATCTCGATGACCACGATGCGGCCGTCGCGCGGGTTGACGCCGAACTGGATGTTGGAGCCGCCCGTGTCGACGCCGATCTCCCGGATGATGCGCATCGACGCCTCGCGCAGCCGCTGGTACTCGCGATCCGTGAGCGTCTGGGCCGGGGCCACCGTGATGGAGTCACCCGTGTGCACGCCCATCGGATCGAAGTTCTCGATGGAGCAGACGATGATGACGTTGTCCGCGGTGTCGCGGACCACCTCCAGCTCGAACTCCTTCCAGCCGAGCACGCTCTCCTCGATGAGGATGGTCGAGGTGGGGCTGGCCTTGAGGCCGGAGCGGCAGATGGCCTCGTACTCCTCGCGGTTGTAGGCGATGCCGCCGCCGGTGCCGCCCAGGGTGAAGGAGGGCCGGATGATGGCGGGGAAGCCGATCTCATCCACCAGCGCGAGGGCCTGGTCGATGGTGGTGGCGTACCCGCTCTTGGGCAGCGCCACGCCGATGCGCTCCATGGCCTGCTTGAAGAGCAGCCGGTCCTCGGCCTTGTTGATGGCCTCCAGCGAGGCACCGATGAGCCGCACCCCGTACTTCTCCAGGATGCCCTGCTCGGCGAGCGCCTTGGCCAGGTTGAGGGCCGTCTGGCCGCCCATGGTGGGCAGCACGGAGTCGGGGCGCTCCTGAGCGATGATGCGCTCCGCCACCTCGACCGTGATGGGCTCGATGTACGTGCGGTGCGCGAACTCCGGGTCGGTCATCACCGTCGCCGGGTTGCTGTTGAGGAGGACGACCTCGACGCCCTCCTCTCTCAGGGCCTTGATCGCCTGGGTCCCCGAGTAGTCGAACTCGACCGCCTGCCCGATGACGATCGGGCCCGAGCCAATCACAAGAACCTTCCGGATGTCGTTTCGCTTGGGCATCGCGGGGGGCCCATACCAACCTTCGCCCCCGCTTGCACGAATCGTGTGAACGGGGTAGCCCCCGGGGTGGGAAACCGTGCCCGGCCGGTGGCTGGGAGGACGATCCCGGGCGCCGGGCCGTCTGCTAGTCTGCGCTCGTCTCAGGAGGTCTCATGCGCCGCTGGTCCCTGGTCCTGCTCCTCTCCACCGCGTCTCCGGCTCTCGGCCAGGAGGCCCAGGAAACCCCGACCGCCCCGGCAGCCCCGGAGCCATCGGCTCCCCAACAAAGCGAGCCGGCAGCCGACGCTCCCTCCGAGTCGGCCCCTGCCCCGGCCACCGAGAAGCCGGTGCGCCGCCGCCGCGCGAAGCAGGAGGCCACCGCGGACGCACCTGCCCCCACCCCCACGGCCGAGGCTCCAGCCCCGGCGGCCCAGCCCCCCGCCCCGGCGGTCCAGCCCGCTCCTCCTGCCGCTCCCCCTCCCGCCCAGGTGGCCGCGGCCCCAGCCCAGGCGCCCAAGCCGGGCAGCACCGAAGAGGAGGTCCGCGACGAGGCCCGCTACCTGCTCAGCGCCCTGCTGACGGGTGACGTTCGCGGGAGCGTGCCGATGCTGACCTTCCCCTTCCAGCTCGAGGAGCGGAAGTTCGAGACGCCCGAGTCGCTCGTGGTGACGTGGGTCAAGCAACTCCGGAACAAGCGGACGGACCTCATCACGCTCTACGACATCGAGGTCCTGCCCTACGCGGAGCTGGAGAAGAAGTACGGCAAGCCTCCCGCGCGTCTGGGCGCCATCGTCCCGCGCGGCAGCGAGGTGTACGCCGCGGTGGCCAACCTCTCGGGGCGCGCGGCGGTCGTCCTGTACCGGCAGACCGAGGACGGGTGGAAGGCGTTCGCCTACACGGATTGAGGCATGAGGGACGGGGTCCTCCCTCGGGAAGACCCTCACCCCCTGCCCTCTCCCAGAGGGAGAGGGAGCTCAGCGCAAGGCGGTCGCGAGCTCGCGGAACCGCTCCAGGCCCTTGTTCAGCTGCTCGCGCGAGGTCGCGAAGCTCATGCGGATGTGGCCCTCCGCTCCGAAGGGGGCCCCCGGCACCGCCGCGACCCGGAAGTCGTTCAGGAGGATCTCCGAGAACTGCACCGAGCCCGTCACCGGCGTGCCCTTGTACGAGCGCCCGAACAGGCCGCTCACGTTGGGCAGCACGTAGAAGGCACCCTCGGGACGCCGGCAGCGCACGCCCTCGATCGCGTTCAGCGTGTCCACGACCAGGTCCCTCCGTCCCCGGTACTCCTCCACCATGGGCACGAAGATGTCCTGCGGGCCCTTGAGCGCCGCCAGCGCCGCCTTCTGCGCGAAGGACGCCGCGTTCGACGTGGACTGATCCTGGATCATCTGCATGCCCGAGATGAGCCACTTCGGGCCCGCCACGTACCCCATGCGCCAGCCCGTCATCGAGAAGGACTTGCTCATCCCGTTGATGACGACCAGCCGCGACAGCAGATCCGGCGCCACGTTGCCGATGTTCAGGAACTGCCCCTGGTAGAGCAGCTTCTCGTAGATGTCGTCGCTCAGGATGAGGCACTCGTGCCCGCGCACCGCCTGGGCGATGCCCTCCAGGGCGGCCCGCGAGAACACCGCCCCCGAGGGGTTGCTCGGGCTGTTGAGCACCAGCGCCTTCGTGCGCGGCGAGAGCGCCTTGCGGATGGCGTCCGGATCCGGCGCGAAGCCGTCCTCCTCGCGCGTCTCCACGAACACCGGCTTGCCTCCGGCCAGTTGCACCATGTCCGGGTAGCTCACCCAGTACGGGGCCACGATGATGACCTCGTCGCCCTCGTTCAGCAGCGCCTGGAACGCATTGTAGAGCGCCTGCTTGGCGCCCACCGTCACCAGCACCTGGTCCGGCGCGAAGGTGAGGTGGTTGTCCCGCTCCAGCTTCGCGCAGATGGCCTCGCGCAGCTCCTGGATGCCCGACGTGGGCGTGTACTTGGTGAAGCCCTGCCGCAGGGCATCGACGGCCGCCTGCTTGATGAACTCCGGCGTATCGAAGTCAGGCTCGCCCGCCGCGAGACTCACCACGTCCACACCCTGGGCCACCAGCGCCTTCGCCTTCGCGTTGAGCGCGAGCGTGGGGGACGGTTTGATGGCCTTGAGCCGATTCGCGAGATTCATTGCAGGTGCCTCCAGACGCACTCCCCGTAAGGTACCACCCGCACCTCATCGCGTCATCGAGAAGCAGCGCGGCGCTCAGCCCTGCTTCCCGTACTTCGCCCGCAGCACCTTGAGCACGTTGGGCGGCACGAGCCCCTCCACGTTGCCGCCGAACGAGGCCACCTCCCGGACGAGCTGCGACGACACGTAGAAGTAGTCCTCGCCCGTCATCATGAAGACGGTCTCGATGCCAGGGGCCAGCTTGCGGTTCATGTTCGCCAGCTGGAACTCGTACTCGAAGTCGGAGACCGCCCGCAGGCCGCGCAGGATGACGTTCACCCCGCGCCCGTTCGCGTACTCCACCAGCAGGCCGTGGAAGGCGTCCACCTCCACCCGCGGATCCGGACAGGCCTGGCGGATGAGCTCCTTGCGCTCCTCCTCGGTGAAGAGCGGCACCTTCTTCGGGTTGACTGCCACAGCCACGATCACGCGATCGAACATCTGCAACGCGCGCTGGATGATGCTCAGGTGACCGTTGGTGAGCGGATCGAATGAACCCGGATAGATGGCGGTACGCATGCCGGCGCAGTCTCGACGCCCACCGGCAAGCGGTCAAGGAATGCGGAAGAGACTCACCAGCGTGTCCCCGAACCGCCGCTGGTCCACCCGCTCGAAACCCGCGTGGGACTCGGGGGCCGTCTCGCGCTTGTCGTGCTCGATGACCACCGTGCCCCCGGGTGCCAGCACCCCGGCCCGGGCCACCCCCTCCAGCACCGTCTCCACCACCCGCGCCGCATACGGCGGGTCCGCGAAGACGAGCTCGAACCGATCTCCCCGGCGCCCGAGCGTCTCGAGCGCCCGCTCCACCGGCTGCGCGAGGATCTCCACCCGCGAGGCGAACCCCAGCGTGTCCGTGTTCGCCCGGCAGAGCGACAGCGCCTCCCGGTCCGAGTCCACCAGCACCGCCTTGGGAGCCCCTCGCGAGACGGACTCGAGGCCCAGCGCCCCCGTCCCCGCGTAGAGATCCAGCACCTTCCGCTCCTCCAGCCACTGACCGAGCACGTTGAAGATCGTCTCCCGCACCCGGTCCGCCGTGGGACGGATGTGCTTCGACGTCGTCTTGGGGCCCGCCAGCGCCCGCCCTTTCGCCGTACCTGCCACGATGCGCATCTAGTCGCCCCGGTTCTCCGCCAGGAACAGCATCGACTTCCACCCCGTCCGCGTCGCGCCCAGCCCCGCCAACACCTCGGAGGCCTCGGCGAACGTCAGCGCCTCCAGCCGCGCCGCATCCCGAGCCTCCAGCGGCGCGAGCTGCTCGCCCAGGACACCCAGCAACTCCCCCGACGTCAAGCCCGCCTTCTCCGCCTTCTGCTCGAGGCTCGTGCGTACCGCCTCCGGATACGAGGCCAGGGCGATGCGCTCGAAGGGCGCCACGCACTCCACCTTCCTCACGCCGGCCGCCACGTACGTCGGCAGCGCCCGCACCGAGCGCCGCCCCGCCTCCCCCACCGAAACACCCGCCCCATGCTGGCCCGCCAGCTCCACCAGGTTCCGGAGGAACTGCACGTCCGGCTCCTCCTCGCCCAGCATCGCGGCGGACACCCGGAGGAAACGCGCGTTCACGCCCCGCTGGCGCAGCCCGTCCAGCAGCGCGCGGGCTCCCTCCAGCTCATCGCCCTCGGCACCCGCCGCCAGCGATACCTCCAGCGCCAGCTCGCGCTCCAACACCGCGCCGGACAGCCTCGGCACCACCTCCACCGCCACGTCCACGGGCAGCCGCGTCACGTCCAGGGACACCAGCGAGAAACCCGCGTCCACCAGACGGAAGAGGCCCTCCTGCAGCTGCGCCATCGTCTCCGGGCCCACCTTGGAAACCCGCACCGGCCCGGCCTGCAGGAAGACGGGCCGCGCATGGCCATCCGCCTCGGCCACCTGCTGCACGGAGGCCATGAAGCGCTCGGCCGCCCCGCGATCCGCCAGGGGATGCGGGCAGAGCAGCCCGAGCACCGCGTCCTCGCCGCGTGCCGCCGCCAGCATCCCCGGCAACATGGGCCGGGTGGGCACGGGCAGGCAGGGCAACGCGGCGGGCACTCCCTCCAGTGCCTTGAGCAGATCGCGCGGGTTGAGGACGGGGAGCCTCGAGGCCGTCCCCAGTCGCGCCACCACGCTCGTCGGCCGCAGCGTCAACACCTTGTCGAGCACATTCATCCGGGGGCCGAGAATCGTCCGCTCCAGAGGGGTGCCGCAAGCGACATGTGGGGGATCCGTTCAGCCCCTCACCTCCGAGGGGCTGACCAACACCCCCGGGGGGGCTCACCCCTCCATCGCGGGCTCGGCGCTGAGGGGAGCCTTCTCGGAGGCGCTGGCCTGAGCGGAAGGCACCTCGCGAGGCGCCGACGAGCCGTGGCCGTGGCCGCTGCCCAGCGACATGCCGGTGTGGTAGGCGCGCTCGCCATGGACGTGGGGATCCAGCCCCTCGAACTCGGCCTCGTCGTCGACGCGCAGCCCCACCACCGCCTGCACCACCTTGAGGAGGACGAAGGTGAGGAGCGCGGAGAAGGCGGCCACCGCCAGGATGCTCAGGGCCTGCTTGCCGAGCAGCGCCCAGTTGCCGGCGGCGAGGACGCCATCGGCACCCGCCGGGTTGACGGCCACGGTGGCGAACACGCCGGTGAGCAGGGCGCCGAGCGCACCGCCCACGCCGTGAACACCGACGACATCCAGGGCGTCGTCGTAGCGGAAGTGCTCCTTGAGGAGGACGCCGCCGTAGCAGACCGCGCCGGCCAGCAGGCCGATGGCCAGCGCGCCCATGGGGGCGACGAAGCCGGCGGCCGGGGTGATGCCCACCAGACCCGCCACGAGCCCGCTGGCGGCGCCCAGGGCGGTCACCTTCTTCAGGCGGATCAGATCCACGATGCCCCACGCCACCGCGCCGGCGGCGGCCGCCAGGTGGGTGTTGGTCGCGGCGACGGCGGCAAGCTCGTTGGCCGCGAGCGCGCTGCCCGCGTTGAAGCCGAACCAGCCGAACCAGAGGAGCCCCGCGCCCAACAGGGTGAAGGCGAGGTTATGCGGGGGCTGACGGGCGCCCTTGCGGCGGCCCACCACGAGCGCCACCACGAGCGCCGAGACACCGCTGGTCAGGTGCACCACGGCGCCACCGGCGAAGTCGAGCGCGCCCAGCTTCAGCAGCCAGCCGTCCGCGGCCCACACCCAGTGCGCCACGGGCGCGTACACGAACGTCGCCCAGAGCACCGTGAAGAGGAGGAAGGCGGAGAACTTGAGCCGCTCGGCGTACGCACCGCTGATGAGCGCGGGCGTGATGGCGGCGAAGGTGCCCTGGAAGAGGAAGAAGAGGATATGAGGCAGCGTGCCCTTGGCCTCCTGCCCGACCCCCTTCATGAACAGGTGCGTGGCGCCTCCGATGAGGCCGCCCTGGCTCTCCCCGAAAGCGAGCGAATAGCCCCACAGCGCCCACACCACGGTGACCACCGCCAGAGCGCCGAAGCTGTGCATGAGGGTGGAGAGCACGTTCTTGCCCTGCACCATGCCCCCGTAGAAGAGCGCCAGACCCGGGACCATCAGCATCACCAGCGCACTCGCGACCAACACCCACGCCACATCGGCTCCGACGATTCCGCCTGACATCATCACCTCACAGTCGATGGGCCTCGTGGGCCCGCACGGCGCGGGAACAATGCAACGGGCGGGCCAGAGCGCACCCCGCCGGAGGGAGATGGCGTATCCCATTGAAATCCAATGGAATTCTGGAGCAGGAACTGTCCATCCTTCGGCCGCGAACGACGCCCACCGGACCTACAAGTTTGTAGGCTCCCTCTCGCGAACCGACAAATTCGTAGGATTCACTGAGAGTGGATCGCGCCCCTCGGGAGTGCTCACGGCACCGCCACACCTGACGGGCGAGGAGAGCCGCCCCCGCCTCCCTCCTACAATTTTGTCGCCCGCGTGGTTTGAAGCTACGAAATTGTAGGATGCAGTGGAGCCCTCTCTCGGGGGAGAAGAAGACCAGGCGGCCAGACAGACAGACGCCCTCTCGTGGTGCTTCCGCTTCAGGAAACGATGAACACCCTCCTCCTCTCTCTCGTGGCCTTCGCGTTCGGATTCATCGGCTCCATGCCCCTGGCCGGCCCGATCGCGTTGATGGTGTTCTCCACGAGCGTGCGGAAGCAGTACGGCGCGGCCCTCCGCATCGGCCTGGGAGCCGCGCTGGCGGTGGCGCTCTACGCCGCCGTGGCCTTCTGGGGGTTCTCCACCTTCCTCGCGAAGCACCCCATCATCCTCCCGCTGTCACACGGATTGAGCGCGCTCGTGTTGACCGTGCTCGGGGTGCATTTCACCCGGTGGAGCCCCAGGGACGAGGCACCCCCCAAGCAGGAGCGGCGCCTCGGAAGCTGGCTGCTCGGCTTCACCATCGCCGCGCTGAATCCCACCCTGCTGGCGACCTGGACCACGGCGGTGGCGTTCCTCTACTCACGGCAGGTCGTCGTCTTCTCCGGGCTGCTCGCGCTTCCCTTCGGTGCCGCCGCGGGCGCGGGGGTGGCCTGCTGGGAGCTGCTGTTCGTCGGCCTGCTCCGGCGCCACGAGGGCCACTTCCCACGCCACGTGCTGACCTGGTTGGTGCGGGCCATGGGTCTGCTGCTCCTCGTGGGAGGACTCCTCACCGGGCTCGATTTCATCCGGGAGAGCTTCATCCCGCTGGAGCCGTGAGCCATGCCAACCACCATCGAGTCGGGCTCGAAAAGGTGCACCACGGGTCGCACCGCTGAAGACCCGGACCCCGGGCGCTCACTCCAGCAGCCCGGACCCCTGATCCACGCCGATCACCTGCTGCCACACCTCGAGCTTCTCCTGCGAGGAGAGGGTGAGCCGGTCCCCGGGGAAATCCTCCAGGAAGCGAACGAGGTCTCCGTCGAGCCTGTCCGTCACGGCATCGGCCTTCAGGATGCCATCGGAGGCATAGAGGTTCTCCTGCATGAGGAGCCCCGGGCGGAAGGGCGCATCCCCCAGCCTGAGCAACAGCCGTTGCGAGCCGCTCCGCACGGTGTTGTTCCTGACGACGAGTCCGGTGATCACCCTCCCATCGGCGGCCAGCATCAGCCCGTAGCTGGCCGTGCCCTCGACGAGGTTGCCCTCCACCCTCGCGTTCCTGGCGCTCTCGATGCGGATGCCCTGGCCGTTGCCCTCGGGGATGTTGCGGATCTCCTGGAGGTGATTGTCCATCACCGACACGTTCTCGGGGGGCGAGTCGCCGCCCAGCACGGAGACGCCGCGGCCCGCGCGGGAGATGGAGTTGCCCTGGACGAGAATGTCGCGGGCGAACTGCTGGATGAGCACCGCCTCTCCCGCCGAGGAGCCGCTCGGGCGGATCGCCGTGTTGGGGAACCCGAAGAGGACGTTGTCGCGCACGGTGACGCGATGGCACTGCTTGATGTCCACCCCGTTCTCGCCCTCGTCGTGCAGCGTGTTGCCCTCGATGAGCACGCCCTCCGCGGGAGCACTGCCCGCCTGGCACTGGATGGAGTCTCCCGAGTTGTGATGGATGTCGTTGTCCCGGAGGGTGATGTTCCGTGACGGGCCCACCACCACCACGCCATGGGAGTCATCTCCAGGCTTGTTGAAGTGGTGGATGGTGTTGCGCAGGAGGGTGATATCCCGCGCGCCGTCCACGAGCACGCCCGCGCTGGTCGTCCCGCTCTTCAGCTCGCTCCCGGACAGGACGGACTGGCTGGCGCCACTGTCGAAGATCACGGCGAACATCGGGGCGCCACCGACGTCGATCTGCAGGTTGTCCAGGGTCCAACGCCCTCGCACGCGGATGACCGTGCTCCGGGCCCTGTCGGCCGGGGCGAGGGTGGGACGGGGCGAGCCCTCTCCGCGCAAGGTGATGGGGGCGACCCCCGAGCCCCGGGACTCGAGGACGAGCTCCTCCGGGTACACCCCCGGGAGCACCCGGATGACCTCACCCGGGCTCGCGAGCGCCGCCGCCCGGCCAATGGTGCGGAGCGGTGCCTCACGGGTGCCTTTTGCCCCATCGGACCCCTTCGTGCTCACGTACCAGCTCCGGCCCGAGGGCTCCGGCGGTGGCGGCTCCGCCGGGGGTGGATCCGACGGCGTGGGCTCATCCGGGGGAGGCGGCTGCACCGGAGGGGGCGGCTGCCCCGCCTGGGGTGGCGGTTGCCCATCCTGAAGGGGCGGCTGCTCCGCCTCGGGAGTCGGCGGCAACACCCGGGCCACGGGTATCTCCGGCTCACAGGCGAGCAGGAGCAGACAGGTGAACACTCCGCATGCGCCCTTGAGGCTTCTCCCGCCACGCTCTCCTGGCTTCACCCGGTGCCCTCCCCCTCACAGACCCTGTCGCGGCGCCGAAAGTCGCCACGAGCAAGGCAGGCAACAAGGGGGATGCCCTGAGGTGAAGTAGCACACTGGGCGACACGGGACGCCCTTCACACTCGCAAGGTCGGGCATCACACAGTGGAGCCACTGGAGCCCCGCACGAGCGGAATCACTCCAGCGGCGAATCGCAGCCGAGGCGCCTGCCCGAGCGTCTTCAACCGGTCATGGGCGATGACCATCAGGAGCGCGTAGAACCCACAGGACACGAGCACATGCCACCACGCGTGGAACTGCGGGTTGGGGATGCCATGTGCGGGGAGCGCCTCATTGAGCGTGGGACAGAACTGGATGTCACTCAGCCAGAGGACGATGGCGAGCGCATAGGCGCCGATGCCGAGCTGGAAGACACGCCTCGCGGCCACGTCCTGACTCCGGCGATGGATGAGGTAGACGCGTGCGAGCGCGAAGAACTCGAGTGACGCGAAGCTCGCCTGGAAGAGGAAGAACTGGAGGCGCCCCCGCGTGAAGGCGGAGAGATACGTCGAGAGCACCGCGTAGCCGAGCAACGCGAGGGGGAACCCCAACCCGAACCGACGCTCGGGGCGGTTCTCCACCAGGATGTAGACCATCACGAGGGCGAGGTAGAGCATCGGGAGCTCGTCCAGCATCTGGTACTGGAAGAGGAGCGTCGTGTGGAACGCGATGCTCCCGAGCCCCACCACCGACACCATCGCGAACGCGAGCATGAACCGGCGCTCCAGCACGCGGTGGTGGAGCGCGATGCCAAGCACGCCCGCGAGCACCATGGCCAGACTGGAGACCGAGTTGAACAGCTCACAGACGTAGTGGAGGTGCTCGTAGTTTGTCTCGCACCAGTCCACCGTCGCCGTGTTCGGTCCCCAGAAGCCCATGGTGGGTGCCCGTGTCAGGCGCGCTCCACGCGCAGGCGCGCGGGCAGGCCGTTGAGGTTGAACTCCTCCTCCTTGCCGGTGAGGCCCTCGGGGCCCACGTGCAGCTCCGAAGCGAGCGTCTCGCGGGAGATGGACTCCTTCGCCTCCTGAGTCACCTTGCGCACCCGCGCGTCACCGTCCACCCAGAGGCGGATGCGGTCCGTGTAGCCGAGCGCCATGTCCTTGCGCGCCGCCTGCACCCGGGCGAGCAGCTCGCGCACCAGGCCCTCGTCCACGAGCGCCTCGGTCAGCTCGGTGTGGAGCACCACCACGCCCACGCCCGCGCCAGCGGCGGCGTAGCCGGGGTTGGCCTCCACCAGCACCTCCAGCTCCTCGGAGGGGAACACCATCTGTTCACCCTCGACGGTGAGCACCACCCTGCCCTCCCGCGCCAGCTCGCGCTGGAGCGCCCGACTGTCGGCGGCGTCGAACGCCTTGCGCACCGGGGCCAGCTTGGGACCCAGGCGGCTGCCCATCGCGCGCAGGTTGGGCCTCACCTTGTAGCGCACCACGTCCGCCTCCTGACCCGCCTCCAGGAAGCGCACCTCGTGGACGTTCAGCTCGTCGGCGATGAGGTCCTTGTAGACGGCCACGCGCTCCTGCAGCTCCCGGCGCGACAGCATCACGTCCGCGTGGGACAGGGGCTGGCGCACCTTGAGCTTGTTGTCCGTGCGGACCTTGAGGCCCAGGGACACCAGCTCGCGCACCGCGCCCATCTCCGTGGAGAGCCCCTCGTCGATGAGGCGCGTGTCCGGCTCGGGGAAGCGGCCCAGGTGGACGCTCTCCGGCTGGGACGTGGGCCAGGGCCGGCGCACCAGGTTGCTCCACATCTCCTCGGCGAAGAAGGGAATGAAGGGCGCCGACAGCGCGGTGATGGTGGTGAGCGCCTCGTACAGGGTGAAGTAGGCGTCCAGCTTGTCCTGCTCCAGGCCCGGACCCCAGAAGCGCTCGCGGCTGCGGCGCAGGTACCAGTTGGAGAGGGCGTCCACCAGCGCCACCAGCCGCTGGGCGGCCTCGTAGACCTGGTAGGTGTCCAGCGACCGGGTGACGTCGCGCAGGGCGAGCTGCACCTCGGAGAGGATCCACCGGTCCAGCACGGTGCGCTGCTTCGGCTCGCGCCAGCCGGTGCTCTTGCGGATGGCGAGCCAGGGCACCTCGGAGGAGTCCGGGTTGCCGCGGGCCGGCGAGAAGCCGTCGATGTTCGCGTAGATGGTGAAGAACGAGTAGACGTTGCGCAGCTTGACCTGGAAGTCCTTCTGCAGGAGCCGCACGTTGCTCAGCGAGTGGCGCGTGTTGGACCAGGTGGGGCTGGCGGCGAAGAAGAACCAGCGGAAGGCGTCCGCGCCCGGGGCCCGGCTGGCCGGATCCTTGAGCACCACGCGCTCGGTGAGAGCCAGCCGGGGCACCTCCACCGGCATGACGTCCGCGCCGCGCGCCGAGGGCGCCACGCCCAGCGCCTCCAGGTCCTTCTTCGCCAGCAGCACCACGCGCCGCTTGAGCTTCTTGTGCACCTTCACCGTGAGGGTGAGGGCCTTGTCCGCCGCGTTCGGACGGAAGATCTGCACCTTCGAGCCCTCCTGGATGTCCAGACCCTCTAGGTCCTCGCGGGCGATGAGCGCCTCGCCAGCCACACCGGGGACACCCGCCGCCTTGTCATCCAACACGGCGAAGTCCATCCGCACCTCGTCGAGGATGATCTCCGGCGGGGTGTAGTTGCCCTTGGACTTGGACTCCTTCTTGCCCTCCTTGTCGGAGACGTGGCCCAGGACGATGCAGCTCTTGTACGGAATGGGCCAGCCGCGCTCGGGGGTGAGGCCCTCGCGCCGCTGCGTCTCCTCGTCGAAGACGAGCGTGCTGATCATCAGCAGCGAGTAGAACCAGCCACGCGTCTGGTCGATGGCCTCGGAGATGAAGTCGGCGGGGAAGGCCTGGGCGAACTTCTCGCGCGAGCCGGGCGCGTGGGGGTAGCCCCACTGGGCGAAGGGCATGCACCCCGAGTCGAACCACACGTCCACGACCTCGGGCACGCGCACGAAGCGGCCGGGGGTGCCGGGCTTCTCGTAGGTGACCTTGTCGATCCACGGCTTGTGGACGATGAGGTGCTCGGCGCTGGTGGCACCGGGCTTGCGGGCGATGAAGGCCTTGAGCTCGGCCTCCACGGCGGCCAGGTTGCTGCCGGGCTTCTCGCGCAGGGCCTGGAGCGAGGAGATGGCCTCCACCTCGCCCGTCTCCGAGTGCACCCAGAGCGGCAGGGGCGTGCCCCAGTAGCGCTCGCGGGAGAGGGCCCAGTCCACGTTGTTGGCGAGGAAGTCGCCGAAGCGGCCCTCCTTGATGTGCTCGGGGACCCAGTTGACGGCGCGGTTGTTGGCGATGGCCCTGTCCTTCACGGACGTGGTGCGGATGTACCAGGCGGGCCGGGCGAACTGGATGAGCGGGTCGTCATCCGCGCGCCAGCAGAACGGGTACTCGTGGCGGTACTGCTCGACGAGGAGCATCCGGCCGCGCTCCTTGAGCTCGCGCTGGATCTCCTTGTCCGCGTCCTTGACGAAGCGGCCGGTGAGCTGGGGGAAGTCCTCGGAGAAGGTGCCGTCCGGGCGGATGGCGCAGAACATCTCCAGGGCCTCGGGCTTCGCGAAGCGGGTGCGCTCGTGGCGGAAGGCCTCGTAGTCGTCCTCGCCGAAGGCCGGAGCGACGTGGACGATGCCCGTGCCGCTGGAGAGGGTGACGAAGTCCGCGCCGATGACGCGCCAGGCGGGCGTGTCCGAGCCCCCGCCCGCGAGCGGCAGCTCCGTGTTGCCCACGCGCTGGAAGTACACGTCATAGGGAGGCGAGTAGCGCAGACCCACCAGCTCGCTGCCCTTGCGCGTCTGGAGGACGGGCAGGTCCTTCTTGAGCTTCTTGGCCAGCTCCTCGCGCAGGGCGGCGGCGATGATGAGCTTGCGGTCACCGGCGTCGACGGTGACGTAGTCCACCGTGGGGTTGACGGCGGCGAACATGTTGGACGGGAGCGTCCAGGGCGTGGTGGTCCAGATGAGGAGCGCGGTGTCGGGCGAGTCGCGCAGGGGGAAGGCGACATAGGCGCTGGGGTCGTCCACGGTGCGGTAGCCCATGCCGACCTCGCCGGAGCTCAGCGCGGTGCCACCCTGGGGCCACCACCAGACGATCTTGTGCCCCCGATAGAGCAGGCCCTTGCGGAACAGCTCGGCCAGGGCCCACCAGACGCTCTCCACGTAGCCGCGGTGGTAGGTGACGTAGGCATCGGGGAGGTCCACCCAGAAGCCGATGCGCTCGGTCAGACGCTCCCACTCGTTGGTGTAGCGGAAGACGGACTCGATGCAGCGCTCGGTGAAGGGCTCCACGCCGTAGCGCTCGATCTCCGCCTTGCCGTGGATGCGCAGCTCCTTCTCGACCTCGACCTCGACGGGGAGGCCGTGGGTGTCCCAGCCGGCCTTGCGGGGGACGCGGTAGCCGCGCATGGTCTTGTAGCGCGGGAACAGGTCCTTGATGACACGGGTAAGGACGTGGCCGTTGTGGGGCAGACCGTTGGCGGTGGGCGGACCCTCGTAGAAGACGAAGGCGGGAGCGTCGTCCCGGCCCTGGAGCGTCTGCTCGAAGATCCTGCGCTCCTTCCAGAAGGCGAGGATGCGGCGCTCGTCGGCGGGAAAGTCGATCTCGTTGGGAACGGTGGCGAACAGGGGGCCGGTGGACTGGGACATGGCGGCCGAGTGATAGCACCTGCCGCGCCCGGGTGTAGGCCCTTTCGTGACGGCCCGGCGCCCGTGTCCACCCTGCATCACCTTGGTCCTACCCTGGCTCGCGAACACGGGCTGAAGGTTTTCGGCGCCGCCATGCACCATGAGTGTCCCCGAATCGGCACAAGGTGCGTCCCTCCTTCGCCGACATGCTCACCCCCCTGCGCTATTCCTGTCTGCGTGCCACCATTTCCGCAAACCCACAGGACAAACAGGGTCGACAAAACCTCCTCCTGTTACTGCCCGGCTCCTTGAAGGCAGTCGCTTGAGCTTCGACCAAAGTGCGAAACTCGAACCAAGCTCACGTGCGAAGCGCGGGGGCACAGCGCCACTCCTTGACACTCGCCCACTGTCGTGTTTCCATCACAAGCATGCTAAACATTGGTAACGGGATTACCCTTCGGCGAACGATGATTGTAATGACGGCGCTCGTCCTCTTGCCCGGCTGCAGCGTGATCGCTCCTGAGGCGGAGGCCGCAACATCGCCATCTTTTACTTATTTATCCGCTTCAGCAAATGGCAAAACGACCCGCTACTGGGATTGTTGCAAGCCAAGCGGTTCGTGGCCTGGAAAAGCTTCAGTCAAAACTGGTCCGGTCAAATCTTGCGCCAAAGACGGCAAAACAGCGATCGATCCGAATCAGCTAAGCGGTTGCCAGGCTGGTGGCACCAGTTTCATGTGCGAGTCGCCTCAACCGTGGACTGTGAATGAAAAGCTATCGTATGGATTTGCCGCGGCGAATTTGGTCGGCAAACCGGAAAGCGATACGTCTTGCGCTTGTTACGCATTGCAATTCACCAGCGGACCCGTGAGCGGCAAGACGTTCGTGGCCCAGGTGGTCAACACAGCATCGGATTTAGGTTCGAACCAATTCGCTTTACTGATTCCTGGCGGTGGTGTTGGTCTTTTTAACGGTTGTCAGGCCCAATATAATGCTCCAGCCGATGGTTGGGGGGCCAGATACGGCGGTATCAGCAGTCAAGCCGAATGCTCCAAGTTGCCGGCCGCTTTACAGGCAGGTTGTAACTGGCGATTCGGTTGGTTTCAAAACGCGGATAATCCTACCGTGACCTTCCGTCGGGTCAAATGTCCAGCGGAAATCACTGCAAAGACTGGTTGCGTCCGCAAGGATGAATGAGGGGATATCAGGGCGGGTTCCCGCGACAAGGAGGTGCACGGTCGCGAGGGAGGAGTCCTACCAGACTCCTCCCCATTCCACCGTGAGCACCTCACCTCAACGCAGGCGGATGCCGTCGAGCACCAGCGGCTGCTTGGACCCCTGTTGCTTCCAGAGGTTCACGAGCACCGAATCCGCCGGATCGTTCTGGTTGACGAGCGCCTCGAGCTGCATGCCCTTCTGCACGAGGTCGGCCTCCGCCTTGGACAGGAGCACCGGTTCCGCCTGGAAGGTGTGCTTCTTCATGGGCCCGACATCCTTGCACGTCTTGCGGAAG
Organism: Archangium violaceum; assembly: GCF_016887565.1. Classification (NCBI taxonomy): domain Bacteria; kingdom Pseudomonadati; phylum Myxococcota; class Myxococcia; order Myxococcales; family Archangiaceae; genus Archangium; species Archangium violaceum. The sequence goes on from NZ_CP069396.1 coordinate 7,240,241, forward strand.
ACGGGCCGGACGCTCCGGCCCACGACGCTGAAGCGCAGGAACTCGTCGCTGTTCTCACACACGACATCCCGGTAGGTTTTCGTGAACTTCTTGAAGGTGATCCACACGCCTTCCGGGGTCTCGCGCTTCGACACCACCACCGCGGGCATTTCCTCGACATTGCCGATGGTCGAGATGGAGGCCTGCATGCCTCGCACCTGTTCCGCCAGATCGTTCGAGGCGCTCTGGGTCTCGGGCACCTGGGGCAGGTCGTCGATGGCCTCCCAGTTGGGGATGGCCTGCACGCGTTGCTCCTTCGTCGGCAGATCCCGCTTGGCCTGCCACCGCGCATTCAGGCGCGCGTAGAAGACCTTTTCCTCCTCGGTCACCCGGCGCGAGCCCTTGATGAGGTTCTCCGCCTCCAGCTTCGCGCGCGCGAGGTGGCCGCGCACCAGGTAACAGGCGGTGAGCGCCTCGGTGATCTGGTACCCGAGGGGATGGCCGGTGCGCAGCTCTCGCACGCCCTGTTCGTCCTTCGGCTGGAGCTCGGCCTCGAGTGAGGCCCGCAGGGAGAGCAGCTTCTCCTCGCAGTCGGCGGGCATCCCCTCGTGAGCCCCGCGCCGCAGCGCCTCGGCCGTCATGGGCTCCAGTGTCCGCAGCGCCTCCGCGTAGCGCACGAGGAACTCGGCGTGAACGCGGCGCGCCGCGTCGGCCGAGTCGCGGAAGATGGCCTTCATCCGGGGAGCCTGTGCCTCCAGCCGCGTGAAGGCGGCCACCACCTCCTCCCGCGCCTCGAGCGTGCGTTGCGCGACGTACACGAGGTTCGCCTTCTCCCAGGCGCGTCCGGGGAAGACGGCCTCGGAGGCCGCCTCGACCTCGGCCTGCGTGGGGACCGTCGTCCCCAAGGCTTCGGCACAGTGGACATAGGTGCCATAGGAGTCAGGCACCTTCCACTCGGTGGAGGCGTAGCAGTGGAACATCAACGCCAGGCGGTAGAGCGTGCCTCGGGGAGAGTCGGACGCCCCCGTCTGGAGTTCCCGGGCGAGAAGCCGGCGCGGGTCCCCCTCGGGGAGCTTTCCGCTCCACAGTTGGTACTTGCTGAAGGAGGGGTCCACCCCCTCCACGTCATAACCACAGGCGAGTCTCGCCAGGTAGTCGTCCGGGCCGGCATGATCGAAAGGGCTGCCGTTCGACGAACGCTGGAAGAACATCCCCCACGTGATGCGGCCAGAGGCGGGGCTCGGCTGCCCGGAGATGTGCGCGGCGCCCTTGTTCTTCTCGGGCTGGATTCCCGCTGCCGCATCCCATTCGTCCGTGGTCCGGCAGCGTTTTGGCTTCGCCTCCCAGCGCGCGCTCACCGACTTCTTGTCCCCGCCCGGGCTCGTCGCCGCCACCGCATCCTCCGCGGCCTGCATCAGCCGCTTCGCCTCCTCGTAATCACGGAGGACGTCCGCGTACCCGGGCAGCTCCCGCATCGCGGGGGCCATGTTCCCCCGGATGCAGACCTCCTCGATGGTACGGAACATGGAGGCGCCCTCGGCGGGGCCGCCCTTCTGCAATCGGCGCACGGCGGTTCGCGCGTCTTGCTGGCACATCGAGAGCATGCCCTGGGGGTCCCCCGCGCGAGCCACGGTGGAGACCGCGAGCGACGCGACGAGGAACAGGGGAATGTGTTTCACGAGATGAAGGTCTCCTTGAGGGTTCAGGAGCACAATGCCATTCCCGATGGGAGGACGGACGGAAATCAGGCGGAGCGATCTCCTCCCAAGAGCGCGTGTCCCCTCGTCACGAACTTGCTCGCAACCCGGCTCGCACCGTGAGTGCGGCGATCGCCGGACTCCGTGTTCGGCTAGTCTCGTCGCGTGACTGAATCACATCCGCACGTCCCCGTCCCCGCATCGGCCGACGAACGCCACGAGCTGATCGATGCCCTGCGCGGATTCGCGCTCGCTGGCGTGCTGATGGTCAACCTGGCGTCGCTCACGCTCTACGAATTCCTCCCCGAACCGGCTCGCGCCGTGCTCCCCACCGCGGGCTTCGATGGGGTGGCGATGCGCGGAATGGAGTTGCTGGTCAACGGCAAGTTCATCACCCTGTTTTCGCTGCTGTTCGGACTCGGGTTCGCGCTCCAACTGGAACGTGCCGAAGCGCGCGGCGCGGACGGCCTGCCGCGTTACGTGCGGCGCCTGCTCGTGCTGGCGGGCATGGGGCTGGTCCACGGCTATTTCGTCTGGTGGGGCGACATCCTGCTGACGTATGCGGTGGTGGGCCTGCTGATGGTGCCGGTCCGCCGCGCCTCCGATCGTGTGCTGTTGATCAGCGGTCTCGTCATCACGCTGCTGCCACCACTCCTGTCGCCTTGGATACGCGCATGGCTGCCAGAGATGCCCAGACAGCCGGAGGTCTATGCGGGTGCGCTGCGGGCGTTCTCGTCGGTGTCGTGGCCGGACACGCTGCACGAGAACATCCGCGTCGCGAGCTGGGCGCGCGTCTCCAACTGGCCGTTGGTGTTCTTCGTGCTGGGTCGCTTCCTCCTGGGCTACTGGGCCGGGCGTCGCGGCTTGTTGCAATACCCGGAGCGCCATCAGGCGCTGCTCCGCCGCGTCTTCTGGTGGAGCCTCGCCATCGGTATCGCGGTGACGTCGCTGTCCTTCGTGCAGGCCGCGTTGCGCGAGTCCTATCCGCTGTTGGACCGCGAAGCCGGCAAGCTCGTCATCCGCGTGCTGTTGCGTGTGGGTCCGCTGGCGTTGGGCATTGCGTATGCCACTGGCTTCGCACTGCTGTTCCCACGACCCGCCTGGAAGCGGCGACTATGCGTCCTCGCGCCGGTAGGCCGCATGGCGCTCACGCACTATCTGACGCAGAGCGTGCTCGGCGTGGCGTTTTTCTACGGGATTGGCGTCGGCATCGGTCCGCGCTGGGGCGTGGCCGGCTGGTGGGGAGCGTGGGCCGTCATCTTCGCCGCACAGCTCCTCATCAGCCATTTCTGGCTGGCGCGTTTCCGTTATGGACCGATGGAATGGCTCTGGCGCTGGTTGACGTACGGACGACGGCCGGAGCTGCGACGTCATGCGGCGACGGCATTGTCCGGCGTGGACTGAGGTCCATTCACGGGAGACACGAAAACGCTGAGCGGGAGTTGGCGGATGCTCAAGCACCCTCGCCATTCATCTGCTTGCGCATGGCCTCTCGCTGCTGGAGCAATTTCTCGCGCTCCTGCGAGATGAGCTCCCGTGCCCGGGGCTTCTGCGCATCGGTGAGTTGCGCCTCCGCCTCGTTGTAGGCGCGGGTGTCGTTGTCCTGCATCTCGTGCATCGCGGACCGGGCCTGCGCCATCCGCTCGCGCATCGCCTCCCTGTTCTGGCCGCTGCCCTCATGTCCACCGCCCTCGGCGCCCGGGCCGCCCCTGCCACCACCCATTCCGCCCATCCCACCACCCATTCCTCCTCCCATGTGACCGCCCCCCATTCCTCCTCCCATGCCGCTACCGCCCCTGCCGCCCCTATGACCACCGCCCCTGAACCCTCCGCCCTCTCCCCTGCGGCCGAAGGACTCCGCGACCTTCTTCTTGAGCGGGGCGTTCTCCGCCTGGAGCTGCTCGTCCCGCTTCTGCAACCAGCCAATCTGCTCGGTGGTAAGAGCCAGCTCGGCGCGGTGCTCGATCAGCACGGCCAGGGAGGATTTGATCTCGGGCGGTGCCTGGGGGCCGTGCTCGGGCGGGCGTTGGGCAGTGTCGGCTCCGGCGCAAGCGGCAAGCGAGATTGCCAGGCACAAGCACAACAACATCTTTCGCTGCATGGGATCTCTCCGAAACGAGGGGCTTCGCCCCGAATCCGCCGCGCTCCGCGGGCGGGAGCCGTGGACATGTTGCCCTCACGGTATTTCGGGCAGGTGTTGGCACGGTGAAGGGTTCGTTTCGGAAGATTTCCGGCTCACCTCCGTGCCAGACGGCTTCACGGACGAGCCGACAGGGCTACCGCCCCCCCTGTCCCGCTACCGCAGACTGTCCAGAAGTCAACAGTTCTCAACAGAACGAGTCATCCACACAAAGATCGGCCCACTGGCCCGCGGGCTGCTGTTCCGCAGCAGCCTCGCGGGATCCACAAATGCGGCGCACCACTCGCGGAGCTACTGGGGCGACGATTCTCACGGTGATTCGGGGTCCTCCTTCCATTCTTCATCCGTTTCCAATTCTTCCGGGAGAGGCGCCACCATGAGCCTCAGCTTTCCTGTCACTTCAACAGCCATGAAGCCCTTGCCAGCGATCTTCACACGTTCGGAGTCCTTGGCATTCCCGCTGGCAAGCCACTGGTCCGCTTCCGCTCGCGTCGCGAACTCGTGAGACACTTCGACCGTGAATGACGTATCGGAGAATCTTTTATAATACCTGGCAAAATCATCCTCCTTCTTGTTGTCACGGATATAGAGCATCGCAGCCTGAGCAAGCTTGAATGCCTCCCTCTCTTTCGATCCCTCCGCATGACTCTCGATGAAGGGATTCAGAACGAGGAGCATTTCCTCCAAATCGAAGTCTGAAGTGGATGCCATATCATCACCCAATTCTGCTATCAGCTCACAGTGGAGCCAAGATCAGCGCGCCACCCGCTGCTATGGCAACGACGTAAGGGGCAGCAGCCACGCCCGCGACGATGACGATCGTTCCAACCGCAACCTCGGTCTTGTGCTCCCTGAGCCAGTCGAGCGCAGCGTCGATAGTTGGAAAATGAAGTTCCTTCCTCTGTAACTCCTGACGCTCCAGTTCCTCCTGTTCTTTGACGCACCTCATGAACTCTTCGCGGCACGTTTTGGTACAGTGTTCATGGTGCTTGCCAGAGCCCTTATCGATGCTCGAAATGTTGGGCTTCCGTCTCCAGCATGTTCTGAAGCACTTCTTTTCCATTTCGCTACAGTAGGCGTCAGCGCCAGCCCCGCCTGTTCCGCCCTCGACGCTGGAGCCAACTCCGCTCGCGTCCTCGGAAATGACGTAGACATTGCGCTCTGGCGGCTGTGTGTGGGCACATCCGAGGCTGGTCGTTGCCACAGCGATCAGCAGAGCCACCCATCTCGTCAGACCTACAGGGTGCATCGCTCCCGCCATGCCGAGCAGGATCCGCGAAGCCCGCCAGCCGGAACGGCCGAAATGGCGGTAGAGCATCGTCCCCCTCCTTGTCAACGGCCCTCGCGCCCACCTCGGGCCGGGGCGAGCCCAGGTCTAGAACGACCGACCTCGGCGGAACCAGCCGCATGTCCTGGTGCCGTTCACCAGGAGGCATCGCCTTGCCCGATCCACCCCCCTCACGTGTCCCATGGAAAAAGAGGCGACGATCCATGGGAAATCACGACGTAACCCGGTTCACCGGAGCAGCCACCCCCCTCACCGCCCAGGGCATCCAGTCCTGCGCCGACAAACTCTCCGTACACCCCGCCGAGCTCTGGGCTGTGCTCCAGATCGAGACCCAGGGCTGTGGCTTCTTCGCGGACCGCCGGCCCGCCATCCTCTTCGAGCGCCACGTCTTCAGCCGTAGGACCCACGGCCGCTACGACACGCAGGCCCCCGACATCAGCAACCCCCAGGCAGGAGGCTATTCCTGGGGGGCCGCCGAGTACGAGCGGCTCGAACGGGCCCTGGCGCTCGACGAGCGGGCCGCGCTCGAGAGCGCCTCGTGGGGTCTCGGCCAGGTGATGGGGTACCACGCCAACGACCTGGGCTACGGCTCCGTCGAGCAGTTCGTCAGCCGGATGATGGCCTCCGAGGACGAGCAGCTCGCGGCCATGGCGGCGTTCATCCAGCACAACGGCCTGGACAAGGCCCTGCGCGACCATGACTGGGCCGCGTTCGCTCACGGCTACAACGGCGCGGGCTACGCGAAGAACCAGTACGACAAGAAGCTGGCGGCGGCCTACCAGCACCTGTCCACCCACTCCTTGCCGGACCTGAGCGTGCGCGAGGGCCAGCTCCTGCTCACGTTCCTGGGCTTCGATCCGGGCACCGTGGATGGCGCCTTCGGAGCGCACACCAAGGCGGCCCTGAACCGGTTCCAGAGCCAGCATCAACTGCCCACCACCTCCGGCTTCGACCCGGCCACCCTCGAGCTGCTGCGGCAGCAGCTCGCCGGTCCGCTGCGGAGCATGGCGCTCCCCCCTCGGCAAGATCCCGTGGCCCCCACGCCGGTCCCCGCGCCAGCCCTCGCGCTGGCCACACGCCCCCCTTCGCCGGTGGTGAGAAGCACCGAGGCCACGGCGCTGGCACCCGCCGAGCCCGCTCCGCCAGAGGTGCTCGCGAAGGTGGACGCCTCGCCGCTTCCCTCACGGCTGTCCGAGCAACTCGGTCAGCGACTCGCTCAGCCGCTCAGCAAGGACGTCCAGAAGGAGCTCGCCAGCCTTTTGACGCTGCGCGACAAGGCCGCACCGATCCTCGGCCCCACGGCCGTCCAGTCCATCGACCTGGGCCTCACGGCGCTGCTGTCGGAGCAGCCCAACCTCGCGTTCGTGCGGGGCATCCGCCTGCGCGTCGCCTCCGCGCTCGCGGACCAGCTCTACCCCCTGCGCCCACTCCCCCTCCTGCGGTCCAACTCGCCCGCCACGCAGGTGGTGCTCGGGCTGGGGCTGCTGCTGCTCGTCTCCCACGGAGCGGCCGCCTTCGTGCATCAGGTGCTGACCAGCGAGAGCACCCTGCTCTTCGGTCTCCCCGTCCGCATGCTGTTGCTGGTGGGACTGTGCGGCGCCATGGGCAGCGTGGTGAGCATCCTCATGCGGCTCGCGGATCTCGACAAGCCGCGAGGCGCCAGCCGCACCTCCATGGTGATGTTGGGTTTCTTCAAGCCCGTCATCGGCATGTACAGCGCGATCTTCTGCTTCACGTTGCTGAAATCAGGGCTGCTGCCCCTCAAACCGGCGAATCCGGAATCGGAGATGTACCTCTACATGGCGGTGTGCTTCCTGGTCGGCTTCAGCGAGCGGCTCGCGCAGGACATGTTCGCCCGCGCGGAGGAGAGCCTCGTCGCGGCCGCCGGCGGAGAGAGGCCCGCCCCCCCTTCGCCTCGCTGATGTCGGGGACCCGCGGGGATTGCCCGAAAGAAATCCCCACGGGTCTCACCTTCCGACCCGCCAGGAGGCCGCTCATGCCCAAGAAGCCAAACCCCTACGTGGCTCGCAATTACACCCACCTCCAGCTCATCACCTGGGAGCACTTCACCTCGGAGCTGACGAAGCCGGGGGACGAACCCGAGCTCAACCCCACGCGACCCAACGAGAAGGACCCCAACAAGCCCATCCCGATCTTCACCAACAACATGCGGCTCGACGAGCGGACCCGGCTCAAGCGTCTGCTCGGGGTCGTCGAGCTCGCACGCCAGAAGCTCGCGAACACCGACGACAGCAAGACCCTCAAGATCTTCCTGGCGCCCGAGTTCACCTTCCGGCCGGACAAGAACGACACCGACGAAGCGCAGGAGAAAGGCATCGGCCCGGGTGCCACCTACACCCGGGATGCCATGACGCAGATCCTCACCACGCTGCGCGAGATGTTCAGCGACGAGAAGTACCGTGACTGGTTGTTCGTGCCCGGAACCATCTTCTGGAGCGAGCCCGTCAAGATCGGGCTCGTCAACGACTACGTCTTCTTCAACACCGCCCTCATGTTCAAGGGCGGGGCGACGAACGCGCCCTTCACGTGCATCCACAAGCACGCCGCCGCGCTCTCCGACAAGGCGGACCCGCAGAAGAGCGCCGAGAAGAATCCGCTGTTCAAGGACATCCTCGGAAAGAAAGAGGACAGGAAGTTCAACGTCCTCGACACGGATGACATCCGGTTCGGTCTCGAGATCTGCCTCGACCATGGCGCGAGGATCCTCAAGGACGCCGTGATGCGGGACTACTACGTGAACGAGCAGAACGAACACCCCTTCGTGGACGTCCACCTGCTCGTGGCTTGCGACAAGGCGGTGGAGCCGCGCAACCTGGCGATCACCGAAGGTGGTTACTTCATGCGGGTGGACGGTTCCCCCAGCGTGGCGGGTGTCTCCAAGCAGCCGACTCCTGGCTACGGGCTGATCCCCGGCAAGTCCTCGAGCATCTTCCGCGGTGTCACCCAGGACGAGATGCCAAAGGAATACGCCAAGGACTCCCAGAAGCTCGTGGACATGATCCCGGAGGACGAGGACAACCCCGTGTACATCTCCCACTACGACGCGAACGGTCAGAGCATGCTCGAGCCCCTCTGGAAGGAGAACCTCAAGGACCACGGCGCGTTGGAGACGTGGGCCATCGGCACCCAGTCGCTCGTGGCCTACAAGCGGCAGCCATTCCAGCCATCGAAGAAGGTCGGTCGGAAGGGTCCCTGACAATCCCAGCCAAGGTGAGATGACATGAACAGCCAGGATTTGAAGAATGCTCTCCGGAGCGTGGATGGCAAGGTTGTCACCAGCGCCGGTACCCTGACCTCGAACATCGACAGCCTGCTCGTCGACTATTATGGCAACCAACCACTGGTCATCACCGCCGCCGAGTCCGCGCCGGACAGTGGTCCCAACCAGGTGCGCGTTTCCGGCCGCTCCAACTTCATGCAGGTTCCGGATCTCCCGGTCGACGCCCGCTTCTCCTGTCTCACCGACGGCGACGTCGGAGCGGCAGTCGGGTATCAGCTCATCGGAGACGCTCCCGGGCCGGACCGCTGGAAGTTCTCGCGCAGCCTTCCCGGGCTCCCCAGGGTCCTCAACCACGACACCCGAGTGATCCAGCCGTATGACGGCAGCTCCCCGACGCCCGTCGATCATCTCGCGGGGCAGCTCCCCTACCTCGACTCGCTGAACCTGTACGACGCCCGCCTCGTGGTGGCGAGCGAGCCGCAGGATCTGGAGCAGGCGGGGGTCCGGCTCGAGCGCGGCATCAACTTCATCGGCAAGCTGCGCCCCGCGGGAATTCTGGGCGTCCTGCTCAACACCTTCGGCTACGGCGAGCCCCTGACGCTGAGAGGGATGATCCGCATTCCCAAGGAGTCCGACGTCACCCTGCCCCTCAACCCCCGCGAGTGGCCCTGGCAGCGCCAGGACGTGCCCGGCGTGCTCCTCGAGGCCGCGCTGGGCCAGGGCGGCACCCTCGGCAAGGTCCGCTTCGACAACCCGAGACTCCGCATCTACAGCCCGCACGACACGAAGTGGCTGCGTGAGAACCCCGGCTTCCAGCCGCTCGTGGCCTATACCGGCACCCTCGCCGTGCCGAGCGCCGGCATCGGCATCGACGTGACCGCGACCAGCCGCTGGGGCGTGGACGAGCTCACGTTCTTCGGCGACGTCCACGGCGTCTCCCTGGCGAAGCTCGCCGAACTCGCCGACCTCGCTGGCGGCGACGACCTCGCGCAGTACCTGCCCGAGGAGCTCCAGAAAGCGGGACAGGCGCTCGGCAAGCTGGCGCTGACCTACGTCACCCTGTCGCTCGGCGTGGGCAGCCGCGGGCTGTACGTCAGCTCCGTCAGCTTCACCATCGGCATGCCCGACTGCCGCTGGAAGATCTGGGGCGACCACCTCGCGGTCCGCGACCTCTCGTGCCAGTTCTCCATCACCGACCCGTTCGGCCAGCGCAAGGTCTCGCTCGACGTGGGCGGCATCATCGACATCGAGGGCGTCCCGTTCAGCGTCCGCGCCTCGAACGCCAACGACTTCACCGTCTACGCCCGAATGCTCGGCGGGCAGACCCTCCCGCTGAGCCGGCTCCTCAAGAGTTACGCGCCGGATCTCCCGCCCCCCGCGGACCTGACCATCGACAGCATGAACGTCACGGTCGCTCCAGGCTCCTTCTACAGCTTCTCCGCGGCGCTGGCCGGGCGCCCGAATGAATGGGTCATCGATGTCGGGCCCCAGAAGCTCAAGATGCAGGACGTCGCCCTCCGCCTGAGCTGCCTTCAGGGCGGCAAGGTGACCGGCGACTTCGAGGGAAACATCGCCTTCGGCAAGAGCCGCATCTCGGCCCGCTACAGCCACCCGGGTGAGTTCGCCATCCGCGGCAACTTCCCGGAGGTCCACCTCGACGAGCTGATCAACGGCCTGTGCGACCAGAAGGCGCCGCTGCCCGCGGGCTTCGACGTCACCCTGAAGAACTCGTCGGTGCTCATCCGGAAGCAGGGCAACGGCTACGTCTTCCAGCTCGCCACCGCCCTCGAGGGCGTGGGCCTCTTCGCCTTCGAGGCCAGCAAGACCGGGGCGCAGTGGGGCTTCGCCGCGGGAATGGATCTGGGCCCCGCCCGGCTCTCGAGCCTGCCCGGCCTCTCCGCGCTCAAGTCGGTCGAGGACATCGTCCGGCTGCAGAAGCTGCTCCTGGTGATCTCCACCCAGGACAACGCGAACCTCCAGTTCCCGGACCTCGCGCAATTCAACGCCCCCCAGCTCGGCACGCAGAAGCTGGCCCTGCCCGCCCAGACGAGCGGCGTCGGCAAGGGCCTGACGGCCTTCGCCGAGTGGCAGCTCGATTCGAATGACAGGCAACAAGGCCTGCTCATGAAGCTCCTCGGGGTCGGCGGTACGCAGCGCGTGGCGCTCGCCATCGGAGATAACCCGGCGAAGGAGTCGAAGCTCTTCTTCGGGCAACGGACCCGGATCCAGGGGCAGCCGTTCGACTACCAGCTCGGCGTCATGCTCACCAATGGCAAGGCGAGCTTCTTCCTCACCGGCTCGTTGACGGCGAAGATCCAGGGCCAGCCGCAGACCTTCGATGTCACCACCCTGTTCGTCCCCGGTGGCGCGTTCATGTCCGCGACCATGAAGGGCGCGACGGCCGTCAATTGCGGCCCGTTCAAGCTGAGCAACCTCGCGATGCAGATCGGGGTGAACTGGGGCGGCATCCCCAGCCTCGGGATCGCCGCGACCATCGACGTGAAGAACTTCCAGTCATCGGTGGCTGTGTTCTTCGACTCGACGGACCCCTCGCGCAGCCTGGTGGCGGGCTCGATCAGCAGCCTGACCGCCAAGGACGTGATGGACACGCTGGTGGGCGGTGGCCTCAAGACGCCGATCGACGAGGTGCTCAAGGGCATCGCCATCAAGGGCACGCACCAGTTCTCCATCCCGGGCAACCTCGCCAGCGAGCTCGATGGCCTGGTCTTCGACAAGGTCTCGTCCGCGTTCGCCGCCGCGAAGGTGACGATCCCCTCCTCGTCGAACCAGCTCACGCTGGTGGTGAACAAGAAGGGCGCGTCGTGGCACCTGACGGACCTCACCACGATGCGGCACTACGAGCTCGAGCTGCAGGGGGACAAGATCCAGGTGCGGATCGCCCCGCAGTTCTACTTCGCGCCCCAGCCCACGTTCATCGGCACCATCCAATACCCGCAGAGCTACTACCTCAACGCCGCCATCTCGTTCGCCGGCTTCGATGCCTCCGCCACGATCGACATCTCGCAGAACAAGGGCTTCTCCGTGGACGCGCAGATGGACAAGATCGTGCTCGTCGACGAGCGGTTCTTCTCGATCGCGGCCGCCCAGGGCGGCGGTGGCCCGAAGATCTCCATCTCGACGTTCTTCCAGCCCGACCAGCCGGTCGCGGAGTTCCGGCCGCCCCATTTCTATATCAACGGCGGCCTGACGATGTTCGGCCTCAAGCGCTCCCTCTTCGCCAGCGTGACCGTCAACGGCGTCGAGTTCGAGCTGAAGGGACCGCTCGCGCCTGGCGTGAACTTCGACGTCGACGCACGGTTCGGCAAGAGCGGCCTCGAAGCGGGCGGGACCGTCAAGGTGGGCATCGGCACCATCGACCTCGGCCTGCTCGGCAAGGCGAAGGTCAACACCAACATCGAGGCCCACATCGAGATCGATATCGACAGCAAGAACGTCGACATGATGCTGGAGTCGAGCTTCGAGTTCGCTGGCGAGGGCTTCAAGATCGCGAAGTTCAGGCTCGACGCGACCCCCGACGCGTTCACGAAGCTGCCCGAGGTGCTGTCGAAGAAGGTCGAGGCCGCGCTGCGCGACGCCTTCAATGACGCGACGAAGTGGACCAACGCCGTCAACAAGGGCGTCATGGAGGGGGTGAACGACACCGAGAAGGTGTTCAAGGATGTCTACAAGAAGAGCGAGAAGGAGGCCAAGGCGCTCGCCAACACCATGAACAAGGGCGTGAATCAGGCGACCAAGGCCGTCGAGAACGTCGCCAAGGACGTGGGCAAGAGCACCAAGAAGGCGTTCAAGAAGGCGAAGTTCTGGTAACGGAACATGCTCCGAGCGGCCGGGCTCCGCTATCCTGCGAGCCTCCATCGCCGGATTCACTCCAGAGACGAGGCCTCCATGAAGAATGTCATCGAACGAGCTTCCTTCGCGATGAGTCTGACGCTGGCCGCGCTCCTCCTGTCGTCGTGCACCGCCGCTCCCCCCGTGCGGGGTGCCATCGAGTCCCGGTATGCGGAGCCCGGCCCCCTGGCGATCGGAACGGAGCTCATCACGAACGACCGGGGTGAGGCGCTCTATCAGACGTACTTCCCGGAGCCCCTCACCACCGGGCATCCCGTCATCGTCTGGGGAAACGGGACCGATGCACTGCCCTCGAACTACGATGCCCTGCTCCGCCATCTGGCGTCCTGGGGCTTCGTGGTCATCGATACATTCGAGACCCACACCGGAACCGGAGCCGAGATACTCGCCGCCGCCCGCTACCTGGTTTCACGGCATGAGACGCCCGGTTCCCGCTTCTCTGGCAAGCTCGACGTCCGGCGAATCGGCGCGGCCGGACACTCGCAAGGCTCCACCGGGGTCATCAACAGTCATACGAACTTCGAGGCCGGAAGTCTCATCACGACCGTGGTGTCCATCGCGCTGCCCGCCCTCCGCTGGTGCGACCCCGAGGACAAATACGACACGTCCCGGCTCGCCATACCCTTCCTGATCCTGGGAGGCACCGGGGATGGAATCATCTCCCCAGCGGCCGACAACCAGCGGGCCTTCGATCGAACCGCTCCGGGTGTTCCCGCCGCCATGGCCATTGCCTCGGGGGCCAGCCACAACGAAATCCAGGGTGATGGCGGCATGCACCGGGGATACCTGACGGCCTGGATGCGTTACTGGCTCGCCCAGGACGGCGAGGCGAGGGCCGCCTTCGCGGGGGACATGCCCGAGCTCGCCCATCATCCGGGATGGCTACACGTGGCGCTCAAGAACCTCGAGTAGGAAGGTGCCGCGCCCTCAAAATTCGAGATGTAACGGAATTCCCCTTGTGTCAGTGCCTCCCCGTACGATGAGATGATCCGGAAAAATACTCCTCCATCAAAAAGGAGACACATGAACAGATTACATGCGGTGAAGGAGTTCGTGCGGAGTCTGGCGGTGCTGGGCCTGGCGTTGGTGGGAGCTCCCACCCTGGCCGCGACTCCCTTCCAGGAAGGAATGGTGAGCATCACGCTGGATGACGGGTGGCCCTCGCAGTACACGGCGGCACGCCCGGTGCTGAACCAGCACGGCATCCACGTCACCTACTTCCTCGTCACCGAGGGCATCCGCAACGGGTGGACGGGCTTCATGACGGTGCCTCAGGTCCAGACCGTCATCGCCGAGGGCAACGAGATCGGCTCCCACACGATGAACCACTCGGATCTGACCACCCTGTCCGCGGCGCAGGTGCAGTCGGAGCTGAGCGGCTCGCAGGCGTGGCTGAAGTCGCAGTTCGGCCTGGCGTCGGTGCCGGCCTTCTCCTCGCCCTATGGGGCCTACAACGACAGCGTGCTGGCCACCGTCAAGCAGTACTACGGCAGCCACCGCACGGTGAACGGCGGCCAGAACTTCCGGGACACCAACATCTTCCAACTCCGGTCCTATGACGTGAATACCAGCGTCACCCTGGACGACGTGCGCACGTGGCTCGACAAGGCCGCCGCCGACAAGAGCTGGGTCATCCTCACCTTCCACCAGTTCGTGAGCGGCACGCCCACCCAGTCGACGGAGATCAACATCGACCAGTTCTCGCAGATCCTCGACTACATCCAGGTCAAGGGCCTGCGCACCGTCTCCGTGTCCGAGGGCGTGGCGTTGACCGAGGGGCGCACGGAAGAGCCCGTGGGTGACACACCCGTCTATGACGACGGCATGGGCAATGCCTTCGCGGACTGGAGCTGGGCCACGCACGACCTCGATGATCGCACCGTGGTGCACAGCGGACTGTCGTCCCTGTCCGTCCAGCTGGGTGGCTGGAATTCCCTCTACTTCCACCACACCTCTGGACTCGATGCGAGCCTGTATCAGTCCATCGAGCTGTGGGTGAACGGCGGCAGCAGTGGCGGCCAGGGTGTGCGGCTGGCGTTCTATGACGGCTCCCAGTACATCGGCTCGACGCGGCTGGACACGGTGCTGGGTCACCCCATCCTGGCGGGCACCTGGCAGCGGGTCGTCGTCCCGCTCAGCTCCGTGGGACTGAGCTCCGGCACCGTGCGCGACATCTACATCCAGGACGATACCGGCGGGAGCCAGGGCACCCTCTACCTCGACGACATCCGGCTGATCCGCTCGAACGCGCAGCCCCCGCCGCCTCCGCCGACCCAGCCCTTCGCCCTCTACGCGGATGCGCTCGCCTCCGGGTTCAATGATTGGAGCTGGGCGGTGCACAACCTGGCGCAGAGCTCCATCGTCCACGCGGGCACGTCGGCCATCTCCGTCGAGCTGGACCAGTGGTCGGCCCTCTTCTTCCACAGCGATAGCACCATCGACCTGAGCCGGTACAAGTCCATCGAGCTGTGGGTGCACGGAGGCACCTCCGGCGGGCAGGTGGCGCGGTTGGTGTTCAACGGCGACTCCGGCCTGCTCGGGGAGATCCGTCTGGACGAGACGCTGGGCCACGCCATCCAGCCGGGCACCTGGCAGCGGGTCTCCATCCCGTTCAGCCTGCTGGGCTTGAGCTCGGGCTCGCTCCGGGAGATCTACATCCAGGATCAATCGGGCGCGGACCAGGGGACCCTCTACATCGACGACATCCGGCTGCTCCCCTGAGGTAGCACCCAGGCCTCGGGTCGCCGCGCGGCAGCCATGCCACGGGCCCCGAGGCCTCATGGTCCAGGCGAACCTGGAGACTGGCCCCCCAGCAGCCGGGCGTGCGCCTCCGCATCGCCCTCCGAGCCCGTTGCGCTCACGGCTGTCCAGGAGGCCACATTGTATTCCAGCGTGGAACCTCCACTCGTCAACGACGAGTGAATCCGCCCACCACGACGGGAATGTGAGCAGGGATTTCTGGCTGGCTGACACTGGACGGATTCAATCCCTCTCCTCACCCTCATGTCTCAACATCAGGCATGCGAGGTAGAGGAATGGGTTCAGGGCGCGGCGTGGTACTTCTCTGCTCGATCATCGTGGGCTGCGGCGGAACCGGAACAGGTACGGGAGGAAGCGGAGATACCGGCCAGGAGAACGAGCCACCCATCGAGAGCGCCCCCTCCGGGGGAGACGGAGAGCGGACGGGGGCTCCTCCGGTCCCCACCGCGCCCCCGACGCCGTCCACCCCCTCGGGTGCTTCTCCGACGCTGGGGACGGCCCACCTCGTCAAGGACATCTTCCCGCCCTTCAACGCCTCGCCCTGGACCGGGTTCGGTCCGGGGCTCCTGGTGGACTTCCAGGGCCGCCTCTTCTTCGCGGCCTTCTTCGAGGACGGGCGGACCGGCCTGTGGACGAGCGATGGAACCGAGGCCGGCACCGTGCAGGTGAAGGACTTCCCCGCGTTCCAGGACACGGGCGTGAAGGAACTGACGCCCCTGGGCAATCGGCTCTTCTTCGCCGCGGGTGACGCCGCCCACGGCCAGGAGTTGTGGGTCAGCGACGGCACCCCGGGTGGCACGCGGCTGGTGAAGGACATCGCCCCGGGTGCGGGCAGCTCGTCGCCCTTCGCGCTCACGCCCGTGAACGGCTCCCTGCTCTTCTTCTGTTTCCGCCCCGAGACCGCGACGTCGCCCGGACGCACCGAGCTGTGGCGCACGGATGGCTCCGAGGCCGGCACCGTGCTCGTGCGCGACATGGGGCCCGACTCGTCCCTGAGCGCCTCGCGGGTACGCGTGGGCGACACGCTCTTCTTCTCCTTCACGGACGCGGCTCACGGCACCGAGCTGTGGAAGACGGACGGCACCGAGTCCGGCACGGTGATCGTCAAGGACATCCAACCCGGCGCCGCCCACTCCTATCCGTCTCAACTCCAGGCCCTGGGCTCGTCGGTCTTCTTCTTCACCTTCACCCCCACCCAGGGCCGCGAGCTGTGGCGCACGGATGGCTCCGAGGCCGGCACGACGCGCGTCCGGGAGATCTCCGCGGGCCCGGAGGGTCCCACCGCCAGCCTCCTGCCGGGAAACACGGACGGCAATCTCTACCTCACGCTCTCCGAGCCGTCGGATCAGCTCATGCGCCTGTACGCGCTGGAGCCGGACGGCGCCGGAGCCGTCCAGGAGCGGCTCGTCACGACCCTGCCCAACACCTACGCGCAGCAGGCCGACGCGCTCCCCTACATCACCACCTCCACCCGCGCGGGTGGCAAGCTCTTCTTCGGCCAGGCCCTGTCCTCACCGGGCCCCAGTCCCCGGGACGTGCAGCTCTGGGTGACGGATGGGACGGCCGCGGGCACCCGGATGCTGTCCCGGCCCCTGAGCAGGTCGGACGAATTCACGACCGGGCTCCACGCCCTGGATGACCGCATCCTCTACAGCAGCACGAGCGACGCCGAGGGTCTGGAGCCCTGGGTGAGCGATGGGACGGCCGCGGGCACGCACCTGGTGCAGGACATCACCCCCGGCGCCTCCTCGTACCCCCACGACTTCACCCGAGTGGGCTCCTCCGTCTTCTTCGTCGCCACGGACAGCCTCCATGGCAGCGAGCTCTGGGTACTCCCGCTGGAGGACTGACCTCCCCAGATGAGCAGGCCGCTCAACGCGGCCAGACCATCACCCAGACCCAGACCGGCGACCACAGGGTCGCGGGGCTGGGGGTACGGACGGCCGCGGGTTGAGGGCCACGGCGCTTGCGGAACTCGTCGAGATGGATGACTTCGGCAGCCTGGTTCATGGCGGACACCGCTCTTCCTGAGGTGGCTCGCGCCACCGTCCCCGATGGGGAACACTCACTGTTATCGGAGGGAGGCGTCCGCCAGTTGCGCGGATTTTCGTCCGTCCCAGCGGATGGCCCCGCTCCGGCGCTCCTCGAGACACGTTCACCCGGATCGTAACTTTCTGGCAATTCCCCTTGCTCTCTCAAATAACTGTCGGCAATCCTGCGAAAGCTCGAATTAACGAGAACTCAACGAGCGACCATTTCGCGGGGGCCATTCATGAGGGGAAGAGCGGTAAGAGCGAGCGCCATCATCGGGGCACTGGCGCTGATGACCACGGCATGCGGAAAGCCGGGGGCGCAACAGGAAGGGGCCCGGGGAGTCGCGGGCCAGGCCCTGGAGTCGGGTCCTGACTTCGTGGTGAAGGCGGTGAGCGGCCCGGCCAGTGCGAGGCAGGGGCAGTCCTTCACCGCCTCGGTGACGGTGTGCAACCAGGGCACGGAGCCCGACAGCACGGAGGTGGAGTTGTACCTGTCCTCCGACGAGGTCATCACCCCGCCGGTGCCCCCCAATCCATCCGACGACCTGCCCCTGGGGCGCCTCTACACCCACTATCTCCAGCCGGGCCAGTGCCAGACGCTGTCGATGCGGACCTCCGCCGCGACTCCCTCGGATGGCACCTGGTACCTGGGTGCCGCGGCCGATCCGGACAACCAGCGTTCCGAGCTCCTCGAGGACAACAACACCCGGGCGAGCAACCGCATCGGCATTGGCGACAGGCCTGACTTCGTGGTGACTGCGGTGAGCGGCCCGGCCAGTGCGAGGCAGGGGCAGTCCTTCACCGCTTCGGTGACGGTGTGCAACCAGGGCACCCGGCCCGATAGCACGGAGGTGGAGCTGTACCTGTCCTCCGACGAGGTCATCACCCCGCCGGTGCCCCCCAATCCATTCGACGACCTGCCCCTGGGGCGCCTCTACGCCGACTATCTCCAGCCGGGCCAATGCCAGACGCTGTCGATGCGGACCTCCGCCTCGACTCCCTCGAATGGCACCTGGTACCTGGGTGCCGCGGTCGACCCGGACGGTCAGTTCCCCGAGCTCTTCGAGGACAACAACACCCGGGCGAGCAACCGCATCGGCATTGGCGACGGGCCTGACTTCGTGGTGACGGCGGTCACGGGCCCCGCGAGCACTCGGCCGTGGAGCTCCTTCATCACCTCGGTGACGGTGTGCAACCAGGGCACTCGGCCCGACAGCACGGAGGTGGAACTGTACCTGTCCTCCGACGCGGTCATCACCCCACCGGTGCCTCCTGATCCGTCCGACGACCTGCCCCTGGGGCGCCTCTACTCCGACCATCTCCAGCCGGGCCAGTGCCAGACGCTGTCCATGCAGGCCTCGTCTTCTTCGGATGGCTCCTGGTACCTGGGTGCCGCGGTCGACCCGGACAACCAGCGTCCCGAGCTCCTCGAGGACAACAACACCCGGGCGGACAACCGCATCGGCATTGGCGACAGGCCTGACTTCGTGGTGACGGCGGTCACGGGCCCCGCGAGCGCTCGGCCGTGGGACTCCTTCACCACCTCGGTGACGGTGTGCAACCAGGGTACTCGGCCCGACAGCACGGACGTGGAGCTGTACCTGTCCTCTGACGACCTCCTCTCCCCGCGGACCCCCGACTCGCCTCCCGGCGACATGCTCCTGGGCGGCATGTCCACCGACGACCTCCACCCGGGCCAATGCCAGACGCTGTCCATGCCCTCGTCGGCCTCGGTGCCAACGGATGGTGCGTACTACCTGGGCGCGGCGGTGGACCCGATGAACCACCGCTTCGAGCTCATCGAGGACAACAACACCCGGGTGGGTAGCCGCATCGGCATCGGCGACAGGCCGGACTTCGTGGTGTCCGAGGTCTCGGGTCCCGCGAGCGCTCGGCCAGGGGATTCCTTCACCGCCTCGGTGACGGTGTGCAACCAGGGCACCCGGCCCAACAGCACGGACGTGGAGCTGTACCTGTCCTCCGACGACCTCCTCTCTCCGCGGACGATCGACTCTCCTCCGGGCGACCTATTGCTGGGCGGCATGTCCACTGACGACCTCAACGCGGGCCAATGCCAGACGCTGTCCATCCCCGTGTCGACCTGGGTGCCGAGGGACGGTGCGTACTACCTGGGCGCGGCGGTGGACCCGATGGACCACCGCTTCGAGCTCCTCGAGGACAACAACACCCGGGTGGGCAGCCGCATCGGCATCGGCGACAGGCCGGACTTCGTGGTGTCCGAGGTCTCGGGTCCCGCGAGCGCACTGCCAGGGGACCCCTTCACCACCTCGGTGACGGTGTGCAACCAGGGCACCCGGCCCAACAGCACGGAGGTGGAGCTGTACCTGTCCTCCGACGACCTCCTCTCCCCCCGGACGAGCGACTCTCCTCCAGGCGACATATGGCTGGGCGGCATGTCCACCGACGACCTCAACGCGGGCCAATGCCAGACACTGTCCATCCCCGTGTCGACCTGGGTGCCGAGGGACGGTGCGTACTACCTGGGCGCGGCGGTGGACCCGATGGACCACCGCTTCGAGCTCCTCGAGGACAACAACACCCGGGTGGGCAGCCGCATCGGCATCGGCGACAGGCCGGACTTCGTGGTGTCCGAGGTCTCGGGCCCCGCGAGCGCTCTGCCAGGGGACCCCTTCACCGCCTCGGTGACGGTGTGCAACCAGGGCACGCGGGCTTCGAGCACGGAGGTGGAGCTGTACCTGTCCTCCGACGCCATCCTCTCCCCCCGGACCCCCTACTCCCCTTCAGGTGACATATTCCTGAGCTTCGAGCACACCGACGACCTCAACGCGGGCCAATGCCAGACGCTGTCCATCCCCGTGTCGGCCTGGGTACCGATGGACGGTGCGTACTACCTGGGCGCGGCCGTGGACCCGATGGACAACCGCTTCGAGCTCATCGAGGACAACAACATCCGGGTGGATAGCCGCATCGGCATCGGAAATGAGCCGGACTTCGTGGTGACCGAGCTCTCGGGCCCCACGAGCGCTCTGCCAGGGGATTCCTTCACCGCCTCGATGACCGTGTGCAACCAGGGCACGCAGAGCGGCAGCACGGAGGTGGAGCTGTACCTGTCCTCCGACGCCCTCATCACCCCGCGGACGCCCTACTCTCCTCCCGGCGACATGCCCGTGGGCATCGAGTACACCGACTACCTCTATCCGGGCCAATGCCAGACGCTGTCCATCCCCGTGTCGGCCTGGGTGCCGAGGGACGGCGCGTACTACCTGGGCGCGGCCGTGGACCCGATGGACAACCGCTTCGAGCTCATCGAGGACAACAACACCCAGGTGGGCACCCGCATCGGCATCGGCGACGGGCCGGACTTCGTGGTGTCCGCGGTGAAGGGCCCCACGAGCGCTCGGCAGGGAGACCCCATCACCACCTCTGTGACCGTGTGCAACCAGGGCACGCAGAGCGGCAGCACGGACGTGGAGCTCTACCTGTCCTCTGACGCCCTCATCACCCCGCGGACGCCCTACTCGCCGCCCATCGACCAGTCCATGGGCGGCGCGGCCACCAACACCCTCTACCCGGGCCAATGCCAGACGCTGTCCATCCCCGTATCGGCCTCGGCGCCAAGAGAGGGTGTGTACTACCTGGGCGCGGCCGTGGATCCGATGGACAACCGCTTCGAGCTCATCGAGGACAACAACACCCGGGTGGGCACCCGCATCGGCATCGGCGAAAGGGCGGACTTCGTGGTGTCCACCGTGGCGGCGCCCACGCGCCTCCGGATGAGCCAGCAGTTCACGGCTTCGGTCAAGGTGTGCAACCAGGGCACGCTGGATGACAGCACGAACGTGGAACTGTACCTGTCCTCCGATACCCTCATCTCCCCGCCCTCGCCCTACGGGCCGCCCTCGGATCAATTCCTGGGAAGCGTCTCCACCAACCGCCTCAACCCGGGTCAATGCCAGACGCTGTCACTGTCGGTCCAGGCCTCGGCCCCCTACGCGGGAGCCTGGTACCTGGGCGCCGTGGCCGACCCGTTCGACGACCGTTTCGAGTTCTTCGAGGACAACAACACGAAGGCCAGCGCGGTCATCTCCATCACGCCGTGAGCCGGTGACAAAGGGAGGGGCTCGGACCGGGCCCCTCCCTCCTCATGTTGTGCGGCACGCGGGAAGCCGAGTAAGAAAGCCGGAACATGAGGTCCGCCGAGGTCATCATCTTCGAGGGGGCTGATCCACGGGAGTTCTCGCGCGTGGATGCCGTCGCCAGGGAACTGGCCCTGGAGGGCCTGGCCGGATACCCCGGCTTCGAGAGCATGTCCGTCTACGAGGATGCCTCGCTCGGCACCATCCACCTCTTCATGACGTTCGCGACGGAGCGTGACCGCCTGGGTGCGAATGCGGCGCTCGAGCAGCTCTCCCGCGTCGTGGCCCTCGCCTCGGGCGCGAAGAAGATGCGTCGCATCGTCTGCAACGTCTTCAGGGCGCCCAAGCACGTCTGACGGGGCGGAGTCCTAGAACGCCGCGTACCCGGCCAGGGCAATGCGCGCGATCTCGCTCCGGAGCGTGTCTTCCGTCTGTTCGCGCGCCCAGTTCAGGTGGAGCTCGAGGCTGTGGCCTGCTTCCACGTTGCCCGCGATCAGTGCGCCCTGCTTGATGTTCGCGAAGACCTCCTCGAGCCGATACCTGTCCAGCCGGCGAACCTTGCCCATCACCAGATCGACGAGGTAGTCGACCTCGCCGTTCACCACCGCGTCGGTCTGGCCCCGGGCCCAGCGGCGGTGCGCTTCCAGATCCGTGGCCGACCTGCCATCAGCCACCTGCCACGCGTTCTTGACGTAGGCGAACACGTTGGCCCGCTGCTCCTGGGTGATCTCCGGCCCTCCCGTGAGGAACCACGTCTGCGCCCGTGCATTTCCCGTGAAGAAGAACATCACACCCAACACGAGGAGACGCGCGGCGAGATTGCGAAACGAGACCATGATCCATCCTGCTTTCTTGTCTGTATGGGTTACGGGGATGCCGCGCATCGGCCCTTGCCGCCGCGGACGGAAACCCTCCAGAGCATCCGGAGTGCCAGGAGCCTCCGGCCGGGGAAAGCGCCCTGATTCCAGGGGCTTGTGCTCATGGGCACCCAAGAGGGCCCTCGGGCGCGGAGGAGAACGTGCCAGGACTGGCACGCGCACGCCCCTTCCCTCGGGTCACGCCTGTCATGGCGGAGTTGCCGGGCACGGCGCCGCCGCCACCCCGCCTCGAGCGCCAGGAATCCACCCTCCGATGCTCGTGCCCACCGCCCTGATTCAGTGCACCTCGCCCAGATGGGCGTAGGTCTCGCTCTCGATCTGGATGGTGGTGTGATCGATCCCGAACCGGTCGAAGAGCTCGTGCTTCACCGCGGTGAGGATCTCATCGTTGTTGCAGACCATGGGGTCCGCCACCACCAGGTGCGCCGAGAGCGCGTACATCCCGCTGGCGATGGTCCACACGTGCAGGTCGTGCACGTCGCGCACCCCCTGCACCTTGAGCAACAGGTCCTTCACCGCCGACAGGTCCACGTGCGAGGGCACCGCCTCGAGCAGCACGTCCACCGCGTCGCGCACCAGCCGCACCGAGCCCACCACGATCACCACCGAGATGAGCACGGAGATGAGCGGGTCCACCACGTACCAGCCCGTCAGCCACATCACCCCGGCCCCCACCAGCACGCCCACGCTGGAGAGCGCGTCACCCAGCACGTGCAGGAAGGCCCCGCGCACGTTCATCGAGTGCGTGTTGTGCAGGAAGGCCAGCGCCCCCAGGTTGGACAACAGGCCGATCGTCGCCACCACCGCCATGGGCCCCAGCTGCACCGGGGCCGGCGAGCGGAAGCGCTCCCAGGCCTCCACCAGGATGACGACGGTGATCCCCAGCAGCAGCACGCCGTTGAGCAGCGCGCTGAGGATCTCCATCCGGTAGTAGCCGTACGTCTTCTTCAGATCCGCCGGCTTGCCCGAGAACCACAGCGCCAGCAGGCTCAGCCCCAGCGCGCTGATGTCCGTGAACATGTGGCCCGCGTCCGACATCAGGGCCAGGGAGTTGGTGAGGTAGCCGCCCACCGCCTCGGCCACCGCGATGGTGCCCGTCAGCGCCAGGGCGAAGAGCAGCCGACTGCGATCCTTCCTCCGCTCCTCCTTCATGGAAGGCGGCAGACGTTTCGCGGGTTTGCCATGACCATGCCCCCCGCACGCCTCGCCGTGCGCGTGGTCATGGTCATGCCCTGACTCGCCATGGGTGTGAGGAGAAGTAGTCACGAGCGGGTGGTGTGCGAACACTCCTCCACGGATAAACGGCAACCGGCTAGAGTCCAGATACCCCAGTATGTTTCAAGGTTCCACCCCCCCGTTGAACATCCCCAAGGCACGGCAGATGGACCTGGAGAGGCACCAGAACCTGCACACCATCATCATGCTGCGAGAAGTCATTCGCAAGTGGTGGCGTGCGGAGTTGCACCTCGTGGACCGCAACGGGGTGGTGCTGGAGTGGCAGAAGGGCGGAGATATTCCCCCGACCCCCAACGCGTGCTGCCGCCTCTCGCTCACCTCTCGGGAGGGCCTGCGGCGCTGCAACCAGTCGGTGCGGCAGCTGCACGAGCAGTTCCGGGCCAACCGGCGCCTGCGCCGCGCGCTCGTCCACCCGTGCCATCTCCAGTTCAGCCTGGTGGGCGCGCCCCTCTACGTCCATGACGAATACGAGGGCTTCCTGCTCGTGGAGGGCTTCCTGCGCGAGCCGCTCTCGGGGCGAGAGCAGGAGCTGCTCAAGGCCCGCGTGCGCGAGTTGCAGCCGGGAGCACCGGACGTGGAGCGCGCCGTGGAGCGCCTGCCCGTGCTGGGGGACACCAACCTGGAGAAGCTCTCGGACCTGCTCGAGTATGGCGCCAGCGAGATCGCCGCCTACGAGGCCGAGCGCGCCCGCAAGGAGGAGCGCTCCATCCAGGCGCTCTCGCGGGACACCGGCGAGACCTACCGCTTCGAGGACATCATCGGCCGCTCCGGCGCGATGCAGGAGATCTTCAAGCTGCTCGAGAAGGTGTCCAACTCGGAGGCCACCGTCCTCATCAACGGCGAGTCGGGCACGGGCAAGGAGCTGGTGGCGCGCGCCATCCACTACAACGGCCCCCGGCGGCAGGGCCCCTTCGTGGTGCAGAACTGCTCGGCCTTCAACGACAACCTGCTTGAAAGCGCTCTCTTCGGCCACATGCGCGGCGCCTTCACCGGCGCCATGCGCGACAAGAAGGGCCTCTTCGAGGTCGCCGACGGCGGCACCTTCTTCCTCGACGAGGTGGGCGATATGTCCCCCGCGCTCCAGGTGAAGCTCTTGCGCGTGCTGCAGGAGGGCACCTTCCTGCCCGTGGGCGGCACGCACTCGCGCGAGGTGGACGTGCGCGTCATCGCCGCCACGCACAAGGACCTGGGCGAGATGGTCAAGCGCGGCGAGTTCCGCGAGGACCTCTACTACCGCATCAACGTCATCCGGGTGCACCTGCCCCCCCTGCGCGATCGCCGGGACGATCTGCCCCTGCTGGTGGACCACTTCCTGCGCAAGCACCACCGCGAGGGCCAGCGCGCCCGGGGCCTGTCCTCCGAGGCCATGGCCCTGCTCGGCACCTACGCCTGGCCAGGCAACGTGCGCGAGCTGGAGAACGAAATCGAACGGTTGCTGGTGCTCGGCGGCGATCTGGAGTTGCTGCCGGCCGAGCTCATCTCCAGCCGCATCCGCGACGCGGTGACGCCCGGTGGCTCGTCCTTCCTCACCGCTCGCGCCACGGGCAGGCTGCACGAGGCGGTGGAGACCCTGGAGCGCGAGATGATCCACCAGGGACTGTTGCGCACCGGGAACAACAAGAGCCGTCTGGCGCGCGAGCTTGGCATCAGCCGTTCCAACCTTATCTTGAAGATCGCCAAGTACGGCCTCGACAAGGGCCTCCCGCCCGATGCCGAGGCAGACGCCTGAGCCCATGAGCCATTATTTCCGGCAGGACTACCTCACCGTGCCCGATGGGGCCTCGCTGTACTACCAGGTGCAGGGCGAGGGCGAGCCGGGAATGGTGCTGTGCGACGGCCTGGGCTGTGATGGCTTCGTCTGGAAGTACCTGGCGCCCTACCTGGAGCAGCGCTACCGCGTCCTGCGCTGGCACTACCGGGGCCACGGCCGCTCGGGCCTGCCCCGGCAGCGCGAGCGCATCGGCATGCTCTACACCTGTGACGACCTCAACCGGGTGATGGATGCCGCGGGCGTTGACCAGGCCGTCCTCTTCGCCCACTCCATGGGCGTGCAGGTGGCGCTCGAGTTCCACCGCCGCTACGCCGAGCGCGTGCGCGGGCTCGTCCTCCTGTGCGGCAGCTACGGCACCCCGCTGGACACCTTCCACGACGGCAACTGGCTCAAGCGGCTCTTCCCCCTCATCCGCCTCACCGTGGAGAGCTTCCCCCAGCCCGTGGCCCGGATGACCCGCGCCCTGCTCAGCACCGAGCTGGCCATGCAGGTGGCACTCTCCGTGGAGCTCAACCGATCTCTGCTCGCCAAGAGCGATCTCGTCCCCTACTTCACCCACCTGGCCAACATGGACCCGGTGGTCTTCGTCCGCACCCTGGAGTCCGCCTCCCACCACAGCGCCTGGGACCACCTGCCCCACGTGGACGTGCCCACCCTCATCATCGCCGGCGAGCACGACAAGTTCACCCCGGCCTGGCTCTCGCGCCGGATGGCCGCCCACATCCCCGACGCCGAGTTCATGATGGTGCCCCAGGGCACCCATGTCGCCCCCCTGGAGCACAAGGAGCTGGTCGAGCTCCGGGTGGAGCGCTTCCTGCGCGAGCACCTGCCCGCGGCCCCTCCGGCTCCGTCCGGAGTGGAAAAGCCCGAGCTGGATGTCGCCTCTTCGCCTACCCGGTAGGCAGTAAAGCCAGGGGGGCCGCCCCCGTTCGCGCACCTTTCTTCCAGCCACGTTGCAGGTGGAAGACCCACGGCATATAAGCGCCCGCCCTCCGCGTTCCTGTGAGGTTCACACAGGGTCCCCTACGCGGGGCCTGGGCGCCTTTGCCCTTCACGATTTCCTCCGCCGGGAGTGCGCTCCGGCCCGCCTCGCTCATGATTGCCCGAGAGAACATCCGCAACGTCGCCATCGTCGCCCACGTCGACCATGGCAAGACCACCCTTGTCGACCACATGCTCCGCCAGGCGGGCATCTTCCGCAGCAACGAAGCCGTCACCGAACGGGTGATGGACTCCAACGACCTCGAGCGCGAGAAGGGCATCACCATTCTCGCGAAGAACACGGCCGTCACCTACAAGGGAAAGCAGATCAACATCATCGACACCCCGGGTCACGCGGACTTCGGTGGTGAGGTGGAGCGCGGCCTGCGCCTGGTGGATGGCGTCATCCTCCTGGTGGACGCGGCCGAGGGTCCCCTGCCCCAGACGCGCTTCGTGCTCAGCAAGGCGCTGGGCATGGGCCTGAAGACGGTGCTCGTCATCAACAAGATCGACCGCCAGGACGCCCGTCCCAAGGAGATCCTGGATCAGGTCTACTCGCTCTACATCGACCTGGGCGCGGACGATCAGCAGCTCGAGTTCCCGGTCCTCTATACGATCGCCCGCCAGGGCCAGAGCTCGCCCTCGCTGGAGCAGCCGGGCAAGAGCCTGGAGCCGCTGTTCGAGGCGATCCTCTCGCACATCTCGCCCCCGCCGGCGCCGACCCAGGAGCCGCTGCAGCTGCTGGTGGCCAACCTGGACTATGACGACTACGTGGGCCGCCTCGCGGTGGGCCGCGTGCAGGCCGGCCGCCTGACGCCGAACATGCCCGTGGCGGTGATGCGGGACGGCGGCAAGGTGGAGCAGGGGAAGATCGTCAAGCTCTACGGCTTCCAGGGCCTGAAGCGGACGGAGATCCCGGACGCGGGTCCGGGAGAGATCGTCTCCATCGCGGGAATCGAGGCCATCTCCATCGGCGACACCATCGCCGACGTGGAGAAGCCGGTGGCCCTGCCGCGCATCACCGTGGACGAGCCCACGATGATGATGATCTTCAAGGTCAACGACGGGCCGCTGGCGGGCAAGGAAGGCAAGTACGTCACCAGCCGCAACCTGCGCGAGCGCCTGTACCGCGAGGCCTACCGGAACGTGTCCATCCGCGTGGAGGACACGGAGACGCCGGACGCCTTCCGCGTGGTGGGCCGTGGCGAGCTCCAGCTGGCGGTCATCATCGAGACGATGCGCCGCGAGGGCTACGAGCTGACGGCGTCGAACCCGGAGCCGGTGACGAAGACGATCGACGGCCAGGTGCACGAGCCGATGGAGCTGCTCTTCTGCGACGTGCCCGAGGGCAGCGTGGGCGCGGTGACGGAGCGGCTGGGGCCCCGCAAGGGCCGTATGACGGACATGGCGCAGCTGGGCGGTGGGCGTACGCGCCTGCAGTTCCGGATTCCGGCGCGTGGCCTCATCGGCTTCCGCTCGGAGTTCCTCACCATCACGCGGGGTGAGGGCATCATGAGCAGCCAGTTCGACGGATACGAGCCGTGGTTCGGCTACATCCCGAAGCGGGCCAACGGGGCGATCGTGTCCGACCGCCTGGGCGAGACGGTGCCGTACGCGCTGTTCAGCATCCAGGAGCGTGGCCAGCTGTTCGTGGGAGCGGGCGTGACGGTGTACGAGGGGATGATCATCGGCGAGCACGCGCACCCCTCGGAGCTGAACGTGAACGCCTGCCGCGAGAAGAAGCTGACGAACATCCGAGCGGCGGGCCGCGACGAGAACGTCATCCTGACGCCGCCGCGCGAGATGGGGCTGGAGAAGGCCCTGGAGTGGATCGCGGACGACGAGCTGGTGGAGGTGACGCCGAAGTCGGTGCGCATGCGCAAGAAGGCGCTGAGCTCGGGCGAGCGCTACCGTGCGGATCGCGATCGCAAGCGCGAGGAGCGCGGCGAGGCGTAACCCACCCCTCTCCCACCGGGAGAGGGACGGGGTGAGGGTACCGGACTCAATGGGGTTCCGGTCACCCTCTCCCTCTGGGAGAGGGCCGGGGTGAGGGTCTACGGGCCCCCACTCGCGGCCCTCTTGGCGTTAAAAGGTCCACGAGACACACCGCCACCCTGGGGAACGAGGAAATGGAAGCAACCGATGGGCTGCCCACGCCGCGCAGATACTGGGCGATCTCCGCCATCGTGCTCGCGATCACCATGGCCGTGCTGGACGGAGCGATCGCCAACGTGGCGCTGCCGGCCATCGCGAGGGATCTGCGCGCCTCACCGGCCGCGTCGATCTGGGTGGTGAACGCCTACCAGCTGGCCATCGTGGTCTCGCTCCTCCCCTTCGCCTCGCTGGGGGACATCGTGGGCTACCGCCGGGTGTTCCAGTCGGGCCTGCTGGTGTTCACGCTGGCCTCATTGGGGTGCGCGCTGTCGGGCTCGCTGGTGGGATTGACGCTCGCGCGAATCCTCCAGGGCTTCGGAGCGGCGGCGATCATGAGCGTCAACGCCGCCCTCGTGCGCTTCACCTACCCGAATCGACTGCTGGGACGGGCCATTGGGATCAACGCCCTGGTGGTCGCGCTCTCCTCGGCGATCGGTCCCACGGTCGCATCGGCCATCCTCTCGGCGGGGTCGTGGCCCTGGCTGTTCGCGATCAACCTGCCCATGGGGTGCATCGCCCTGCTCATCGCGAACCGGGCGCTGCCGCACACCGAGCGCTCGCGCCACCCCTTCGACCTGACGAGTGCGCTGCTCAATGCCGTGACGTTCGGTCTGCTGATCATCGGCGCCGAGAGCATGACGACCGGCTCGCGCCTGGGCGCCCTGGCACTGGCCGGAGGCCTCGCCGCGGGGGTGGTGCTGGTGCGGCGGCAACTCTCACGGACCTCGCCGCTCGTGCCGGTGGACCTGCTGCGGATCCCGGTCTTCGCCTTCTCCGTGACGGCCTCCATCTGCTCCTTCTCGGCGCAGATGCTCGCCTTCGTCTCCCTTCCCTTCTACTTCCAGGATGTCCTGGGGCGCAGTCAGCTGGAGACCGGACTGTTGATGACGCCCTGGCCGGTCGCCGTGGCGGTGATGGCGCCCATCGCGGGACGGCTGGCGGATCGCTTCTCGGCGGCGATCCTGTGTGGTGTGGGCTCGGTCATCCTGTCGATGGGGCTGACGCTGCTCGCGCTGCTGCCGCCGCATGCGGCGAGCAGCACCATCGTCTGCGGCATGGCGCTCTGTGGCGTGGGCTTCGGGTTCTTCCAGTCACCGAACAACCGCGCGATGATCTCCGCGGCGCCGAAGGCACGAAGTGGCGGCGCTGGCGGCATGCAGGCAACGGCCCGGCTCCTGGGACAGACGTGCGGCGCGACCCTGGTCGCCGTGGCCTTCAGGACTTCCTCGAGCCATGGGCCCACGGTGGCCCTGGGGGTAGGTGCTGGCTTCGCGGCCACGGCGGCCGTGGTCAGCACCTTCCGTCATCATCGGCAGGTCGACGTCCAGGTGACAGGCAGGTAACGCCATGGAGCTGACGCTCACTACCCCCGGGCTGCTCTTTCCAACGGTGTCGTTGCTTCTCCTCGCCTTCACCAACCGTTTCCTCGCCATCGCCGCGCTGATCCGGAACATGTACGCGCAGTACAAAGCAAACCCCGATCCGCTGCTCCTGCCGCAGATCGAGAACCTGAAGATCCGCGTACGGCTCATCCGCGACATGCAGTTCCTGGGCGTCTCCAGCCTGTTTCTCTGCGTCGTGTGCATGCTCCTGCTCTTCGCGGGAATGACGCGAGCGGGAGAGTACGTCTTCGTCGGCAGCCTGCTGCTGATGCTCGGCTCGCTGGCCCTCTCCATCTGGGAGATCCAGATCTCCATCCGAGCGCTACAGATTCAGTTGGGGGATCTGGAGGTAGAAAAGCAGAGGAAGTGAGGAGAGGGCCGGCCCGCTCAGCGCTTGGAGCCTCCGTGCAGCCGCAGGTTCTCCCGCCACAGCTCGGGGGTCCACCCATCCCGCTCCATGCGCTCGCGGCGTGCCTGGGGAATCTCCTCCCAACGAAGCCGCTGCTCCTGCTCGGGCAGGGCCCCGAAGAGCGTGCCGTGCTCCGTCGAGGCGACGTCCCGCGCACGCTCGGTCCGTGCCCCCTGCATGCCGAAGCCCAAGCCCAGCTTCACCTCCCCGTCCTCCCCCAGCTTCCGCCCGAAGCTCACGCCGCCTCCGAACGTGCCCTCCTTCTGGTTGAACTCGGCGTAACCACCGAAGCCGCCCCCCGCCGGCAGCTCCATGCGCACGCTGCCCTCCGAGTCAGCGCTGATCCCCACTGACATCGGGTCCGTCTTCCCCAGCGACTTCGGCGCGTGTTCCAGCCCCACCGACCACTTGGGCTCCCCCGACTCCGAGAACTCGGCGCCCACGTTGACGACCCCTTTGGTGATCTCCGCGCCTCCCTTCGGCGACCATTTCATCTGGCCATCCTGGGTCAGGGTCATCTCCGCGCCGGCCTTGAAACCCACGCCCGCGATCTCGGCCTTGAGCTCCACCTCGGCCTTGAACCAGAAGGAGCCCGGCCTCAGCCGGCCACTGAGATCCGCCATGCGCTTGGACACGGCGTCATAGGCGACGTTGCGCGTGTCGTTCCCGGGGACGCGGCTCCAGCTCTCCCGGAAACGCTCGGCGTCCGGATGGGGATGAACCAGGCCGTCACTGACCTTGGCGAGCGCCACGGGCTCCCCCAGTGCACGGATCTCCAGCAGGCTCTTCGCCCGCATGACCTGCTCGGAGTACCGCTTCACGTACGCTTCATGGGCGTCGTGATAGGTCCTCTTGGCCATCCGGTTCGACTCGTGGACGAGCTCTCGAACGCACGAGGGCAGCCTCGCATCGTTCCTGTGGATGGCCGGAACATCCGGTGGAGCGAACGGCGCTGGCGGCGCCTTCCTTCCAGGCTCGCTCGAGATGTAGCCCTTGCGCTCGGCTTGGAGCAGGAAGGCCGAACGCGCCTCCGGCCCCATCCGCTCCGCGTACTTCGCGAGCAGCCCGTCCTTCTCCATCCGCGCCAGCGTCCGTGCGTAGTCACCCGCGGGCAGCTTCTCCAGGTGCTCGTGCACCCCGCGCACGTCCGCGTCCGTGATGGCCCAGTCCTTCCAATCCGTGTGCAGGCGGGTCCGGACGTCCGCGTAGGCCGCCGTCAGTCCTCTCCCATCCTCCGAGGGCCCCGCGCCCGGCATCCATGCACGCGGCTGTTCCACCGGTCCTCGATACGTCTCGACCTGATTCTTCTGGGCCGTACCGGCCGGGGTCTCCTGCCTGCCCGACACCCGGGAGGGTGAACCTTCCGACTCCGAGTGTGGGACCGTCAGGTCCGTGGCCAGCGGGTGGGACTCGCGCCGCGATACCGAGCTCATTCTTTCGCCTCCGAGAGAAATGCCGGTGCGAGCCCTGTGCAATGCCGGCTCCACCGCCACTTCACTCGGAGCGCACGGTGCCCGCTCCCGCGTCCCCGTCCCTCGGAGGGGATAGCTGTCTCACCGAGTGGACAGGTCCCCTACCTCTGATTCCACCCCCTGGAGCAGCAGGTGGACCCCCGGCATCTACCTCCCGGGTGTCGCACTCTGTTAGAACGTAAGGGCCGGTACCCCCGAGACCGCGAGCGCGAGGCCCCCCAGGGAGCGCACACCCATGGACGACACCTGGCTCAACTGCCCCCACTGCGGACTCAAGCACCGTCCAAGGGCCCAGGGCCTCTGCCCCCGCTGCGGCCGGACCTCGAGTGCCTCCCGCGCGTCCGCCACGTCCATCCCGGCCATTCCGGTGGCCCCCAGCATTCCCGTGGCCCGGGCCGCTCCGGCCAGGTCCTCCGTGTCCGTGCCCCGCGCTTCGGCCCTGGAGCACGTCCCCACCGTGGAGCACATCCCTCCGATCCCGCTGGAGCACCTCCCCACCCGGGAGCACCTCCCCTCGCTGGAGTCCGCTCCGGCCCGGGAGCGCACCCAGCCCGAGGCCCAGCCCCAGGCCGATTCCTCCAACACGGGCGTGCTCCAGCTCGGCGGCGGCATCCTGCTGCTCAATGCGGTGCTCCACCTCTTCGAGTTCCTCTTCCTGCCCTCGGTGTCGACGGATGCGTCGCTCCGGGCCGCCCAGCTCGCGGGGACGCTCGTCGGCGTGGGCCTCGACCTGCTGCTCGGCGTCAGCTTCCTCCGCGGCAAGGGCCAGCTGCGCACCCTGGCGCTGATCCGGCTGGTGGTGGGCATGTTCCTGTTCGGAGGCATGAGCCTCTACCAGGCCCAGTACCTCTTCACGCTCGTCGTGGTCGCCTTCTCCTGCGGCGTCCTGGTGCTCATCTGGGGCAAGCCCTCCGCCTTCCTCGCCGGTGTCGGCCTCACCGCCGTGCTCCTCGGCGTGGTCGTCGAGCTCTTCGGCTTCCACCGGCTCGCCGAGACCCAACCCCTGGCCGACCGGGCCAGGATCGCCCTGCGGCCGGACCTCGAGGGACGCCGGCTCGGGGAGGACGTGTCCATCGTCGGAGACCGCCACGCCTACAAGCTGCGCGTTCCCTCCGACGGCTGGTACCGCCGCAAGGCGGAGGTGGCCCGCGTCTCGGACTCCCACATCGACCTGTGGTTGACCCAGCCGGATGGGAACGCCCACCTCTCGGTGTCCGTGCGCGACTGGAGCGACTCGAACGCGGCGGACCTGCGCGAGGCCCGAGACGAGGCACTCGAGGGGCTCAAGCGCCAGTACCCCGGCTTCCAGGTCAGTGAGACCTCGGACAACGGCACCCGGCTCGAGGACCCCACCATCGCCACCCTCAACGGCGGCGCGACCCGGAGCGGCCAGCCCTTCCTCTTCGAGGTGTCACTCCACAAGGCGGGTAACACGCTCCTGCGGGTCACCGCCTTCGCGCCCAGCGGCAGCTTCGAGGCGCTCCACCTGCGCGGAGCCACCCTGGGGCTGCGGGCCAACTAGCGCTCGCTCTCCCGCCAGGTCAGCTCGAGGAGCCCGCCTCGGTGGCGCACTGCCCCTGCGTCAGCCCCGCCTGAAGCTTCTCCAGCAGGCGCTTGAGCTCCCGCATCTCCGAGGGCGTGAGGTGCTGGCTCGCCTCCTCGTCCAGCCACAGCCCCGCCTCTCGCAGCACCGAGATGTCCGCGTGGCTGGCTTCGGTCACCTCCAGGCGTACGCAGCGGCGATCCTCCCCCGCGCAGCGCCGGACGAGCCCCTCCTCTTCCAACCGATCCACCATCCGGCTCACCGCCGGTGCATCCATCAACAAGCGCTCGGCCAGCGCCGCCTGGGTGCGCACCCCCTCCTCGATGACCTTCAGGGCCACCAGTTGCTGGAAGGGCCGGCGCGTCCGCCCGCTCACCCGGCGAGAAATCAGCCGGTGAATGGCGCGTCGCACAGATGCCATTTGCTCCGGGAGCGTCATTTGACGTAACAATGCTTGTGGTTGACAACAATTGTCAACCACACC
Organism: Archangium violaceum; assembly: GCF_016887565.1. Lineage (NCBI taxonomy): Bacteria > Pseudomonadati > Myxococcota > Myxococcia > Myxococcales > Archangiaceae > Archangium > Archangium violaceum. The sequence goes on from NZ_CP069396.1 coordinate 7,273,677, forward strand.
ATTACAGCGAATACATCCCGTGTGCTGACCGTTCAGGGGGGCATGGAGCAGCACACTTGAAGTCCAAAGTTTCTGGCACCCACCTGTATGCTCCTCAGACCCACATTCCTCCTCGCGGTGCTCCTCGCGGCCCCCGCCCTGGCACAGCAGCAGGATCCGCTCGTGCCGCCGCCGCCCCTGTTCCAGCCGCAGGTGGATGATCCGATGCTCATCCCCGCGCCCCCCGCCACCCGGCAGGTGGGGACCTGGGATGAGGCGCTCGGGCTGGTGCGCGAGCGCTCCACGGACCTGCGCACCGCGCAGGCCAACGTCCAGCGCGCCGAGGGCCGGTGGCGCCAGGCGCTGTCGCTGCTGCTGCCCAACGCCCGCGTGTCGGCGGGTGTGGCCTACGACATCCTCAACCCCAACAACCCCATCGGGCTCACGGGCGCGCCCGTCGCCGCGCAGCCCGGAGCCGAGCGCCAACCCACCGTGCCCCTCGGCAGCGGGACGGTGTCGGTGACGCAGTCGGTGGTGGACTTCGGCGCCTGGCGCGGGCTGGCGTCTGCCGACAAGGCCGAGGACAGCGCCCGGGCGAACCTCGAGGACGTGCAGCGCCGCCTCACCCTGGGGCTGGCGCGCACCCTGGTGGCCACCGTGGCCGCCGAGCGCACCGCGGAGATCAACCGCGTGGGCCTGCGCCGGGCGCTCGAGCGCGCCGCGCTCACCCAGCGCTCCTTCGAGCTGGGCGCGGGCACTCAGCTGGACGTGGTGCGCGTGCGCCAGGACGTGGAGGTCGCGCGGCAGGCGCTCATCTCCGGTGACGAGCAGCTGCACCGCGCTCGCGAGGCGCTCGGCCTGTCCCTGGGCTTCCCCCAGGAGGTGGGCGTGAGCACGTCCTTCAACCTCCAGGGGCTGGTGGAGCAGACCCGCGCCACCTGCGCGCCGCTGAAGGCCCTGAGCGAGCGGCCGGACCTGGAGGCCGCGCGCACCAATCTGGAGTCGACGCGCGAGAGCAGGCGCCAGGCTTCCGCCGGCTACCTCCCCTCGCTCGGCCTCACCAGCGGATTGAACGCGCTCACCACGGATCCCGGCCCCGGGCGGGTGGCCACCTGGAGCATCGCCGCCGTGCTGTCGGTGCCCATCTGGGAGGGCGGTCTGCGCGGCGGTCTGGTGCGTGAGCGCGCGGGCCTCGAGCAGCAGGCGGCCGAGTCGCTCGAGCGCACCCGGCGCGAGGTGGACGTGGAGGTGGTGCGCGCCCGGCGGAGCGTGGAGGTGGCCGAGTCGCTGGTGAAGACGGCGACCGAGTCACGGGAGCTGGCCGCGAAGACGGACCAGCTTACCCGGCGCGCCTATGAGGTAGGCCGCGGCAGCAGCCTGGAGCTGGTGCAGAGCGGTGCGGCCCTGCGACAGGCGGAGCTGTCGCTGGCCCTGCGTGAATTCGAACTGGTCCAGGCACGCCTGGACGCATTCTTGACGGAGGCCCGGTGCGACTGGTGAGAAGGGTACGCCCCCTGAAGGCGATCGTGATGGGAGTGTGGGGTGCCGCGCTGGTGATGGGCGCCTCGGGTTGCGGCAACAAGCCGGCGGCCAAGGCGCCGCCGCCCGCGCGTGAGATCGAGGTGGTCCAGCTCGCGCCGAGCGAGGTGCGGGATACCGGCGAGTACCTCGGCACCTTGATGTCGCGCCAGAGCGTCAACGTGCTGCCCCAGGTGGCCGGTAACGTGCGCCGCATCCACGTGCGCCCCGGCCAGAAGGTGGAGGCGGGAGATCCGCTCATCGACGTGGACGCGCGCGAGGAGACCGCGGCGCTCGAGAGCGCCCGGGCCCAGCGCACCTCCTCGGAGGTGAACCTGGAGCAGGCGCGCCGGACGCGTGCCCGCATCGAGTCCCTCTATAAGGAGGGCCTGGCGAGCGCCCAGGAGCTGGAGCAGTCGCGGGCCCAGGTGGAAGCGCTCGAGGCCTCCACGCGCGCCGCCGCCGCCAATGAGACCCAGCGCGAGGTGCAGCTGCAGTTCCACGCCGTGCGCGCCCCCTTCGCCGGTACGGTGGGCGACGTGCTGGTGCGCGTGGGTGATTTCGTGAGCGCCACCACGCCCCTGACCAGCGTGGCCCAGGCGGACGTGCTCGAGGTGAGCGTGGCGGTGCCGTCCGAGCGCGCCCGCTCGCTGCGGCCCGAGACGCCGCTCGAGGTGCTCGATTCGAGCGGGAAGGTGCTGCTCACCAGCACCGTCTTCTTCATCGCGCCCCAGGCGGATCCCCGCACCCAGCTGGTGGAGGTGAAGGCCGCCTTCCGCAACACCGTGGGCCTGCGTCCCAGCGAGCTGGTGCGCGCGCGCCTCGTCTACTCCACCCGCAACGCCCTGCAGCTGCCGGCGCTCGCGGTGGTGCGCCAGAGCGGCCAGCCCTTCGCCCTGGTGGTGACGGACAAGGGCGGCCAGAAGGTGGTGGAGCGCCGCCCCATCAAGCTCGGAGCGCTCGGAGAGCTGGCCTACGTGGTGGAGAGCGGGCTGAAGGAGGGCGAGCAGGTGGCCGTCACCTCGCTGCAGGCGCTGCGTGATGGGGCGCCGGTGAAGGTGAAGGGCACGGTCGCCCAGGCCGGAGCACAAGCAGGGACCGCTGGCGGTGGAGCCGCCGGGGGCAGCCGTTAGGCAGCAGCAGAGAGAATGAGGGCTCCAACGCCGTGTTCGTCGACTTCTTCATCCGCAGGCCCGTCTTCGCCGCCGTCTGCTCCATCCTGCTGACGCTGGTGGGGCTGATCGCCATTCCCACCCTCCCCATTGCCCAGTACCCGGATCTCGCCCCGCCCCAGGTGACCGTCACCAGCACCTACGTGGGCGCGAGCGCCGAGGTGGTGGAGAGCGCCGTCACCATCCCGCTGGAGCAGGAGATCAACGGCGTGGAGGGCATGCGGTACATCACCTCCACCAGCAGCAACGACGGCACGAGCCAGGTCACCGTCACCTTCGAGCCCACGCGCGACATCGAAGTGGCCGCCGTGGACGTGCAGAACCGCGTGAGCCGCGCCGCCGCGCGTCTGCCCGCCCAGGTGAACCAGACGGGCATCGTCGTCAACAAGGCCTCCAGCCAGATGCTGCTGACGATCGGCCTTTCCAGCCCGGACAACCGCTACGACGCGCAGTTCCTCAGCAACTACGCGGACGTGAACCTGAAGGACGCCGTCAAGCGCGTGCGCGGCGTGGGTGACGTGCGCATCTTCGGCGAGCGCAAGTTCTCCATGCGCCTGTGGCTCAACCCCACCCAGCTCGCCAGCCGCGGCCTCACCCCCCAGGACGTGGTGCGGGTGCTGCAGGAGCAGAACCTCCAGGTGGCCGCGGGCCAGGTGGGCCAGCCGCCGTCGAGCACCGAGCAGCCCTACCAGATCGCCGTGCGGGCGCGCGGCCGGCTCGTCGAGCCCGAGGAGTTCGGGGAGATCGTCCTGATGCGCAACACGGACGGAAAGCTCGTGCGCGTGAAGGACGTGGGCCGCGTGGAGCTGGGCGCGGAGAACTACGGAACGCTCCTGCGCTTCAATGGAAAGACGGGCGTGGGCATGGCCATCATGCAGCTGCCCACCGCCAACGCGTTGGACGTGCGTGACGGAGTCCTCAGGGAGATGGACCGGCTCTCCCAGCAGTTCCCTCCGGGGCTCGAGTACGCACTGGGCAACGACACCACTCTCGCCGTGCGCGCCTCCGTCAACGAGGTGGTGCACACGCTCATTGAAGCCATCGCGCTGGTCATCCTCGTCATCTTCCTGTTCCTGCACGGCTGGCGCAGCGTGCTCATCACCGCCATCACCCTGCCCGTCTCGCTGGTGGGCACCTTCGCCTTCGTCTACCTGATGGGCTTCTCCATCAACACGCTGACGCTCTTCGGCCTGACGCTGGCCACGGGCCTCGTGGTGGACGACGCCATCGTGGTCATCGAGAACATCGAACGGTTGATGGCTGAACGGGGCCTGTCGGCCTTCGAGGCGGCGCGAGCGGGCATGAAGGAAGTGGCGGGCGCGGTGGTGGCCATCTCCATCGTGCTGGTGGCGGTGTTCATCCCCGTGGCGCTCTTCCCTGGCACCACGGGCTCCATCTACCGCCAGTTCGCGCTGACCATCGCCGCGTCGGTGGCCCTGTCCACCTTCTGCGCCCTCACCCTGACACCGGCCATGAGCGCGCGGCTGCTCAAGCACCACCATGGGGAGAAGTGGATCTTCTTCCGCATGATGGACCGGGCGCTCGACTGGACGAAGGACACCTACGGCCGGGGGCTGCGCCGGGTGCTGAAGCACCCCTGGATCATCTTCGCGGTGTTCCTCCTGTGCCTGGCCGGCACGGTGCTGCTCTTCCGCGCGGCGCCCACCGGCTTCATCCCCGACGAGGACCAGGGCTACCTCATCATCTCCGTGCAGGGCCCCGAGGGCATGTCCCTCACCCAGACGGAGAAGGTGCTGGCCCAGGTGGAGAAGGTGCTGAAGGCCCAGCCCGAGATCGTGACGATGTTCGCCATCGGCGGGTTCTCCTTCCAGGGCACCGGTCCCAACTACGCCACCATCTTCACCCCGCTCAAACCGTGGGAGGAGCGGCGCAAGCCGGAGCAGTCCGTGGCCGCGCTGGTGGAGCGGTTGCGCGGACCCCTGGCCGGCATCGGTGGAGCCCGGGTGATGCCCCTCCAGCCCCCCGCCATCCGCGGCGTGGGCAGCGTGGGCGGCTTCCAGTTCATCGTCGAGGACGTCGCGGGCGGCCGCTCCCTGGACGAGCTGGCCTCGGCCGTCCAGGAGGTGGTGGCGAACGCCAACCAGGAGGGCCAGCTGCGCGGCGTCTACACCTCCTTCAACGCCGACACGCCGCTGCTGGACGTCGAGGTGGATCGCCAGAAGGCCAAGGCGCTCGGCGTGCCCATCGAGCAGGTGTTCGGCACGATGCAGCTCTACATGGGCAGCCAGTACGTCAACGACTTCAACTACGCGAACCGCACCTACCGCGTCTATGTCCAGGCCGAGCAGCAGTTCCGCGACAGCCCGCAGGACATCGGCGCCTTCTACGTGCGCACCGAGGGCGGCTCCATGATTCCCCTGGAGTCGCTGGTGAAGGTCAATCCCACCTCCTCCGCCCAGGTCATCCGCCACTACAACCTCTTCCGTGCCGCGGAGATCAACGGACAGGCCGCTCCAGGCGTCTCGTCGGGTCAGGCGCTGGAGGCCATGCAACAGGTGGCCACCCAGCTGCTCCCCCAGGGCATGAGCTCGGAGTGGACGGGTATCAGCCTCGAGCAGAAGGAGAGCGGCGGTCAGACGATGATCATCTTCGCGCTGGGCCTGCTGTTCGTCTTCCTGGTGCTCGCGGCCCAGTACGAGAGCTTCAGCCTGCCCTTCGTCATCATCCTGTCGGTGCCGCTGGCCGTCATGGGCGCCCTGGCCCTGCAGATGGCGCGTGGCTTCGCCAACGACGTCTTCTGCCAGGTCGGACTGGTGATGCTGGTGGGTCTGGCCAGCAAGAACGCCATCCTCATCGTGGAGTTCGCCGAGCAGTTGCGCGAGACCGGCAAGAGCACCGTGGATGCGGTGGTGACGGCCGCCGAGGTGCGTCTGCGACCCATCCTCATGACCTCCATCGCCTTCCTGCTGGGCGTGGTGCCGCTGATGACGGCGTCGGGCGCCGGTGCCGCCGCGCGCAACTCGCTGGGCACGGCCGTCTTCGGAGGAATGCTGGTGTCCACCGTGGTCAACTTCCTCTTCATCCCCGGCCTGTACGTCCTGATGCAGCGGCTGCGGGGTGAGGCGAAGCGGACGCACGAGGAGCACGGGGAGCAGCCCATCGCCCCCGCCCCCGCGCCGTGAGCTCGAGGCCCCTCTCCCCGGCTCACACGCCGGGGAGGGGCAGGCCGGCCAGCAGCCCTCTCCTGGGCACGGACCAGATCTCCTCGCCCTGGGCTCCCCAACCCGCCAGCAGGTGGTTGGCCGCCATGAAGCCCGAGGTGGCGGCCCGCTCCATCAGGGCCGTGGGAATGGGCAGGCGGACGAAGTCGCCAGCGAGCGCCACCCGAGGAGAGGGTGTCTCCACCGTGGGTCGCTCCCGGAAGGAGCCCGGGGCGAACGCGGGGCAGTCCTGGCGAAGCAGGAACCGCTCCTCGAGCACTCGCGCACCGGCGAGCTCCGGGTAGAGCTGGTGCAGGGCCCCGAGGAGCTCGCGCCGCACCTGCGCCTCGTCGGCATCCTGCGGCAGGCCATAGGCATGGAGCTCGACCACCGAGCCGCCCGTCCGCGCCGCCCAGCGCCGGCTCTCGCCCTCGAAGAGATGGTAGAGCGAGATGTTGTCGATCACCCCCATCCCCGTGGTGCCCACGAAGGGATGGCGGCCCGGCGCCGTCGGGCGATCCATCCACAACCGCCAGACCGCGAACGGCGAGGTCAACGCGAGCGCCATCACCTTCGCGCGCCATTCCTTGTCGAGCAGCTCCGGTGAGTCCGTGACGATCCGCTGGAGCGCGGGCACCGGGGTGGCGAGCACCACCGCGTCCGCCTCGATGGCTTCCCCTCCTTCCACCCGGATCCGGAACCGGCCGTCCACGCACGGAGTCACCGCCGTGACCGACTGGCCGAGCTGGAACCGCACGCTCCTCTCCTCCAGGTAACGGCGCAGCGGGAGCCAGAGCGCGGAGGCGAATGACTCGTCGAGCACGTCGAAGATCAGACCCTCCGGATTCCCCATGAAGTAGAAGTGGAACATCATCAGCAGTTCGGCCGCCGACATCTCCTCCTCCGGGTTGAAGAAGGAGTGGGAGAAGACATCGAAGAGCATGCGCCGGGCATGGGGCGGAAAACGCAGCGAGTCCAGGTACTCGCGCGCCGTGCGGTGATCGAACGCGGCGTACGTCCGCTCCATGTCGAAGGCCAGCATCGCCAGACCGGACCGGACATCGATGTGGCGCAGATCCATCAGCCGCAGCGAGGAGGTGCGGCGAACGAGACCGATGAGGTTGAAGGGCGGGAGCGCGGGAAGGTTGGAGAAGGACTCCACGCTGCCCCCGGGACCGAGGATGGGGTAGTCCTCCAACGCGCGCAGGCGCTCCAGCCGGGGATCCACACGGCGCAGCAGCGCCCGCAGGTTGTAGTACTGGCGGAAGAAGGCGTGGAAGCCGCGCTCCATGTCGAAGGGCTCGCCGTCCGACAGGCGATCCCTCCAGCCCGCCACCCGGCCACCAAGGAACGGCTCGCGCTCGATGACGGTGACACGGACGCCGCGCTCCGCCAGGACGGTAGCGGTCGCCATGCCCGCCAACCCGCCGCCCACGATCGCCGCGCGACGACCCTCTGGCGCACGCGCGAGCCGGGCCCGGGGAGAGGAAGCGAGCCGCTCGGGGGAGAGACGCCCGATGGACAGCTTCGGCAGCTCGAGCGGCAGGCGCATGGGTATCTCCGGTCAGGGTGAGAGGGGCCGAGGGAGCAACACGCGGGAGAGCCCTCCCAGCCACCGGGCGACGGCGAGCGGGCCGAAGCCCGCGAGCGTGAGGGCATCCCTGTAGACCCGGGGCCGCATCCACGCGATGTGCTGGAGGAAGCGCACGAAATCGGGCCCGGACATCTGGTCCTTGAGCAGCGACGCGTAGACTTCATTGCCCAGCTCGTGGAGCGCGGCGAAGGCGGTGTCCAGGAGCCGGTTCACCTCGTCGCGGCGCTCCGGCTCGCGCGGAGGCTCGGCCATGAAGAGCGCCAGCGCCCCGGTCACCGAGTGCAGCGGAGTGTCATGGACGATCGACCCGAGCGGGAAGCGATTGCTCGCGAGCGCGGCGGCGAGGGCCATCGACCCGGGGAGGAACGAGCGCATCATCGCACCGAAGCCACAGTAGGTGAGCGGCGAGTGACGTGCGGCCGCATCGCCCACCAGCACCACGCGGCGCCCTGGAGCACTCGGAGGCGGCACCAGCCTCGACCAGCCCGGGATGTAGCCGAACGTCGGCCGGAGCAGACGTGGCTCACCCCGCTTGTACCGTCCGAGCCGCTCGAAGAACCGCCCGTAGAGCTGGAGCAGCGCATGCTGCCGGATGCACCGCGCCCGCGCGTAATAGAACAGGTAGATCGTCGCCTCGCCCGGACGCCCGGGAAACCCTTCCCAGATGTGCTGGCGCCCGTCCTCCACGCCCTCGGTCGTCACCAGGATGTCGCCCACCCGGGGATCCAGCTCGTCGGGCGCGGTGCCCTCCTTCAATCCACCGAGCACGCCCCCGACCGTGGGACAGAGGAGATCCGCGGTCGCATGGGGACTGGAGATGCCCCGCGCGTCGAGCAACACACGGGCCGTCACCTCGGATCGTCCGCCCCCGGTCCGATCGAACAGCAGGCGCACCGCCTCGGGACCCTCACCCACGCCCACCAGGGAATGTCCGTCATGGAAGGCGACGCCGCGCCGCTCGGCACGAAGGCGGCTCTCCGAGAGGAGCAGGCCGGCATCGATGGCATGATCGAGCACGCCCCGGACCGGATACTCGCCGCCACCATGCCAGCGGCAGATGCCCCGCTCGTAGCGGGCGACGATGAGCGATTCCACTTCCTCCGGCCGGAAGAGGCCACTCTGCGTCAGGGGTGCGAGCTCGGAGCCGCTGATGTTCCACTCGCGATGCGACACCGCCGCCCGGCCGCGCTCGAATACCCCGACCTTCAGGCCGAGCCCGGCCAGCACGGGCGCGAACAGCAGCGACAGACCGCCGCCCGCGAGCACCACGTCGAAGTCCGGGCGGATGCCCCTGCCGATCGCGCGCACGCAGGGAGCCTCGACCGGAGGGCGGACACGCTCCGCGTCGAGCCGTTCCAAGCGGTCGAGCAGCTCGGGCCCTCCCGCCTCGCGCACCCGGGCCTTGATCTCCTCGAGTCCCAGCACGGCACCTCCTCAGCCACCCGCCCTCGTGGAGGGCCCTGACAGCGTGCGCTCGAGCAATCGCAGGTAGACGGACCGGAAATCGCCTCGGGCCCCCAATGCTCGCAGGTTCTGCGCGCAGCCGCCCACCGCGCGCCCGAGCATCACCGCCTCCGCGGGCGGACGGACGCGCAGGAAGTCACCGGCCCGGCGCAGACCCAGCGCCCGCATGTCCGGCACCGAGGTGTCCCGCGCGTAGTCGTAGACATTCGTGCGCAGGGGCCGGGTGGCGATCTCCAGGATCTCCGAGAGTAGACTCCGGGCGGTGGCCTCGTCGGTGTCCACCTCGAAGCCCGCGGCGCGGACCCCGGCCAGCGCGTCGTAGGAGAGCCCGAGCATCTCCGATCGCAGGAAGGCACGGATGGCCTCGACGAACTCGGGGCGGAAGGTCTTCACGCATCCGAAGTCGAGCAGGGCCAGCCGTCCCTCCTCGGTGACGAGGAAGTTGCCCGGATGAGGATCCGCGTGGAGCAGCGCCGCGGAGAAGAAGGGACCGTGCACGGCGCGGATGAGCAGCTCGCTCACCCGCCAGCGCGCGCTCGCATCCGGCCCGGAGTCGATGAACTGCTGGAGCGTCCTGCCGCGCACCCGGGTCAGACAGAGCACACGGTCCGATGAACGCTCCGGGACCGGAAGGGGAACGATCAGATCCGGCTCGGGCGAGAGGACCTCCGCGAAACGGCGGGCCCGTTCCGCCTCGAGAACGTAGTCCGTCTCCCGCACCACCTCACTGCGAAGCTCATCCACGTAGCGCCGGCCATCGAGCAGCTTCGTGGTCAGTCCCGCCGCGCGGGCCAGGGTGGAGAGGTTGTCGAAGTCGGACTCGACCGCCTCGGCGATGCCGGGATACTGGACCTTGACCACCACCTCGCGGCCGTCCTCCAGACGTGCGGCATGCACCTGCCCGAGCGAGGCGGCGGCCAGGGGCTCACGCGAGAACTCGGCGAAGAGCCGCTCGGGCGGCGCGCCGAGCTCCGCCTCGATGATCCGCGCGATCTCCTCCGCCGCGATGGGGGGTGCCTCGCTCTGCAGGCGGGCGATGATCCCCCGCAGCTCCGGAGGGAGTGCATCCACGTCCATCGAGAGCGCCTGGCCGAGCTTCATCGCGGCGCCCTTCATCTCGCCCAGGACATGGGCGAAGTGACCGAGGGTGGAACGATCGAGCGCCTCCGTCTCCGCGCCCGCCATCTTGCGGACGGCGCGCCACGCCAGCCCCGCCGATCCCCGAGCGGAGAGCGCGGCCACCTTGCCGATCCGGGCCAGACGGCCACGGGGCGGGTTTCCGGACTTGGACATGGAGTTCAAGATAGGAGCGCGCGCTCCCCACCGCTAGCGAGGCACGACCAGGCGAGCGCGATATCCCCGTGACATGCCGTTCCGCTCGTTCTCCTTCTCGCTCTTCACTGACTGCCAGCTCAACGCACCCAGCGGAGGGCCGCCGCCGTGGCGGGCCCCACGCGCACCTCGTCCAGCGACTCGGGCAACCGCCCCTGCCCTTCTCCCAGCGGAACCTCGCCCACCATGACCTCGGCGGCGGGCTGCGGGTAGAGGGGCTGACGCGCGGGCTCCACCAGCCCCTCGGGGACGCGCGCATGGCCCTGCTCATCGTAGGCATCCGCCGCGCCGAGACAGTGGAACAGCTCGTGGGCCACGGCCGTCAGCTCCAGGGTGAGCTCGGTATCCTCCAGCACCCCGCGCACCAGGCCCACCGAGCCACCTGCCTCGGCCATGCCCTCCACGAGGCGCTCGCCCCCCTCCCCCGCCGGCTCCAACACCACGTAGATGCGAGCATCCAGCCCGAGCGAATCCAGACCGGCGGCCTCGTCCACGGCGGCCAGGCCGCGAGACAGCGCCCACGCATGCCGGGCCCGCGCCACCAGCGAATTCCCGGGAGCCGACAGCTCCAGCCCGGCCGCGGACTGGGGTCCGGTCAGGACGAAACGGACCGGCGGGTCCACGTTCACACCGTGGCGGCGGGCCTCACTCCCGAGCCATGTCTCCAGCCGGACCACGCCGTCGCGCCAGGCCTGGTGCACCTCGGGTTTCACCTCGCCGCGGGAGAGCAGCACCACCGCCACGCTCAAGGGCCGGTCCCACTCCAGGCGGGTCTCCCGGAGGCGGTTGCGAGAGGTGCCCCAGAACACCACGAGCACCAGGACGACGAGCAACACGGACACGCGCAACCACTTGGCCCGCGTACGGCGCGCTCGGAGGGAGGCACACCGGGCACAGAGCGCCTCGCCCTCCGGGCTCCTGCACAGCACGCACACCAGCTCGCGGCAGTCCGCGCACGGTGCCTCCGGGGCCAGGGTCGGATGGCTGCTACACACGGCGCTGCCATGACCCGCGACCGCCACCGGCTCGCAGCTCACCCCGTGCTTCCGGAGGGACTCCACCAACCGCTGTGCCTCGACCGCCTCCAGGTCCCGAGGCAGGACGCGATCCTCGGACAACAGCTGGCGAGCCGCCTCCAGGGGAACCTGGAAGGCGCGCGCCAGCACCATCGCGGCCCCTCGGGAGTCGGAGGCCGCCACCCTGACCCGGACGCCGCTCACCCCGGTCTCTGGAGCTGGAAGCCGATGCGCGGGAAGTGCACCACGACCTCGCCCGCGCGCGGATCCACCCGGCGGATCGCGATCTCATCCGGGCGCGACAACACGAGCTCGCCTTCCACGGGATCGACGCCGTAGTCCGTCGCCGCGACCGTGACACGCTCGCCGCGCGCGATGCCATGCAGATCCAGGAAGGCCTCCCCTTCGGTGGATGCGGGCTTGCTCGAGGCCGCGAGCGCGACGGCCTCGCCGCTCGTCATCTTGTCGAACGTACCGTTCCCCAGGGCCTGGACACGATCCAGCCAGGCCGTCACGTGGCGGTACGGCTCGAGAATGTCCGAGACCGGGGGCGCGCTCCGCACGAACCAGAGCGAGTGGTAGACGGAGAAATCCGCGATGCTCGTGGCCTTCCCGAGCAGCCAGGGCCGGCCATCCGCGAGCTGGGCCTCGAACTGCTCGAGGTACAGCCGCAGTGCCCCGGTCGCTTCCGGGATCGCGATGCTCCGCGCATTGCCGCGAAAGGCCGTGCGGTCGGCCACGAACGCCTTGATGTGCTCCGGCTTCATCCCGGCGAACCGGGTCTGGAGACCCGCCGGCTGGAGGGTGTACGGGATCGCCGTCCAGAACAGGGTCGAATCCGCCCACTGCGCCAGCAGATGCGCCGTTCCGGCGGATTCAGCCGGATACAGGGTCGGCGTTGGCGCGAGCCGCTCCAGCACGTCCGCGATCAGCGCCGTGTCGCAGTAGATGTCCGCGCCGATCTGCAACAGGGGCGTCTTGCGATAACCACCCGTCAGCGCGATCACGTCCGGCTTGGGCATGATCACCGGGATGTGGACCGAGGTCCACCGCAGGCCCTTGAAGCCGAAGATCGCCCGGATCTTCTCGGAGAAAGGAGAGCTTGGATAGTGATGGAAGACGAGTTGGGACACGAGGGCTCCTCGGGTTGGCATCTCGAACGAGGAGATATCGCATCGAAGCGCGAATGGCGCTCCCCCTCCCTCTCCCACATCATCCAGAGGGGCCTGGCGAGCAATCCCAGGTCAAGCCCGTCTGCTTGGACGAGGGGCCAGCGCTTGCGGACCCGTGCACACGCCCAAAACTTCCGTTGAAGGACCTCCAATGTCCGTCGGGTCATGGGACTCCCGGGGGAGAGAGGGGCGACCCATGACAGAAGCACAGACCGATGCACACTCGTCCGAGGGTCTGTCTGACGATCTGCTGCGGCACCTTCACGGGGCCATCCTCTGGGAAGCGGATGCCGCGACGGTCCGGCTCTCGTTCGTCAGTGCGTCGGCCGCGGAGATGTTCGGCCATCCCGTCCAGCACTGGGCGGTCGAGGCGGACTTCCTGAAGAAGCACGTCCACTCCAGGGACTGGGGTCGCTTCCTGGAAACGCTGTACCGGGCGGCCGCCGAGGGCGGCGTGCATACGTGCGAGCACCGGATGCACAGGGCCGATGGCTCGACGCTCTGGGCCCAGACCACCATCCAACGCAGCAGGCGCTCGAATGGCGTGCTCCTGGTGGCCGGGCTGACCGTCGACGTCTCCAGGATCAAGGAGCGGGAGCTCGCCCTCGGCGAGACCGAAGCACATTTCCGGCTGCTCGTCGAAAACCTCCGCGACTACGGCGTGTTCATGCTGTCGGCCGACGGGACCGTGGAGAGCTGGACCCCCGGTGCGCAACGCCTCAAGGGTTATCGGGCCGATGAGGTCCTCGGTGCTCCGCTCTCGCGCTTCTTCCCTCCCGAGGAGATCGCGAAAGAGACGCCCCAACGGCTCCTGGACAAGGCCGAGTTGGAGCGTGAGGCGGAGTACGTGGGCTGGATGCTCCGCAAAGGCGGCACGCCCTTCTGGGCGAGCTTGACCCTGAGCGCCATCACCGACGATCGAGGACGCCTTCGAGGCTTCTCGAACGTGGCGAAGGATCTGACCCAGAGCAAGAAAACCGAGCAGGCGCTGAGAGAGAGCGAAGAGCACTTCCGGCTGCTCGTCGAGAGTCAGGACTACGGCGTGTTCATGGTGTCTCCCACGGGAGCCGTCGAGACATGGAACCGCGGTGCCCAGCGGCTCGAAGGCTATCGGGCCCACGAAGTCATCGGGTCCCCGGTCTCCGTGCTCTTTCCTCCCGACGTGGCCGGGAACGGCCTGCCCGAGCGTCTCCTCATGGAGGCCGCGCGGGTGGGACGTGCCGAATACGAGGGCTGGCTCGTCCGCAAAGGCGGAGAGGACTTCTGGGGGCTCCTCACGATCAGCGCGGTGGAGGATGAAGGTGGCCGCCTCCGGGGCTTCTCCATTCTCGCGAGGGATGTCACCCAGCGAAAGCGAACGGAGCAGGAGCTCCGAAGGAGCGAGGAGTACTTCCGGCTGCTCATCGGGAGCGTTCAGGATTACGGCGTGTTCATGCTGTCCACGCGGGGAACCGTCGAGAGCTGGAATCAAGGTGCGCAGCGGCTCAAGGGTTACCGCGCCCAGGAGATCATCGGCTCGCCCATCTCACGCTTCTTCCCTCCCGAGGAGATCGAGAAGCACACGCCGGAGCGGCTCGTCGAGCAGGCGCTCTTGAAGGGCAGTGCGACCTATGAAGGTTGGATGGTGCGAAAGGGCGGTGACCGGTTCTGGGCGCTCGCCACCCTCAGCGCGGTGGAAGACGCGCAGGGCAACCTCCAGGGCATCTCCAACGTCGCCAAGGATCTGACCGAGCGCAAGAAGACCGAGGACACGCTGCGCGAGAGCGAGGAACAGCTCCGGCTGCTGATCGACAGCCTCCAGGACTACGGCGTCTTCATGCTGTCCCCGGACGGGCGTATCGCGAGCTGGAGCCCAGGGGCGGAACGGATGAAGCGGTACAAGGCGGAGGAGATCATCGGGGTGTCGGTGACCCGTTTCTTCCGCCCCGAGGAGTTGAAGAAGGGGATCCTCGAGAACCTGTTGCGGCGCGCGGAGACGGAGGGGCGCGCCGAATTCGAGGGCTGGATGGTCCGCAAGGGAGGGAGCACCTTCTGGGCCAGCCTCATCCTGAGCGCGGTGAGGGATCGCGAGGGCCGCCTGCACGGCTTCTCCAACGTGGCCAGGGACCTGACGGAGCGCATGCGGGCCGAGCAGGCCATGTCCTTCTTGTCCGAGGTCGGCACGGTACTGGCCGGATCGCTCGACTACCACACCACCTTGAACACGGTGGCCCGGCTGGCGACGCGAGCCCTGGCCCAGACCTGTGTCGTCGAGATGCTCGAGGACAGCCTCCTCCACCCCGTCGCGGTCGCGCATGTCGACCCGGATCTGGAGCAGCTCGTCCAGAAAGCGATGCGGAGCATCCCCAACGAACCGCAGAAGGGGCATGGAGTCGCGCGCGTCGTTCAGACCGGGCAATCGGAGTTGCTACCGGACCTCTCCGACGTAGGCTGGATCGCGGAGGCGCTCGGGCTCGCGGAGCCCACGCTCCTGAGCGACCTCGGAGCGCAGTCGTATCTGTGTGTTCCACTGACGGCGCGTGGCAAGACATTTGGCGCGATGGTCCTCGTGGCCAATCCTGGCAGGAGCTACGACTCGGAGGATCTCCGTCTGGCCGAGGAGCTCGCCCGCCGCGCTGCCCTCGCCATCGACAACGCACGGTTGTACGAACAGGCCCAGACCGCCGTTCGCATACGGGAGGAAATCCTGGCGGTCGTGTCGCATGATCTCCGCAACCCCCTGACCATCATCCGGACAGGGGCCGCGCAGCTCCTCAGTGATGCACGCGGGGCCGAGCCGCGAGTGAAGACGCCCCGGATCATCGAGAGGATCGGGCGCGCGGCCGAGCGGATGATCCACATGATCCGGGATCTGCTCGACTTCTCCAGCATCGAGGCGGGGCAGCTCCGGATCGAGGTCGCGGCGCACACCGCGAACGGGATCGCGACGGAGAACGTCGAGATGCTGCAAGCCATCGCGGCCGAGAAGGGGGTTCGACTCGAGAAGGATCTCGAACCGTCGAACCTGAAGGTCCGGTGCGATCGCGACCGCATCATGCAGGTCCTGTCGAACCTGGTCGGCAACGCGATCAAGTTCACGGGTGAGGGCGGCTCCGTCGTGGTGCGGACCCGAGGCGAAGACGATCGGGTCGTCTTCAGCGTCAGCGACACGGGCCCCGGCATCGCCGAAAAGGACCGGGCGCATATCTTCGACCGTTATTGGCAGGCGAACAGGAGTGCCCGAGACAGCTTCGGGCTCGGCCTCGCCATCACCAAGGCGCTCATCGAGTCCCATGGAGGGAAGATCTGGATCGACAGCACGGAGGGACAGGGCACCACGTTCTTCTTCACGCTACCGCGCGACGGATGAGGTGGTGCCACGGCTTCAGCTGTATCCAGCCCCCTGAGCGCTCAGAAGGTGTACTTCACGCGGGGGAAGAGGGCGAACGTGGAGATGTTGGGCCCGATGATGTAGCGGGCCATGAAGTCCGCCCCCACCGAGAAATGGTCCATCGGCGTCGCGTACTCGATGCCAATGCCCAGTCCCGCGTTCGGGGCGGTCATCGACTGCCCCGGGTCCCCACTGCCCACCGGCGCCGGATCCATCCGCGTGAGGCCCGCGGCCACCTTCGGCATCAGGTAGAGGCGCTCGGCCAGCGGCACCATGTACGCCGCCGTCACGTCGCCGAACGACACCGTGAAGTTGTCGGACATGCTGCACACGTCCGAGTCCGGCAGGTACCCGGCGAAGCAGTTCGCCGCCGACGCGCCCAGGCCGAAGTGCACCCCCAACGACACCTTGTCCGTCAGGTCGTACCCCACGCCGAGCTGCAGGTACGTCTGCGCGTTCGAGTAGATGTTCTCGCCACCCAGCGTGAAGAACGTCCCGATGTCGGCCTCGGTGAAGAAGCCGCGGCGAACCTCGAGCGGGACACCCTCGGGCGGCGTGGCCGCGAGGACAGGGGTGGGCAGCAGCGCGAGCACGGCGACCAGCAGCGGCTTCCTCATGGAGACGACCCTCTAAAAAAGACCCTCTCCCCATCAGGGGAGAGGGGTTCCACACGTTGAGAACTTCCTTGGGACGCGAGCGACTACTCGTTACCCGCCGGCGAGAAGAGCCAGGGGTACGTCACCGCCACCACGCCACCGCCCTTGGGCTCGGGGAACTTCCAGCGGCGGATACGCGAGAGCATGCAGCTCTCCGCCGTGGAGTTGTTCAGCGTGGTCTCCGTCACGTTCGCCTCCGACACACCACCCGCCGGGTCGATCGTGAAGGCCACCGCCACCTTGCCGGCGAGGCTCGGGTTCTTGTTCAGCTCGGTCTCGTAGCAGTACTTGATCTCGTTCTGGTGGCTCCGGATGATCTTGGCGATCACATCCTTGTCCAGACCGCCGATGACGGTGGTCTTTCCGGGGACGATCTTGGTGATCGACTTGCCGCGGCCCGTCAGGTCGATGCCGCCGCCGTCACCCGCGCCGCGACCATTGCCCTTGGTGCCCAGGCCACCCAGGCCCAGCGCCGTACCGCCGCCGCCCGTGCCCTGGCCACGCGAGCCGAGCCCGCCCACGCCCTGCGCGTCACCCAGGCCCGCGCCGCTCTTGAGGCCACCCAGGGCGTTGTTGATGCCCGTGCCCAGGCCGCCCGGACCGAAGACCTCCGACGCCCCACCCTTCAGTCCCTTGAAGGCGCCGAGGAGGCCCACCTTGCCCACCACCTGGCGATCCTTCTCGCGCTTCGTCTTGTCGACGACGGGCGTGCCCGGCTTGGAGGGATCGGCCTCGGCCTTCTTGGCCTCCTCCTTGCCGAACTTGCCCTCCTCGCCCTTGGCCTTGGCGCCTTCCTCCGCGCCCTTGGCCTGGAAGCGCTTCACGTCGATGGGCTTCGTCGGCTTGACCAGCAGCTTCGCCACCCGCTGCTGGCTCTGGAAGATGTCGTCGTCGGACGGCTTCTCGGAGCGCGGCGTGAGCAGGATGGCCGTCAGCAGCGCGCCGGCCGCCACCAGGGTGATGCCGGCGATCTTGAACCAGGTGAAGTCCGCCTCTTCCAGCGTGTTCACCGCCACGGCCGGCGACGGCTTCACGTAGCGCACCACGAAGGTGAGCGTGCCGAGCGACACCTCCGCCCGATCGTGCAGGCCGAGCGTGTACGCGTGCTCCCCGCCCGACGCCGTCAGCTTGCCTTCCGCGCGAAGGCTGTCCTTCGTCCGCACGTCCCCGTTGCGCGTGACGATGACGCCCGCGCTCTGGGGAACATGCAGCTCGTACAGCTCACCGCGAGCCACCGCCAGCACGTGCCGCGCTCCCACCTCGGAGTCGAACACGTGGAAGAAGTTCTTCTTCGCCTCGCCGATGGTGACCGGCACGGCGTCCCGGAAGTGTTGCACCCCCAGGATCTGATCGCCCCAGAGCAGACACACCTGGAGCACCTTCTCGTCCTTGGTGGGCTGCGCCTCGGCGGGCAGCGGCTCCTGCATGTGCGGCGCGACCCGGGGCCGGGCCTGCCGGACCTGCTGGGCCTGTTGAGCCGGGAAGACCCGGGCCCGCGGCCCCGGAGCCGTCCGGTTGCGCAGGCCCGGAGGCACCATGGGCTGAACCGGTTCCGGGGCCCTCGGTACCAGCACCGAGCCCTGCAACGTCGCTCCGTTCACCTCCGCACCCGCGGGCGGCGGAGGCAGGCCCTCATCTCCGAAGAGCACCTCCACCCGCGAA
Organism: Archangium violaceum; assembly: GCF_016887565.1. Lineage (NCBI taxonomy): Bacteria > Pseudomonadati > Myxococcota > Myxococcia > Myxococcales > Archangiaceae > Archangium > Archangium violaceum. The sequence goes on from NZ_CP069396.1 coordinate 7,291,773, forward strand.
CCACCCACCATCAGCACGTCACCCGACGCGAGCGTCCTCGGACCCACCACCCGCTGACCGCCCACCTGAGTGCCACTCTCGCTGCCCAGATCGATGGCCGTCACCGAACCGGTGGACTCCACCTTCAACATCACGTGAAGGTTCGAGACCCTCGGATCCGGGATCTTCACCGCCGCCTGCGCACCCGACCCCACGATGACGCTCTCGGACTCGGACACCGCTTCCTGCACGGTCCCGTCCGGCCCGGTGATACGCAGCGTCAATCCGTTCTTCTTCCCCGCCGCCATAGTGGCTTCCTCCTCCTCCCTTCCGTCCCGTCCCATGCCCGCCCGCTAGAGGTTGTCGACCGACTTCTGCAGCTCGGGGTTGAAGTTGTCCCGGACCCGGATGAGGCTCTGGAAGTCTGTCTTCTTGCGGTTGAGGACGTAGGAGCCCTCCGGCTTGGTGAGCTCGCCCTCCACCGCCATGTCCGTGAAGTCGATGTTCGTCTTCTTCCGGACGACGACCTTGTCCTCTTCCTGGATGACCTTCACCTGGGTCTGCGAGTCCTGCTCCTCGGCAACCGCCGTCCCCGCCCACAACGCCACCACCGCCACTGCCGCTGCCAGTCGTCTCATGTCAGGCCTCCTCGTCGGATGGGACAGCGGGTCCCAGGTGAGGTTCCCCCCAGCTCCCTTGCACGCCCTGCACCAACGTGCTGGTTGGTGGAATCCCGCGAAATCTCAAAGGCACGCACCCACCGCTGCCATCGAGGACCCTAAAGAGTGGAAAAATTTTCCCACCCGGGTCGGTAGGTTATTCGGTCTTCGGAGCCTCGGCCGGAGGCTCGCCCGCCGGGCTGCCTTCAGCCGTCGAGGGCTCTCCGGCCGGCGCGGGCGTGGACTCCTGAACAGGCGCGGTGTCCTGAGCAGACGTTGAATCCTGAGCGGGATTCGCCTCCTGAGCGGGCGCGCCCTCCTGCTGCGCCGCCTGATCCGACACCTTGTCCAGCAGCGAACCACTGCCGCCGACGGCCTCCGGATTCGACTGCTTCTCCTCGGGGGCGGCCGCGGGCTGAGGCTGACCGCTCTTGCGCATGGCCGCGATGCCCTGGAGCTTCGCGTCGATCATCTGCTTGTCCTGCGCGCTCGTGGTGCCCAGGTCCTTGCAGCGCGCGAGGAAACCCTCGGCCTTGTCCCAACCGGTCTTCTCGACGGCGTAGGCCCAGCCCGCGCCGCACAGGGCCTCGGGTTGATCCGCGCGCAGCGCGAGCACCTTCTCGAAGGCCTCGCCCGCCTTGAGTCCCTTCTGCGGCTCCCTGCCCTTCTGTCCGTCCAGCGCGTAGGCGTAATAGAGCCACGCCTCATGAGAGCCGGGCTCCAGCTCGACGGCCTTGGAGAAGGAGCGCTCGGCGCCGGCGTAGTCGCGCCAGGCCAGCGCCAGGGCGCCGATGTTGAGATGGCCGGGAGCGAAGCGCTCGTCGAGCGACACCGCCTTCTGGAACTGGACGAGCGCGCGGGCCCGATCGTCCAGCTTCAGGTAGATCATCCCCAGGTTGTTGTAGATGCCGGGGTCCTTCTCATCGAGCTTGCGCGCGTTGGCGAGCACCAGCTCCGCGAGCCGGTACTTCCCCTGGTCGTAATAGACGAGCGCGAGGTTCTTGTACGCCTCGGCGTCCTCCGGATGGCGAGCGAGCACGCGGCGGGCGGTGGCCTCGGCCTGCTCGTGCTTGCCCGCGAGCCGGTAGGCCACGGTGAGGTTGTTGAGCAGCGAGGCATCATGCTCGCGGCCCGGCGTCTTCAATCCGCCCTCGTAGAGCTCGATGGCCTCGGTGTACTTCTCCTGGAGCCGGTAGAGCCGGCCCAGGTTGAGCAGCGTGGGCACGTGACCCGGCTCGAGGAAGCGCACCTTCTCGTAGGCGGCCTGGGCGTCCGCGAGCCGGCCCTGGCGCTCGGCGATGAAGCCCAGGTTGAACTGGGCATTGAGGCTCTGGGGCGCGAGCTCCAGCACCTGGCGGAAGCCCGCCTCGGCCCTGGCGAAGTCGCCCGCGTCGAAGGCGGCGACGGCCTCGGCGAAGCGCTCCCGGGCCTGCCTGTCCTTGGCATTGAGAGACTCGGGAGCGGGCGTGGGCGCGGCGGCGGCCGGAGCCGCTGGAGCCGGAGCCGGAGCCGGGTTGGCGGTGGCCACCGGCGCGGGCTTCACCTGCGAGGTCGTCGCGCACGCGGCGGTGAGGGCCAGCGTGGCTGCGGCGAGGGTGCGGCGGAACGCCATGAACGTCCTCCCTGCGGAATCCCTTGGATGCATGTGAGTCACCTTCACGGCCGCACCTCCCCCGAGGCGGAGGACGGCATGAGCGAAGCCTCGGTCGAGGGCTGCTCGGGAGCCGCCGGAGCGGCGGGGGCTGGAGTGGCGGGCGCCGGAGTGGCACCGGCCTGGCTGGTGTCCGGGAGGCCCGGCTCCTTGGCCACGTCGGCGGTGACGAAGAACTCGCTGCCGCGGAAGGGAACCTGGCGCACCTGCGCGTAGGCCCCCGGGTGGTAGCGGTTCACCTGCTCCTGCGCGGCCAGCGTCCACTCGTTGTAGAGCGCCAGTTCATAGGCCTTGCTCAGCGCCTTTTCGAGCGCCTCGCTGGCCTTGTCCTCCAGAGGGAGCGCGAGGTTCTCCAGCTCGCTGCGGTACATGGCGAGCTGCTCCTCGTCGAGCCCCGCCGGATCCGGCGACTCGAGGATGTTGCGCGCGAAGTCCGAGTAGGCGAGGCCGACGCGGGTGAGCGCGGCGATGCCCCACTCGCCCGAGCCGGTGGCCAGCACGTCCGTATAGGCCTTCTCCAGCTTCTGGATGGACTGCTGCTTGGCGGCCAGGTCGCGCCGGATGGTGGCGACGCTCTTGAACTTGATGCCCACGTAGCGCTGCCAGTCGTACTCCACCGCGAGGAAGCGAGCATGGCCGTAGGCGTTGAGGAGCTCCGGCCGCTGCTTCTCCTCCGGAGACAGCCGGGCCCAGCCGCGGACGAGCTCCTCGTGCACGCGCTCGATGTTGCGCGCGTCCTTCACCTTCCGGTACGCGAGCAGCTGCTGGTAGCGAGCCAGGTACACCTGGCCGGCCGCGGTGCGGGAGTCCTTCCCATACGTCTCGGTGAAGGATTCGAAGGCACGCGCCGCCTCGGCCCACTTGCCGTCCTTCTCGTGGACGAGCGCGATGTTGTAGGCGATCTGCGGCACGTCCGGCCGGTCCTTGAAGCGCGTGAGGTACGCGCGGTAGGCGGTGATGGCCTTGTCGGACTCGCCCACGCCCTCCCACCAGAGGCCGGCGTTGAAGAGGGCATCGGCCACCCAGGCCTCGGCCTCGGTGAGCAGCTGGCGGCGCTCCGCGTCCCTGCTGGCCCGGGCCTCGTCCGTGCTCGGCGTGTCGCTGGACTTGGGCTCCTTCGCCTTCGCGTCCTTCACATCCTTCGCGTTCTTGCCCTTCTTGGACGAGGCCTTGGCCTGCTTGTCCTTGCCCTGCTGGGGCGCGAGCGCGCGGGTGGCGGCGTCATGGGTGTCCACGAAGGCGGCGTACATGGCGGCGGCCTTGCGGAACTCGGCGAGCTTCTCGTAGAGGCGCGCGAGCGTGTAGCGGACCTTGGGCTCGAAGATGCTGCCGGAGTAGTCCGAGAGGACGCGCTCGCCGGCCTGCACGCCGCGGTCGAGCTGCCCGGCCTCCTGGAAGATGACCATGGCGGAGGTGAGCGCCCGGTCGGCGTTCTCCGACTTCGGGAACTCCTTCACGTAGTCGAGGAACAGCTCGGCGGCCTTCGCCGGGTTCTTCTCCTTCTGGTAGACGACCTCGTGGATCCACTTGTACTGCGAGCCCTCGACGACGCGGGCCACGCGAGCGGCGAACTCGGGACTGGGCTTGAGCAGCTTCTCGTTGGCGAGGAACTGCCGTGACAGCTTGTTGAGCTCCAGCCATTCCTCGCGCGACTCGAGCACGTACATGGTGAGGTCGGCGGCGTCACGCGAGCGCCGCTCGGCGGGGAACTTGTTGATGATCTCCCCGAAGCGCCGGGCCGCGTCCACGTAGTGGTGCCGATCGTAGACGATGAGGGCGGCCTGGTAGCGCAGGTCGATCTCGTCCGGGTTGTCCGGGTAGAGCTTGTTGTAGGTGTCGCAGGCGGCCACCAGGCGCTCCTCGAAGCGCGAGAGCGGCTCCTCGGCCTGATCGGTCCCCTTCTTGGTGAGGCGGCCCTTCTTCTCCACCTGGCCCTTGGACTTGTTCTCGTCGACCTTCTGGCCGTCCTTGAGCTCCGTCTTGGCGAGCTGGCCGCGCTCGATCTTCACGAGCTTGTCGTAGGCCATGATGGCCGCGAAGGACGCGTTCTTGCGGTACTGCTCGTTGGTCACCTCGCGGGCCGAGTCCCGGTCGGGGACCTGGAAGGCCACGACGGCGTCGTACTGGACGGCGGCGGCCTCCCACTCCTCCAGGGCCCAGAGGATCTCCGCGTAGAAGAACCGCATGTTGAAGGCGGAGTCGGAGATGAACTCGGGGTCGTTGCTGGAGGCGAAGGTGTCGACGTACTGCTTGTAGATGTCGCGGGCGAGCCGGTACGTCTCCACCTGGCGCGTCTTCTGCGCCTCCTGGTGGTAGTCCGTCACCATCACGCGCATGGCCTCCTCGGTGACGCCGAAGGCATTGCGCAGCACCGGCTTGTTGCCGGCGTTGGCCTGCCACCACTCGCCGCCGGGCCGGTACAGCTCCACCATGCGCTTCATCTCCGCGCGCACCTGGTCGCGCTTGCGCAGACCCTCGAAGGACTTGACGATGGACTGCTGGTATTCCGGCGCGCCGGGGCCCATCGGCTTGTCCTGGATGAGCGTGCGGTACGTCTCGATGGCGCTGTCGTACAGACCCACGTCCATGAGCTGCACGGCCATCTTGGAGATCAGCCGCTCCTGCCGCTTCTCGGGAGCCTTCTGCTTGAAGTAGGCGATGCCGTCCTTCGCCCGGTCCAGCTTGACGTAGAAGACGATCACGTCGTTGAGCGACTCGGTCTTGAGGTCACCCAGCTCCTCACCGCGCTCGCCGGCGTAGTCCACCACCTCGTGCAGCTTGGCGAGGCCCTCGTCGTAGGCACCCGCGTTGTAGTCGCACCACGCCAGCTTGTAGACGGCGTAGGCATACACCTTGGGCACCTTCGACTCGCGCGCCTTCTCGTAGTACTCGCGCGCCTCCTTCAGCTTGTTGTTGTCGAAGTAGTGGTTGCCCAGCTGGACGTAGGTGTCTGGCACGAACTGCGACTGGGGGTACTCCTGGATGAGCTGGAGGTAGCGCTTCACCGCGTCGTCGCGCCGGCCGAGCTCCTGCAGGTTGTAGCCCAGGTAGAAGAGGATCTCGTCGCGCTGCGGCCACTCCGCGTAGCCGCTCAGCAGCTCCTCGTAGATGCGCATCGTCTCGGCGCGGTAGCGCTCGCTGTCGCGGTGATCCTCCTTGGGCGCATCCACCTTCTCGCCCCGGGCGGTGGCCGCGTCATGGGCCTTCTCCGCGGCCAGGTAGCGGTTCATCTCCTGCTGGTAGAGGTACTTGGACTTTTCCCAGTAGAGCTCGGCCAGGCGGTAGAGCATGTCCGCCCTGCGGTGCGAGCCCTCCTGCAGCTTGGGAATGAGGCGCTTGAAGCCCTCGATGGCCTCGTCGCGCTTGCGGTCCGCGAGCCCGTCCTTCTTCTCGTCGGCGATCCGGGGCGCGTTGGCCATGGACGAGGGACCCATGCGCGCGGGGCCCATGCGCGCCGGCCCCTCGCGCTCCTTGCCCTCGGACGCGGGGCGCTTCGCCTCCTTCACGTCCTTGGAATCCTTGGCCGCCTTCGCATCCTTGGCCTCCCGAGCCTCCGGACGCGGGGTGTCCTGGCGCTTGGAATCACGCTGCACCGCTGCCTTGGAGGGCTTCCGAGACGGCTGTGCCGCCTCCCCTGCCCCGCCCGCGGTGAGCGCCACTCCCACCGCCAGCGCACCGAAACGAAGGACCGCCTTCATGCGAGCTCCTGAGGTGGGCTCGAGGGAATGGAGGGCGCCCGGCGACCGGCTCTCACCGTCCGCGTCCCGCCCCATCGCCTCCCTGACCACCCACCGAAAGGGACGGTTGAAAGTAGACGCGCACTGTTGGAATGAGAAGTGCTCCACCCCCGAGGATCCATGCGTTTTCACTCGGATTGGCACACCGATGTTCTGGGATTGAACACGCACGAAGGGGCGGCACCCGGCGCATGCTGCGCGGGCCCGCCCCTGGTGTCCTTCACCTGACGTGTCTGGCGTCTACTTGCCCTGGAGCTTCGCCGGGCAGCCACGCTTGAGCGTGTATTGGTAGTAGCCGATCTCGTCGCGCCAGAACTCGCCCTGGAACTTCCAGTAGTTCCAGGACGCCCCCGGCATCTTCGGCCGGTAGATGGACTGGCTCTTGAGCAGCGCCTTCTGATCCACCCCGGCCAGCAGCAGGTCCTTCTCGTCGAGCGCCGTCTGCACGCGGATGATCTCCGCCTGATCCGCGAAGGTGCGCAGGTTCTGCGCGGCCTCCTGGAGGCGGCTCTTGGCGAACCTGCCGCCGATCTGCATCAGCGTGCCGCGCACCTGCTCGAGCGAGGACACCGTCTCCGGCACCAGGCCCGTGCCGCGCCAGACGCCCAGCTCGTTGGCCATGCGCTTCTCCGCGTCCACCTGGGCGATCATCCGCATCACGTCCTGGATGCGCTCGTTGTCGCGGATCCACAGATAGATGGGGCCCGGCAGCCGCCGGTTCTCCGCCGCCACCAGGTTGTAGGCGCTCAGCAGATCCAGCTCCTCCCCGGCGAACGGCTCGAGCTGCTTCGCCATCGGCTCATACAGCGTGTCGTAGGCCGCCAGCGTGGTCTTCACCTCGTCGAAGAGGCAGCTGTAATAGTAGACGGTCGCCTTGAGGATCCACGACTCGGGCTGGAAGGCGCCCTCGAACTGGGGCGCGTGCAGCGCCTGGAGGCTGCCCAGCGCACCGCCGAAGTCCTCGCCCTGGAAGCGGGCGAAGCCATTCTCGAAGAGGGCCTGATCCCAGAAGCGGCCGTAGCGCGGCACGGCCTCGTAGGAGGAGATGGCCGGCGGGTACTCGTGGCGGCCGTAGTGCAGACGCCCCATGCCCAGCAGCGCGAGCTGCTTCACCTCGTCATGGGCGATCTGCGGACCCTTGGCATCCAGGGCGCCCCGGAAGGCGGCCAGGGCGGCGGCGTCCAGCGTGTCCGCCTCGGCGGGACGGCCCGGGAAGTGGGGATCCGCCAGCACCACGCCCAGCAGGTAGCGGGCACGGGCATAGACGCGGCTGTCGGGCGGCACTGCCTCCAACAGGGCGCGAGCCTCCTCGAAGCGACCGCGGCGCTGGCTGATGGTGCCCACCATGTAGTTGATGCGGGCGAGCACCTCCTTGGGCAGCTTCACCCACCGGTCCCGCACCTCGGGCGTGTAGGCCTTGTCGAGGATGTTGGGCACGAGGTTCTGCTCGTTCAGCTTCTGCTGCACGTCCACCAGCCCCTCCAGCGCCTGGAGGTAGTTGGGATGGCTGGGGCCGGCGTTGACGATCTGCGCGTAGGTGACGAGCGCGCTGACGGGCATGTCCTTCCGGGCGAAGGTCTGCGCCAGGTAGTACTCGGACTTGGCGCGCACCTCTTCGTCGGCCGCCTTGGCGGACAGCTCGAAGAAGCGCGGCGCGGCGGCGTCCAGCTGGCCCGCGTTGAAGGCCGCGAGCGCCTGATTGTAGGCGTTCACGTCCTGCGCGGAGGCGGCCAGCGGCGCGAGGACAAGAAAGGTAGCGAGCAGGAGTCGTTTCATGGCGCGGGCTCAGAAGAGGTAGGAGAAGCCGGCGTAGAAGCTGACGTTGTTGAGCACGTCCGAGGAGGGATTGCCGACCAGGTCCTTCCCCAGGACGATGTCCTCGCGGTAGTTCTTGTGCGTCTTCGGGTCCACGCCGTCGAAGCGCTGGTACTGGCAGCTGCCGCTCAGCCCCAGCTCCGAGAAGGGCCGGCCCGTGCCCCGGCCGTCCTCCAGCTTCTGGAAATCCTGCAGGTCGCACCCGTCCACGCGATCCACGCGGGCCGTGTAGACGAGGTCACGCACCTCCAACCGCACGGCCATGGAGTCGCCGAACTGCACGCGGAAGCCACCGCCCACCGAGCCGAGGAACTTCGTGCCCGTGTCACCGAAGCGCGCCGGGACGGTGAACTGCTCGCCGTCCACCTCGTTGGTGACGTCGGGCCGGATCAGCACGCGCGTGGAGCCGATGCCCGCTCCGCCGCTGAGCACCAGGCTGAACTGCAGCAGGTGGTTGTCGTAGAAGGCGAACTTGCCGTACAGCGGCGTCACCTCCACGCCCGCCTGCGCGCCCCACACCAGCAGCAGCGCCGAGGCCGCCTGCGCCTGCTCGCGTACCTTGTCGATGAGCTCCAGGTTGAAGAGGCTCTCGTTCGAGTACCAGTTGTACTGGGTGGACAGCTGCAGGCCGAAGTTCTCCTGCAGGTGATACGTGTAGTGGAGCGCGCTGCCGGCGTGCTGGGTGAACCGGCCGTTCACCTGCGCCACCACCGGGTAGAGCGAGAACTCGTGCCGGCCCTCATCCGCGAAGCGCTTCTTCTGCACCACGTGGACGGCCACGTTCGGGTTGTGCAGCGGCGCCCCGTTCACCAGCCGCTGCTGGTTCGGATCCGACACCGGTTGCAGCTCGGGCCCCAGGGCCTCGGCCAGTGGTGCGTCCGGCACCCGCGCTGGCGTCTGGGACTCCTCGGGCACCGGCTCGGGAGAGGGAAGCTCGGGCTCGGGCTGCTTCGGCTCCGGCTTCACGGGAATGGGCGCCGTCTCCGAGGGCGCCGACGGAATCTCCTGGGCCAGGGCCGGCGCGGCGGCCGCGGCCAGGAGCAACGCGACAAACGAGGTGGATCGCATGAGACGTCAGCCTCAGAAGATGAAGGTGTAGCCGAGGTCGAACTGCACCAGGTGCGTCAGGCCCGGATTCCGCGCGGGCTCACCACTCTCCCGCCCCGCCTCCCAGTCCTCGCGCACCACGTTCACGCGGTACTGGTCCGTGAAGACCCAGTCGCGCAGCTCGAAGCGGATGGCGTGCCCACTGGCCACGAAGAAGCGGAAGCCCACCGCGCCGGACACCACCGGCGCCATGCGCGTCTCGGTGCGCCAGTAGTTCTCCTTCGCGGTGGAGGCATCGAGCGGGTCCGACCGGTCATCGCAGATGCCCAGCTCGCGGTTCTGCACGCTGGTGCACTGGATCACCGACTGGCGCCGCAGCGAGGCCAGCCCGCCGCCGCCCCAGAGGTACGCCTGGAAGTGCGCCGTCTCGTCGGCCAGCAGCGACAGCTTGCCGTAGATGGGCGCCCAGCGGGCCCCCACCACGCCGTGGAGATTCATCTCCCACATGTCCTCGAGCTCGTCCGTGATCTTCTTGTCCTCACGGTTGAGGAAGCTCTCGGAGATGGAGCGCGCCAGGCCCGTGTGGCGGCTGAGCGCATAGCCGGCCCGTGCCTCCAGGCCGAACGTGTTGAAGAGGTTGTAGGCCACGCCGACGTTGAGGTTGTAGTGCGCGGTGAGGTACTCGCGCACCGGCAACCCCACCGAAATGGACGCCTCCAGGTGCTCCTCCGGAGAGAAGAGCCGGTGGCGCACCGCGGCCGGGTCCAACACCTGCTGTTGCGCCGAGGCGGACAACGCCGTCAGCAGCAACGCCAAGGAAGCGGAGAGTGGAAGCGTGCGTGCAGTCATAGCCGTGTGGGGCCACGATGTGTGCACGCGATTTCCCACGCACAAGGGATCGGACCTCACCTGTGGCGCGCAGTTCGCATCTCCGGGGCCCGAGGCGCCCACCAGCCAACGTTTCCGCCGTCAAAAACCCGGGGAGCGAGCGAGGGGCCGCGGATCACGCCCCACGGTCCGTTGGTTGGACAACACTCTCGAAGGCAGCAGCGTGGCCGTGTGCTGACCGCGGGTTGTCGCGGGGCTGTCGGTGGAGAACCAGGGTTTGTGGCCTGGAGGTCTCACTCACGCGCGAGTAACGACTGGAGCCGGTCGAGGTTCTGCTCGTTGGCGGTGTCGCTAAGGCGGCGCATCTTCGCGGCGACCTCGGGGCTCTCGAACTCCTGGACCCAAGCCAGGTGCGTTTTGTCACCGCGAGCGGTCAGTGTCACCGTGAGCCTGAACCATGGCTTTACGACGTGCTCGATCACGATCCTGGTATCTGGCTGAATCTCCCGGAAGACACTCTCGTTGGGGTAGTTGGCACCATTCGGGCCGTGCATCACAAAGACCCACCGACCGCCGGGCTTGAACTCAAACTGCTCGAACGTGTTCGTGAAGCCGCTCGGCCCCCACCATTGAGCGAGGCGATCCGGTTGCTCGAACGCGGCGAATACCTGTCGCGGGTTGGCTGGTAATAACCGCTTGGTGCTAACGGCAGCGTTCGGGTTGTTCGCTTGGGACATCGGCAGCTCCTTCGTGGCCTGACATTGAATGCTGAGACCTTGGATGCGGCCCGGACCGCGCCGATTGAACAGCAACGCGACGGTGGACTGCAAGCGAAACGCAGCCGTGAGCGACAGATTCCGGCGCGACGGTTGGCTGGCGCAGCCACGACCAATAGCTCCCTGGCCGTCAGACGGATTCCCGGGAGCCCTGGGGCGCTTTTCTTGGCAGGGCCGCACATGTGGCCATTGGCAGAGCGTACGTCGTGCAGCACCCCTCCAATCGCGTCTTCCTCAACACCGTCGACCTCTCCACCATCGTGGAAGAGGGGGAGAGGTGAAGCCGGACGATTCCGTGCTCCGCTTCTGGGACGTGCTCCAGGAACCTCGTTATGCGTTCTGGTCGTTCGATGACAATTCCACGCTGGAAGAGCTCATGGAGGACCTCTGGCGCAAGACGCTGGAGGCCTGGTGCCCCGGAGGCCCCGCTTCGGTCCGCGAGCACCTGGCCCTCACCGTGGAGCGCATGGCTCGCGCCACTCGGGAGGCCCGGGAAGTTGCGGCTACTGCCCCATTCGCCCGCCCCTCGTTCACTTGTGGTGTTTTTCACTACTCTCACAGTGAATTCGCGAGTTTCTCACCCGCGCCGACTTCTTCCAGACCGTGAGACAGGCGTTCTCCGGATTCCGGACTCACATTATTTTTCCGGAATCCTATGTTTTCCAATTGACGAGAGCATGAGAGCTCGCGCACACTCCGCGCCGTTGCTTGTTTGGGTGAGCAGTGCTGCGTTGGATGGATTCGAGAAAGAAACAACTCAGCCTGCGCGGCTCACCCCACGGCGACAGCAACACGCGGCTTGGACCTCGGGTTCGAGCGCATTCTCGCAACAGGAGAAGTCAACTGTGAATAAGGCAATTGCAGGGATGATGTTCTTGGTGGCGGCGCTGGTGTCTCTCAACGCATCCGCGGCCTCGTACACCCGGAGCATCTCCAGCCCCAATGGCTTGTATCAGGGCGACATGCTCATCTCGCAAAACGGCCAGTATCGGATGCTGCTTCAGGGCGATGGAAACCTCGTTGTCTCTCGCATTTCCGACAACTCGCTGGTCTGGGCGAATTACGCGTATGGCACCACGGTCGTCATCGTGCAACCCGACGGCAATTTCGTTGCATATAACACGAGCACCAGCCCTACTACGGCGGTCTGGAACACCCAGACGGGGGGCAAGGCGGGCACGGGTTCAACGCCAGTCACGCTCTACCTCGAGGATAATGGGACGCTCAAGCTTTACAACACCAGCGGCTCCCTGATCTGGACGACAGCCGTGGTCCAACCGTACTGCGGCGACGGCGTCTGCGGTTTCGGCGAGAATTCCAACACCTGCCGGATCGACTGCCCCGCGTACTGCGGCGACGGCATCTGCGGTACCTTCGAGAATTCCAACACCTGCCGGATCGACTGCCCCTCGTACTGTGGCAACGGCTATTGCGACATGTTCGAGTCCCGGAGCAACTGCCCGTTCGACTGCCCGTTCTAAAAGTCTGTTTCGGTAGGAGCGCGTGGACCCAGATGATGATGCCTGGCGCGAAGTGCGGCATCGTCAGAGAGGTGTCCTCGCGCTTCTGCTGGCTCCCCCGGCGCCGGGGCCACCCCAGCAGGTGTGGTGTTGAGCCTGGCGCAGCCCTCCGCCGATCTGGTGCGGCCTGGCCGATATGCCAGAAGAGCTTGTTCGTTGATCATCCTGAAGCACGCAAGCCAGGGGCTCTTCACGAATGAGGAGCCCTCTCTCCCACCCGGGAGAGAGCTGGCCCGGTACCAACCGCGCTTCAAGAGGATCCACCATGTCTCGTCCTGGTCTGGTAGCCATCGCCGTGATCGTCGCGTGCGCACCCGCACTTGCGTCCCCCGTCTCGAGCACCGAAGCTGAACAGCTCGCGTCCGTCAGCGCCCCCTTCGCGGTGACGCGCGAGCACGTCACCGACGACATCTATCACTACCAATTCGACATCCGCGTCGGTTCCACGCCGAACGCACGCGTGCGCATCCACCGCGTCGTCCGCGAGCTCTCGCCGTGGCGACCACGTCCGACCAGGCACGCGGTGATGCTGCTGCACGGAGATTTCGCCAATTTCGTCACGAACTTCGTGCCGTCGCTCGGCAATCCCGCGTCGCCGGCCCCTGGGCTCGCCCCCTATCTGGTGTCCCGTGGCATCGACACATGGGGCGTCGATCGGCGCTGGACGCTGCCCACCGCAGACGGTGATATCTCCGATATGGGTGGGATGGGCGTCGACCAGGCGATCGGGGACACCGCTGTCGCGCTCGCCTTCGCGCGGGCGACGCGGACCGTCACCGACCGCGATCCGGGTCGGATCGTCCTCGGCGGATTCTCGCATGGCGCCCAGCTCACCTACGCATACGCCGCCGCCGATGGTCGCCACGTCTCGGCGATCGCCGCGCTCGACATCTACTACGACATCGCGCCCGAGGATGCCGATCTGAGGGCCTTCGCGTGCGCCAATGCCGCGGCGGAGCGCGAGGCTCTCGCCCAGGGAGTGACCGACTCCAGCAACAGCCTCTTCATCACGGCGGGCCAGTTGGCTCGGAGCGCGCCCGATGAGACCTCTCCCCTGTTCCCGTCCTACACGAATCGCGGAGTATTGCTCACGCTGGCGGGTCTGACCTGGTGGCTCGCGCCGTACACGCCCGTGTACCACTTGAGCGCGCCCATCCTCGATGCCAACGGCGATGTCTCGGCGATGAGCGAGTCGTCCGAGGACAGCGTGAGCGCGTGGTTCGCTGGCGCGCCGCCACACCAGTCATTGCGAGAGGCCGCGGATTTCGATGACATCTGGTGCGGCGCTTCGCCGCGGCCCGAGCTCGCGAGGATCCGCGTCCCGCTCTTCTATCTCGGCGCTGCTGGCGGGTTTGGCGACCACGGTCTGTACTCGACAACGAGGGTCTCGTCGACCGACATCACCACGCGCGTCATCCGTCGGTTCGGGCCGGAGCGAGTCGCCGAGGACTTCGGCCATGGCGATCTCTTGTACGCGGAGGACGCGCCGACACTCGCCTGGGGACCGTTCGCGGCGTGGTTGCTGCGCCACTGACCCGTCGACCTGGTCCGACAAGAACCGGTGTTTCAACTAGGCACCGGGCAGCACGAAGATCCGCACGCGCCCGTAGTTGTCGGTGTAGGGCTTGTCGACGAGGCGCACCTGCAGCGCGTTGCCGTCCCCCATCAGCTCATAGGTGTATTTGTGGTCCGTCGCGTTGAAGGACGCCGTGCTGGACGGGTGCTTCCACGTCTTCCCCCCGTCCAGGCTGACCTCGATGGTGGTCGCTCTCAGGGGAGCAGGCTCCGGGCTCTTCTCCAAGCCGGAGCCCTTTGGCCACGCGAAGGCGAACTCGGGGTCAAGGCCCACCTGCTGGTTCGCTCCCTTCGGGCTCGGGAACATGGGCGCGGGATCCGCCTTGCCCGAATTCGCGCCGGGGTTGGCCATGCCTCCCCACGCGCTATAGGTCCCCTTCATCGTGACGAGATACGGCTTCCCCGCTCGAGCACCCTCTCGCTACGGATGGGGGTGCTGCTCTGGGAGTCGAGCCAGAGCTCTTCCTTCTGCGCCCACGCGGGAGCCGCCGCCAGCATCAGCATGCCGGTGCAAAGCGTGAGGGAAGCCGAAAAACGCCTCGTGTTCTCCATGGTCATCTCCATGGGTGTGGACGAGGGTTGAGCAACAACCATGCCTGCCCGTGGCAAGGTGCTTTTCCTTCGTGGCCAGAGGGAAACACCCGTTCGGGCCATGGTCCCCATGGACGGCTTCGACGTGTCAGCCAGCACCGCTGACACGTCGGCCCGTCTTCAGCGCAGGCTGTTGGAGGCCGGAAGGCAGGCTGGCGTGCGGCGAGCGTGTAGAGCTCAAGGGTGAGCACGAGGTCGTCCGGGCCGGTCGTGAGCTCATCGTGCACGAGGTGGACGACCGTCTCGGCCAGCGCGTCGAAACGCTCTGCCATCTTCCAAGGTCTCGACGGTTCATCCATTCCTTGCCGGCCTCTTCAGAAAGCCTCAGGGTCCCCCTTTCCATGGAGGAGAAAATTCGCCAATGCCCTCCCTTGGCAAAGGCATCAATGCTGAGCCTACGATTGCCTGAGGGTTGTGATTTGGCTGTTACGACTTGAAATCGATCAAGGCCTGGTGGCTTTGTGAAGATAATCTGCGGTGACTTTGATGGTGGGAGCCGCTCGGCTTCGTTGTTTGGCGTCAACCAGCCATAGGCGCGAGACAGATATGCCTGATGGATGAGCGATGTGTTGAGCGCGCTCCAGCGCGGGCCTGCTGTCGGCGGAGGCAAGCGAGCTGGGGCGCGGACTGCCCCGGTACGTGGAGCGCGACTTCGCCAGGTACCTGGAGTGCGGCGTGCTCGCGCACGGCTTCGCGCGAGTGCGCTGTGAAAGTGGAGACTTAGCGTCCGGGGATGAGGTCGTCGGGGACGTTGCCGCGCAGGAGCAGGCGATTGAGCTCCTCGACACGCTCGCTCTGGAAGGTGTCCGGGCATTCCAGGTAGCCGTCGAGCGGCGTCTGCGGCTCACCGTCCTGGCCTGGCTCGATGAGGAGCACCTCATCCAGGGAGCCATCCGTCCGCATGAGGGAATCACCAACGGAGAGCTCTCCGGCCCGGAGCATCCACCCCTCCTGGTTGACGAGCGGATGGGCCGGGCTCACCAGCAGCCGGCCTCCGGACCTCAGGTGGAGTGTCACTCCCTCGCGCGCCGCGAACCCTGGCTCGCACACCCCATCATTGATGACGTGCACGGGCTTGTAGATGTACGACAGGGCAATGATCTGATCTCCCGTGTAGTGCGCATTCCAGGTTCCCTTCGCCCCAGGGCCCAGGAATCGGTTGTAGTTGTCGAGCGAATCCACATACAAGGGGTAGATGTAGTAGCCGAGGGCAGCCGCATCATCCGCTTCGGCATCCAGCAGCTTCATCCAGAACCTGTTGTCCCTGGTACCAGCAAGGCCGTAGGGATTCTGGGTGGCCCAGTACCGAGCCCAGATCTGGCGGCCCCGAGCCTGGTCCTGATTGATCGAATCAAACGTGCACGGATACACGCTGAGCGTCCAGGATGCTTGGGCATTCAATCCCAGCAACAGGGTGAGGGCGGGAATGGCAAGATGCTTTCTCATCATGGGTCCAAGTCGGGAAAATCCAGGTTTCCCACGTGAAAAGTGGATTCATGTGAATATGACTCAATCCACACTGTGAGTAAAGCAGGTTTGCGGAGTGTGTATTTTTCCAGGAGCACCCGCTCCGAGTCCCCCTACCCAGGTGGCTGGTGGCTCGGCCGCTTCCGGTATTCGCGCGGCACGGAGCGCCGCGCCTACTCCGACAGCAGCCCAAGAGAGATGGCCCGCCTCCTCATCTCGGCGGCATGCTCTGAATTCTGGGTGACGCCGCGTCCCATCATGTAGCTCTGGCTGAGGTTGTCGCACGCCCTGGCATTTCCGTTGAAGCAGGCCATCTCGAACAATTTGACGGCGCGGCTCGAGTCCTGGACGACGCCCATGCCATTGTCGTAGCACACGCCAAGGTTGCCACACGCCGAGGCATTCCCCTTGCCGCAGGCCTCGTCGAACAGCTCGGCGGCACGGCTCGGATCCTGGGGAACTCCCGTCCCATTCAAGTAGGCCGCGCCCAGGTTGCTGCAGCCTTGGGCATCCCCGCTCCTGCACGCCTTGCCATACAGCTCGGCGGCACGGCTCGAATCCCGGGAGACGACGCGACCCTTGCCGTACAGCGAGCCCAGGTTGCTGCAGGCCCCGGCATCCCCCCCCGTGCAGGCTTTCTCCAGCAGCGCGACGGCACGGGACGGGTTCAGGGCCACGCCGCGGCCCTCCAGATGGAGCGTGGAAAGAAGGCCGCAACCCTGTGCGCTTCCCCCCGTGCAGGCCTTCTCCAAGAACGCGGCCGCACGACTCGGGTTCTGGACCACACCGTGGCCCTCCAGGTAGAGCGTCCCGAGCACATAGCACCCCGGGGCATTGCCGCGTGCGCAGTCCTTCTCGGACACCAGCAGGGCAGCGGCCCGGCCCCGTTCGACGGCGGCGTCACTGCGGCCGACATCTCGGCCCTCGACGTACAGATTGACCGGAGCGTCCAGCTTCGGCACTTCCGCGTCGGGAATCACCGCCTGGCCCTGAGCGTCGGTGCGCGCGAGGATCTCCCCGCGACCGTTCGTGCTCACGAGCTTGACCTCGACCTGGCTGGCGGGCACCGGCTCTCCGCACGGAGCGCGCCCGCGCATCAGGTCGACCTCCACTTCACCGAGATGCTCGCGGCGCTCGCTCGAGGTGAGCTCCTGGTGCACATAGGGACTGCCCAGCAAGACACCGAGCAGGCTGAAGCTGATCGCGCCTCCAAGATAGAGGTTCCGATCCTCGCGCGATTCGGTCTGGAATCCCTTGATGCCCATGATGGCGCCCGCGACGAGACCCACTCCCCCCACCACGCCCCACAACGGAGGAACCTTGGAGCCCTCGGGCCCCTTCGTGGTGATGAGGGTGCGGTCGAGCACCTGGCGCTCGCGCCGTTCGCACATCTGTTGTCGGAACGCGCTCACAGAGATGGGCCGGCCGGCATCGGCCGAGAGCCGGGCGCTGTAGACGCTCTCCTGGGTGGGCTTGGACACGGGTTCCGAGCGCAGCAGCACGTCCTCGTTGCGCGTCTGGGTGACGACGTGGCGGAACGGGTTGCAGCCGTTCGTGGTGATCGCGATACACACCGAGGCTGCGGTGATACTCCAGCGCCTCGGAAAAGCATTCATTCTCAATAGTCCCATTGTGCCCTCTCGCTGCCGTCAACCTAATCGATCTCGAGCGGAGGGTGTCAAGCTGAGTGGCATGCCCAGCGCGCCTGAGGTTGAGTCCATCTCCACCCAAGCCCGTGCGCCGCAAGGGTGGAATGCGATCGCCCGGCCGCGAGGCTCAAAGCCTCGCGGACCCGGTCGCGGCCCACGAAGATTACCGGTCGCGGCCGAGGGGCTCTCCTTCTCGGAATTCCTTCTGGAGTGCCACGGCGACGAACTCGACGAAGCTTTTGATCCGCAACGGGATGTCCCGCCGCGGGGGCAGCACGATCTGGATCGGTAAGGACTGCGACGTCCAGCCACGGAACACGTGAACCAGTGAGCCGCTCTGAAGTTCATCCTTCATGAGGAACTCCGGAAGCCATGCGAGCCCCATGCCTTCCATGGCCATGGACTTCAGGATCAGCAAGTCGTTGCTCAGGAAGAGGCTATTCACCTGGAGCTGGCGCTCATCACCGCCGTTGATCAGTGACAGCCGCTGCTGAAAGGACCCGAAGCCTGAGAAGCCGAGAAAGGGAAGCTCGGTGAGGTCGACCGGCTCCTTCGGCAGACCGCCGTGCTCGCCAAGAAAACCCGGGCTCGCGGCAAGGAGCAGGTACGTCTCTCCCAGCTTCCTTTGAAGGATGGAGCTGTCCTTGAGCCGGCCCACGCGCACGGCGAGATCGAACGAACCGCCGAGCAGGTCGACATGGTCGTTCGAGAGGTGAAGGTCGACCTGCACTCCCGGATGCAGTTTCAGGAAGTCCCGGCAGACGCGGCTCATGAGAAACTGTCCGATGTCCTCGGCCACGCTGAGCCGGATGGGCCCCGAGACTTCATGGGTATTCTCCGTGAGCTCGTCGATGGCCTCGTGCACCTGCTCCATCAGCCCCTGCATCCTCAGATAGAAGATCTGGCCTGCTTCCGTCAGCCGGAAGTGACGCGAGGAGCGGTGGATGAGCCGCACGCCCAGCTCGGCCTCCAGCGCCGAGATGTTGCGGCTGACACGTGACTTCGGCTGCCTCAGTTTCGATGCGGCCTTGGTGAAGCTGCCACTGGTGGCGACCTCCCTGAAGATTTCGATGCGGTTGAGGTTGATGTCCCGGGACAAGCGTTCTCCGTCGTTGTTCCAGCGTGTGGAACGTTGGGTTGCGGTCCCGTTCCCTCCCTCCGGAGCAGCTTTCATGGGAATCGTCCTCTCACGACTTCCGGGCATGTCGCGGTGCCCGCAGAGAGGGAGCACTGATGCATACATTCACAGGCCTGGGCGGCGTGAACCGCCGGCAGATCATGAAGTTTGGAGGCGCCGCGCTTGCGACCGCCGCGCACATCCGCAGTGCGGCGGCCCGCATTCGTGCCGAGTTCTCAAGAGGCCATCAGGTCATCGCCGTGGTGAGCGCCATGGGCGACGAGACGGATCGCCTGGTCGCGCTCGCGGCCCAGCTCTCTTCCGAGACAGCACACGCCGAGGTCGACGCGGTGCTCGCGGCGGGCGAGCAAGTCTCCGCGGGGCTGATGGCGTTGGCACTCCAACAATCCGGCATCCGGGCGCGGTCCTTCCTGGCCAGCCAGATCCGCATCCGGACCGACGGATGCTTCGGCAACGCGGGCATCGTCGAGATCGAAACGGCGCGGCTGGAGGCCTCGCTCTCCCGGGGAGAGTTGCCAGTCATCGCGGGCTTCCAAGGCGTTGACGCGGAGGAACGCCTCGTCACGCTCGGGCGCGGCGGCTCGGACATGACGGCCGTGGCGCTCGCCGTCAGCCTTCGCGCCGACGTCTGTGAGCTCTTCAAGGATGTCGACGGGGTCTTCGCCGAGGATCCACGCCGCAATCCCCACGCACGGAAGCTGGAGCGCATCTCCTACGGGCAAATGGACGCCCTCGTGAGAGCCGGGGCCCAGGTTCTCCAGCGCTCCGCCGTGCAGCTCGCGGCCCGTCACGGTGTCCGCCTCCACGTGCGTTCCGCCTTCCATGAAGAAAGCGGCACCTGGGTCGGCCACGACGAAACCGAGTTTCCCCTGAACCCAACGCATCACATCCAGAAGGTAGCCATATGACACACGAACTGACGAACGGATACTCCCGCACCCGGCCAGAGGAACTGGCGGTGCTCCGCAAGCCCATCCGCCTCGAGGCGATGACCGGAATCTCAACAGCTGGGAAGCAGAACCAGACCCAGATCTGGTTCGACACGAAGGACTTCTCGGCGCCGCAGGACCATCAGGGCCTGTTCCTGCGGCTGGGGCGCTTCCACTACACGGGCGTCCTGCTGTACCCGCGGAACCTCGAGGCCCTCCTGCCAGCGGTTTCCGGAGGGCAGAGGGCCGCCGTTCGTCTGGAGTCCCTGGGGGAATTGGAGGCGTTGCTCGCCCAGCGGATCCAGTCCCCGCTGATCGTGGTGTCGGCGGATCAGGACGTCCTGGCTCGCGCGGGTGAAGCGGGCCTGTCCACCTGCCTCTACCAGTACGTCGACGACGGCGAGTCCCTGCACCGGTCCATCCAGCAGGGCTTCCGCCATCCGTTCCTGATGATCTGCTTCCGCGACCCGACGAACATCCCTCTGGAGCTGGTGATCGCCTCCCTGCAAGCCACCGGCACCACCCTCATCAAGGAGATCGCGAACCCTACCGACGTCGACGACGCCATCGTCACCCTGGGCGTCATGGAGGTGGGAGCAGATGGCGTGATGTTCTCGCCAGTCGAGCATGAGGTGCTGGAAGGCTTCGCGCGCAGGCTCGCCGAGCGGGGCCAGGAGCACGTCGCGCTCGAACCGGCCACGGTCACGAAGTCCGAGCCGATCGGCATGGGCTTCCGGAGCTGCATCGACCTGGCGACGCTGTTCGAGCCGACCGAGGGGATGATCGTGGGCTCCACCTCGCAGGGAGGGGTGCTGTGCTGCCCGGAGGTGTTCTTCCTTCCCTACATGGAGACGCGTCCGTTCCGCGTCAACGCGGGAGGTGTGCACAGCTACGTCTACAACGCCGCGAACCGGACCCATTACATGAGCGAGCTCAACGCGGGTTCGGCCGTGATGGTGGTTACCTCCGACGGCAGCACCCGGCAAGCGCCCGTTGGCCGGATGAAGACCGAACTGCGGCCGCTGCGGCTCATCGAGGCTCGCTTCGCCTCGGGAGAGACGATCAACGTGATTCTCCAGGACGACTGGCACGTGCGTGTCTTCTCGCCCGAGGCAAAGCCTCTCAACATCACCGAGCTGCGGCCGGGCGATCGGATCCTGGCTCACAAGGCGGCGCCGGGCCGCCACGTCGGAATCAAGATCGACGAAAACATCAAGGAAAGCTGAAAAAGGTCCCTGAGATGAACACGGCGAAGAAGGTACGGCTCGGGAAGATCCTGGGCGCGAGCAGCCAGCGGGCAGTGATCGTCCCCATCGATCATGGGCTCACCATGGGACCCCTGACGGGAATCGAGTCCACGGCCCGCATCGCACGCTGGATCGGCCATCCCGGCGTCGATGCAGTCCTCGCACACAAGGGAATCCTCTCGCGTCTGGCGGACCAGGGCGCCCTGGACCGCAAGGGTGTCATCCTTCACCTGAACGGGATGAGCAACCTCTCCGATTCGGTCGATGACAAGGAATGGCTGACGAGCATCGAGACGGCCCTGCTGCTCGGGGCCGACGCGGTGTCGCTCCAGGTCAACTTCAACGGACGGAATGACCGGGCGAACTGGAAGATGCTGGGACAAGCGGTGGATGGAGCGGCCCGCTACGGACTGCCCGTCCTGACCATGCTCTACGACAAAGTGGGCGAGGAGCCGCGGCGCTTGCACCGGCTCAAGCAGCTGATGCGCACCGCCGTGGAGCTGGGCACCGATGCGCTCAAGATTGGGATGAGTGAGCGGCCGGAACTGCTCCGCGAAGCGCTCGAGGACGTGCAGAGCGACGCCCTGGTCTTCGTCGCCGGGGGCGAGCTGACGGGCGACGAGCCCCTGCTGGAGCACGTCTCGAATGCGCTCCGGGCGGGGGCGCGGGGGGTCTGCATTGGACGCAACATCTTCGTGAAGAAGAGTCCAGCGTTGCTCTTGGAGCGCCTCTCGGAGCTCGTCCACGGAGAGCCCGCGCGCGGTGAGCGGGAGGTGGCCCTTGCCAGCGTTCGTTGATAGCCACGCCCACCTGTTGGCGACGCAGGAAGCTTTCGAGCGGCTCCTTGCCACGATGGATCGGCTTGATGTCGAGCGCTGCATCGTCGTGGGAGGAGGACTACTGCCGCCCCGGCAGCTCTCCCGGCAGATCCTGAGACAGCCGACGCAAGCGGAGACGCAGGGGTTGACGTGTGACAACCGCTCGGTCCTCTCTCTCTGCGAGCACTCCGGGGGCCGGCTCGTGCCTTTCTACTTCGCCAATCCCTGGCTGGACCCGAAGGAGTACCGGGAGCTCGGACCGCGCTTCGCGGGCCTGAAACTGGGGCCCGCGGTTCATGGGGTGCCGCTCGATTCCCCAAGGACCTCGGCCTACCTGGATGTGGCTCGAGAGCACGGGCATCCCGTGTATCTGCATTGCCTGGACCGTGACGGATTCCGGGTCACGGACCTGGTGCGCCTGGCGGAGCGGTACACCGGGCTCCGGTTGATCCTGGGCCATGGCGGAATCGGCGAGCTCGACTACGACGGGGTCGACGCGATCGCTGGGTACCCGAACCTTTATTTCGAGACCTCGGGGGCCTTCAAGCACGTGATTCAGTACGCGGCCGACGTGCTCGGTGCCTCTCGGATCCTGTACGGGTCCGAGTACCCCCTGCAGAGCGCGGCGGCGGAACTCTGCAAGGTCCGGGAGCTCACCCTGAGCGATGCGGAAATGGAGGCAATCACCGGCGGCAACATCCGGCGTCTCCTCGCGAGAGCCAGCTCATGAGCTCACCAGCGCATGCATTTCCCCGGCAGCAGCTGGAAGAGGCCCTTCTGCGCGCCCGGTCCGCTCCCTTCTACGAAGGCCGGTTGCCAAGGGCGGAGAAGCTCGACCGGCGGAGCTGGGAGCGGTTGCCACTGACGAGGAAGGAGGATCTGCGAGCGGCCTACCCCTTCGGGCTTCTCGCTGTCCCGCAAAGCCAGCTCAGCACCTACCACGAGTCCTCGGGAACAAGCGGACATCCCATCTCCTCGTATTTCACCGAGAGCGATTGGGAAGACATCCTCTCGCGCTTTCTGCGCAATGGCGTGAGGCTT
This sequence comes from Archangium violaceum, assembly GCF_016887565.1. Lineage (NCBI taxonomy): Bacteria > Pseudomonadati > Myxococcota > Myxococcia > Myxococcales > Archangiaceae > Archangium > Archangium violaceum. Next base: position 7,314,240 of record NZ_CP069396.1, read on the forward strand.
TGCCGGGAAGACATGGTGCTGATCAAGACGCCCTATGCGCTGGTGACGACCGCCCACCAGATGCATGGCGCGGCACGCTCCGTGGGCGCCTCCATCGTTCCCGCGGACAACCGCTCGGCCAACATGCCCTACTCCCGCGTGCTTCGGCTGCTGCACGACCTGCCGGTGACGGTCGCTTGGTGCATGCCTACCGAAGCGCTTCTCTGGGCCTATGCCGCGCGAAGGGCGGGACGGGCCCCCGCGCGAGATTTTCCCCGGTTGCGAACCTTCCTGGCCGCCGGAGAGCCCCTGAGTGCCGCGAAGCGCGCCCACATCGAGGCACTCTGGGGTGGAAAACGCGTCCTCATCGATTACGGCTCGACCGAGACCGGTAGCCTGGCGGGAGAGTGCGAGCAGGGGCGGCTCCACCTCTGGAGCGACCGGCTCTACTTCGAGGTGCGCGATGCCCAGACGGGTGATTTCCGTGAGGAAGGGGCGGGAAGCCTCGTCGTCACGCCCCTGTTCCGCGAGGCCATGCCCCTCATCCGCTACGATCTGGAGGATGTGGTCGAGATCTCGCATGCACCGTGTGGGTGCGGCCGCACGCTGCCAACCATTCGCGTCTTGGGACGGAAGACGGGCGTGATGAACGCTGGCACCCGGGCATTCTCCGCCCTGGAGCTGGAAGAGGCCGTCTATGCGAACGCCGCGGAGACAGGCTTGTGGTTCTGGCGAGCCCGCGTCCGGGACGGTGCGCTGGAAGCCCAGATCCACGTGGAGACGCAGAACGAAGACGCGGCGTGCAGGCGCATCCTGCAAGCCATTGAAGCCACTGTCCCTGGAGTCCGCGTGAGGGTCGCCGCCGTCCCGGCGGAGTGCTTCGTTCCGGAAGCGCTGCTCTCACGAGAGGTCCCGATGCAGAAGCCCCGTTTTCTCTTCGGCGAAAACGAAGACTGGAAGTCACTGGATTACGCCTGACCCGTAGGAAAGAGCCATCACATGACTGCAATGCCATCCACGCTCGTCGCTGACGAGCTCCGTCTCCAACTTGCGAAGGACCCGATGCTGGGCGCCGGCAATTTCCTGGATTGGGCTCTGAAGGTGAGCCCGGACCCGCGAGTGCCCATTCTCCATCTCGAGCGCGAGCTGGAGACGTTCACGGGAGAGAAGTTCCAGCAACTCAGCCTCGAGCAGCTCGCCCGCCTCGCGCACCTCTACGCCCGGCTCTACAAGAAGCTGGGGGTACGCACCGCGGATCCCGTCTTTGTCTACCTGGACGACGGGGTGGAGTACCTCATCCACTACCTCGCGCTCACGCACCTGGGCGCGATCGGAGTCCTCACCAACGGCAACATGGAGCCCCGGATCGCCGCGGCGCATGCGCGCAACGTCGGCGTGGCCGGCGTCTTCACGGATGCGTCCCACATCCAGGCCCTGCGTCCCCTCGTCCAGGAAAGCGTGACCGGGTTCATCGTGACCGAGGCCGATATCCGTGGAACCCAGGAGGCATCCCTGCCCACCTACCGGCGGCACGAGTTCTCCGCCGATGACCCGATCATGATCGCGCACTCCTCGGGAACGACCGGCATTCCCAAGGCCGTGCTGCTCCAGCACGAGCGCTTCTTCCATGGGGTGCGCTACCGCCTGGGAGTCCCCAGGGTCACCGGAGGCGAGCGCATCCTGTCATCGCTCCCCCACTCCCATAACTGCGCCATCGCCTACCTCATGCTCGCGCTGCTGAGCGGGACACCGGTCTACATCGCCTCCGATCACTCGGGACGCGCGGTGCTGCGGCAGATCGATGCGTTCAAGCCCAGCATGGTTGTCTCCTTCCCGCAGACCTACGTCGAGATGACCGAGTGCGAGATGGACGCCTTCGATCTTTCCTCGGTGAACCTCTGGTTCAATGGCGGCGACGCGGCCCATGAGAGCCATATCCGGGCGCTCATCCGCCATGGCTTCCATGAGCAGAACGGCCAGCGGCAGCCCGGTTCGGTGTTCATCGACGGCATGGGCTCCTCCGAGATGGGGTTCTCGCTGTTCCGCCACGTCCATACGCTCAAGACCAATCACTACAACCGTTGCGTCGGGCGGCCGCTCGAATGGGTGGACGCGCAGATCCTCTCCGAAGAGGGGGACAAGCTTCCGCCATTCCAGGTCGGGCGGCTCGGGGTGAAAGCGCCTTCGGTGACAACGGGGTACTGGAACAACAGCCTGCTCACGTACCGGTCCCGTCTCTCGGGCTACTTCCTCACCGGAGACCTGGCCTACCGCGACGAGGAGGGCCGGATCTTCCACGTGGATCGCACTCCGGACGTGATCCTCACGCCCAGCGGGCCGGTCTATGGCCTGCAGACCGAGGAGTTCCTGCTGAGCCGCTTCTCGGCGATCGCGGACTGCGCGGTGTTCGGCCAGCAAGACGGGGCCACGGGTGCCGTCCGCGCGGTGGCCTACGTGCGGATACGGCCGGACTCGGACCTCTCGGGCCACGACACGTCAGAGCTCGCTGGCCGTTTCAACCAGGAGCTCGCGCGCGCGGGCCTGCCCACGCTGGGAGGCGTCCTGGCCGTCGGTGTGGACGACATCCCCCTGGGGACCACGGGCAAGGTCCTGAAGCGGATGCTGCGAATGAATGAGCCCCGGCCCACGCCGCAATCGGCGGCCTGAGCCTGAAACAAGAAAAGGAATCGTACAATGACCCCTGCTACTCAGCTGTCGGCCCGCTGGGACGGCCTGCTCCCGAAGGAATCCCTGGAGCGGCTCGATGCCACCGAGTTCCTCACCCGCTGCCGCCAAGGAACCGCGGCCCGCGGCGTGCTCGAGAGATTCCTCGTGCAGCAGTACCACTACTCCCGCCACTTCACGCGGTACCTCTGCGCCTTGCTGGCGAACCTGACCAGCGAGACCGACCGCTTCGCCCTGACGGAGAACCTCTTCGAGGAAATGGGGCTCGGCGGCATGGGCGAGGTGCCCCACTCGCAAATCTACCGACGGATGCTGGACGCCTTCGGATTGGAGCCCTCGGCCCAGCCGCCGCTCGCGGAGACAACGGCCCTGGTGAGGAACATGTTGCGGCTCTGTTCGGACTCCGATCCCCTGGTCGGACTCGGCGCGCTCTGCCTCGGCGCGGAGGCCATCGTCCCGCACGTCTACCAGCAAATCCTCACCGGCCTCCTGAGCGCTGGTTTTCCGGAGCGGGACCTCATCTTCTTTCCCATGCACATCGATGGTGATGATGACCATGCACTGACGATGAAGCACATCATCGAGCGTGAGCTCGCCGAGCGGCCCGGCAAGCGGGACGTGCTGCGCGCGGCCGCGGAGCAGAGCATCGAAGCGCGCCGCGCGTTCTTCGCGGCCCTCACCGCGTCCGAGGAGCAATCCGCTGGCGCTTCGAGGAGGGCCTCCGGTGCACTTTAGCTCGAAGGATTTCGCTCAAACGCGGGCGGTGCTCCGCGCTCGAGTGCCCGAACGACTGCACCACGCGGGAGTGACGGAGCAGGTCCACGGCGCGTTCTCGGACGAGCGGGGCCACGGCGTGGCGATCGTGGACCTGCCATCGCGAACCCTCAGCCTGACGATCGGGCACCTGCGGGCCGGGCAATCCACACGGCTGCACCGGCACAACTACGAGACAATCCTCTACATCCTGAAGGGCCAAGGCTACACGCTCGTCGAGAACCGGAAGGTCGAGTGGAAGGCCGGTGATGCCGTCTACGTTCCTGTCTGGGCCTGGCATCGCCACGTCAACACCGACACGCGGCTCGAGGCCGAGTACGTGGCCTGCGAGAATGCTCCGCTCCTGCAGAACCTTGGCGAGATTGCCCTCCGCGAAGAGGCGCCCCCACAGGAAGGTCACGAATGAGCCAGACACACATCAAGGCACGCTGGAAGGGTGGCGCGGGTGGAAGCGGCTTCCTCCAGGCAAGCGAGGGCTTCGAGACCCGCGTGACGCTGCCGAAGGACTTCCAAGGGCTCGGAGAAGCCGCTACCCCCGAGAACCTGCTCCTGAGCGCCGTCGCGAGCTGCTACCTCATCACCTTCGGAATCATCCTCGACAAGGCGGGGATTGCGTACGAGGGCCTGGAGCTCGAAGGAGAGCTGCGGATGGACATGGCCCCCCGGCCCTCTGTCCAAGCGATCATGCTCCTCCCGCGCATCGTCTCCAGCGCGAGCGAGGAAGCCCTCCGGACCCTCTCCGAACGAGCCGAGCAGTTCTGCCCCATTGGCCGGGCCGTGGCGGGAAATGTCGCGAAGTCGGTCCGTCTGACGGTGGTCGCTCCGGGCTCCTGAGCGGATGCACTTCTACTGCTTCGCCTTCAGGAACGTGAGCACCTGGGTGAACGTCCTGTCCCCGTTGGGGGTGGTGGCCAACACCCCGCTCGCCCCCACATAGGCGCCCGTACCACCCATGATCGGAATCAGGGAGGTGCCGGTTTCGGCCTCCCGGCCCGCGACGGTGATGGTTCCATCGGCCATCGTGAGCGTCCACTGGCACTCGCTGAACTGGCCGGGCAGCGTCCGGATGCAATAGCCACTGTTGGAGCCGATGTTCTCCTTCTCCGCGTTCAGCAGCGGCTGATCAAACACAAACATGTCACCCGGTGAGTCACCCGGCGCTCCCACATCCACCGGCGAGGCAATCCCACTGCGGGCATCAGCGATGGTGGTCAACGTCCAGGACTCCTCCGCGTGGGCGTTCTCGACACAGCCCAGCATCGGGGTGGTCAGTGCCACGGCACTCACAGCCACGAACAGGATCTTGCGCATCGGGTTCTTCCTTTTCACTTGCATGAGGCGTCCAGGACGCCGAAATAGCCCCACATGAAGAGAGAGGGGGCCGCTCCGCTCGAGGTCCCGTCACTGCAGGACAGATGCCAACGTGGCGGCCCTCGGATTTCAGGCATTTGAGCCCCTGAGAACCAGGTCGGCACGCCCACTGACACGTCAACTGACACGCAGCGGGCGCACTGACACGTCGGCTGGACGTGGAGATCGACTGCGACATCAATGGCCGTGCTCGCCCGCCTTGCTTTGTGCCGCGGGTCTTTCCCGAGGCGAGCTCGACTGGGGGGCCGGCACGAGCCGCGCGATGCGATCGGGTTCGTTGAAAGCGATGTAGATGTAGCCATCCGAGCCGCTCACGACGTCGCGCACCCGGCCGACGTCCTTGAACAGCACCTCCTGGTGCACGACCTTGCCGTCCTCGAGCCTCAGGCGCCTCAACTCCTGCTGAGCGAGCGCGCCCACGAACAGGTCGTTCTTCCACTGGGGGAAGCGACTGCCCGTATAGAAGTCGATCGCGCTCACGGCGATGGAAGGCGTCCAGTGCAGCACGGGCTGCTCCATGCCCTCTTGCGCGGTGCGGTCGGTCATCGGCGTGCCGTCATAGTTCATGCCGTAGGTGATGACCGGCCAGCCGTAGTTGAGACCGGGCGCGATGCGGTTCAGCTCATCACCACCCCGGGGGCCGTGCTCCGTCTCCCAGAGCTCCCCGGTCACGGGGTGCCGCGCCAGGCCCTGCGGATTGCGGTTGCCGTAGCTCCAGATGCTCGCGATGGCGCCCTCGCGGCCGGCGAACGGGTTGTCCTTCGGAATGCTCCCGTCCTCGTGGATGCGGTGCACCTTGCCGTTGGGCCGCGACAGCTCCTGCGCATCCTCCTTGCGGCCCCGCTCCCCGATGGAGAAGAACACGTGGCCCTTGCCGTCGAAGACGATGCGGGAGCCGAAGTGCACGCCTCCGGTGCGGTAATGCTCGGGGCGCGCGCGGAAGAGCGTCTGCTGCTCCACGAGCCGACCCTCGCGCAGCTTGCCCCGGACGAGCACCGTCATGGCGGAGTCATTCGCGCCAGGGTCGCTGTAGGAGAGGTAGATCCACCCGTTCCGGGCGTAGTCGGGATGCACCGCGACGTCGAGGAGGCCTCCCTGGTTCCGCGACCAGACCTCCGGCGTGCCGCTGATGGGCTTGGGCAGGAGGCGGCCCTTCTCCACCACGCGCAACCGTCCGGCCTTCTCCGTCACCAGCATGCGCCCGTCGGGCAGGAACGCCATGGACCACGGCGTCTCGAGTCCCTCGGCGATCGTCTCGAGCTTGAACGCGTGCCGCTCACTGTTCACGACCTTGTCCGCCACGGGCCTGGCGAAAGAGGTGCTCTCGCTCCGCTTCTTCGCGCCCTGCTCGCGCAGGTAGATGACGAGTGCGCGGATGTCCTGGGGCGACAGCGTACCCGAGAAGGCGGGCATGCCCTCTGAGAGCCGCCCCTCGCGGATGCTCCGCGCGATGCTCTCGTCGTCCGCGCCGGACTTCCAGGTGTCGTCGACCAGGTTCGGACCCAGCCCGCCCTCCAGCTTGGGGCCGTGGCAGTTCACGCAGAGCGAGGCATAGATCTCGGCGACGTCGCGCCGGGACGACTGGGGGGACTGGGGCTGCTGCGCGCTCGCGAGGGAGGCGAACACGAGCAGCCCGCACATCAGGGGGGAGCTGAATGCGTTGGACATGGCGCGCGTACTCTACTGAAGTTCTCCTCCAGCACAGCCCACGGCCCTCTTGGCTCGCGGACTGGTTGGTGTCATTGGCTGCGTCCTATCCGGGAATATCGCCATATGCTCACCGTTCGTGCGCCGGGCTTCGCCAGGTTGCCGGCTGCGCGGACAGAGACAAGGAGGTTCTCGGTGAACGCCGTTCGATCGATTTGCTGTCTGGTAGCCGCCGTCCTGGCCTGGTCCGCGCAAGCGTCTCCGGCCCGGGTGAAGACGGCGGAGGATGCCGACGCCGCCCGGCGCCACCGACAGGTGGATGCGATCTTCGCGCCGTGGAGCGGCGCGGATACGCCCGGTTGTGCGGTCGGCATCTCCCGCGACGGAGCGCTCGACTACGCGCGCGGCTACGGAGTGTCGAACCTGGAGTACAACGTACCGATCACGCCGCAGTCGATCTTCTACATCGCCTCCATCTCCAAGCAGTTCACCGCGTTTTCGATCGGGCTGCTGGCTCAAGAGGGCAAGCTGTCGCTGGACGACGATATCCGCAAATACCTGCCGGAGATGCCCGATCATGGCAAGACGATTACCATCGCGCACCTGATCCACCACACCAACGGCCTGCGCGAACAGGGCCAGCTGCTGAACCTGGCCGGCTGGCGCGGCGACGACCTGTACACCGAAGCGGACATACTCTGGGCGTTGACCCGGCAACGCGGTTTGAATTTCGTTCCGGGCACGGAGGTCGTGTACGGCAATGCCGCGTACACGCTGCTGGGGGTGATCGTTCGGCGCGTGTCCGGCAAGTCGCTGCGGGCGTTCGCCGACGAGCGGATCTTCAAGCCGCTCGGCATGGCCGACACCCATTTCCACGACGACCACACCGAGCTCGTGCCCCGGCGCGCATCGGCCTACAGCAAACGCGAAGGCGGCGGCTGGCGGATCAGCGTCCCCCATATCGACCATTACGGCTCGACCAGCCTGTTCACCACGGTCGGCGACCTGCTGAAGTGGGAGCAGAACCTGCTCGACGCGCGCGTCGGAGGGCAGGCGCTGATAGCGTCGTTGCAAACCTCCGGCAGGTTGAACGACGGCACCGCCACCGGCTATGGCGGCGGCCTGCGGCTGTCAGATCATCGCGGCCTTCGCATGGTGAGCCACGACGGCGTGGACGGCGGCTACCGCACGGACGCCATCCTCTTCCCGGACCAGCGGCTGGCCATCGTTGCGTTGTGCAACGGCGCCACGATCGCGCCCGAAGACCTCACGAGGAAGGTGGCCGAGGTGTATCTGGGCGATCGCATGAAGAACACGATGCCGCCCGCCGTCAAGCTGCCGGAGGCGGAGCTGTCGGCGCTGGTCGGCAACTACTGGAGTCCCTTGACGGATGAAGTGGTGCGGCTGGAGGTCAAGGACGGAGCGCTGCGCCAGGTCGGCATGCCCACGGCATTCGTGCCCATCGGCAATGGCGCGTTCCGTCCGGGCGAGTCGACGCACGTGTGGCGCTTCTCGGAGCCGGCGGCCGATGGCCCGCGCGGGTTGAGCATCAAGGATGTCTGGCCGACGACGAGGGACTTCATCCGCGTGACCGCGCCCATGCCCACGGACTCGGCGTTGGCATCGTTCGCCGGGCAGTACCGCAGCGACGAGGTCGACATGACCTACACAGTGCGGGTCGCGGATGGCAAGCTGGCGATACGTTGGCCACGCCGGGACGAGGTCGTGCTGGAAGCCGTCGGCGGGGACCGCTTCGTCGGCTCGCTCGGCACGGTCACGTTCACGCGGGCGGCCTCCGGTGGAATAGACGGGTTGACGATCAGCAATCGTCGCCTGCGCCGTCTGCGCGCGGAAAGGCTCGTGGCACCGGAGACGCCGCGAATGCGGGTGCCACGTCCTGGCTGATGAAACGCTCTCGTGCCGTGCCTACTGGTCGAGACGGACGACGTAGTCGATCGCGTTGCCCCAGATCGGTTGGTAGTCGCAGCCTTGGGGAGGCAGGTTCCATGACAGGATGGAACGCGCCTTGCGCGCTTGCCCGTTCATCGGTTGCACCAGGAATTCGTTTTCGTTCGCGTTGGCCACGACCGCGAACTGCCAGGGCGGCCTGTTGTTCGAATCCGCCAGGTGCACGCTGTCGCTACCGACCGGCTGGAGCACGCCCGAGGCGTCGGCGATGCAGTGCAGAACGTACTCGCGGCTGCCCGGCAACGGAGCTCCGCCAAAACCGGAGGTTTGCTTGACCTGCACCGGGCAGGCGAAGGTCCTGCGCTGCGGATCGTAGCCACAGCAAGGCATCTCCTCGAAGAAGATGCTGCCCACACGAGACACCTTCGCACCGCACCGACGTGCCGCGACGAAGAAGGTGTCGTCGGGCTGCAGCTTCGCGCTGTCGGCGCTCCCGCACTGCTTGAACTTCTCGTACAGCGAGTCCTGGAGCTTGACCTGCTCGGCCTTGCTCAGCTTCTCGCTGCCTTCGAGCGCCTTGATCACCTCCTCTTTCACCGACGCGTCGCAGGCCGTGGTCTGCTGGGCGTGCGCGGCCAGCGGTGCACCGAGCGCGAGCAGCACAGCCAACGCGAGCTTTCGTACCCTCAATCCGTTCAGCAGGGACTTCAAGGCGAACATGGTGGATCTCCTCTCCAGACAGGAAGAGGAGATGTGTGAGGGATGTGATGGGCGATTCCAGGCGCTCACGCGCTTTTCTTCCTGGAGCGCTTCAGCCTGCATGCCGGGTAATCGTTTACGCGTCAGGCATTGTCGGGGGCGGCCAGGGCTCCATCACACGCCATGCCGGATGACTCCACCTGTTGGGGCTCTCCGAGGAGAGCGCCCCGAGGAGGCCAGCCATGAACACAGAGACGATCATCCGTGCGTGGAAGGATCCGGAGTTCCGCGCGCACCTCCCCTCGGAGCTGCGGCAGGCGCTCCCCGAGAATCCCTCCGGCAGGCCCATGAGCGAGCTCGTGGATGACGACCTGGCGGACGTCGTGGGGGGCGGGACCCCCCCCAGGCTGATTACGCCTCTGCTCGTCACCCGTGTTGGCAACGCCTGCATCACGCATGGGAGCGCGTTCGACAACTGTCCCAGCGCCCTGTACTGCCCGATCCCCGTGATTTTTGACCTGTGATTTCTTGACGGCCGATGGGGTCAGCGCTTCAGCACCCTGCCCCAAGCTGCCTGGACAGCAGACGGACGGCCATGACTGTTCGTTCGCGAACGCCCTGACCTCCCCTACGAACAAAGGTTGCCGCACTTCCCAGCGCACACCGTTCGTAATGCTGGGGCGACTCTGCTCCAGTAGAGGGGGGAGACATGAAACGACAAGCCCAATGGATGGGCCTCTGGAGCGTGCTGGCACTCGCGAGCCTGGCAGCGTGTGGTGGCCCGCAGGATCCAGGGGAGGTGGAGCCAACTCTCGCGGAGCAGGAGGTCTCTGAAATCGAGGGACTCTCGGGTGACACGAAGCACTGGAACCACTCGAGACCTCCGGAGCAGAAGTGGGTGCGGATGATCTCCGCGACCTCGGAAGCCGAGACGCAGGCCATCGCGCACGATCCGGACCGCAACGTCATCGTGATGATGACCGACGTCGGAGGTCCCATCGACTTCGGCACCGGGCCTGTCAGCCCGCCGTTCCCGTCCGGCCGCATCGGCGGGCTCGCCAAGTACTCACCCGAGGGGAGCCTGTTGTGGGCATTCATCCTCCCGATCGAGCCCACCGACACCGTCTCCTTTCCTTCCGGCTTCGGCTTCGCGCTGGCGACTGACAGCAAGGGCAACATCCTGCTCTCCCTGGTCGTCGGTGGGCGGTTCGTCAAGGACGGCCTCACCCTGACGTCGGGGGAGTACCTCCTGAAGCTCGACAAAGACGGGAGAGCGGTCTGGGCGCGCCGGCTGCCTACCCGGGCCAGGGCACTCACGGTGGACGACGAGGACAACATCGCCATCACCGGCACCCTCGAGGGCACCACGGGGCCCGTCACCGAGTTCGACTTCGGCAATGGCCCCATCATTGGTGCGGACTTCCACGCGTTCGTCGCCCGGTACTCCCCGCGGGGCAAGCTGGACTGGGTCTTCGTCGATGACGAGGTGGTCCGCACGGCCGCCATCAAGGCGGACTCGCAGGGGAACTTCTACTTCGCGGGCATCCGCTTCCCGGAGATCCCCAGCGGCACCGGCACGCCCTACATTCGTAAGGTATCCTGCTCTGGCGAGGGCAGGTGGTCCCGCATGCTCGAAGGGAGCCAGGGCGACATCAGGGATCTCGCGGTGCGTGGCAACACGGTCGTCGTGGTGGGATCCTTCTTCGGCTCGTTCCACTTCAACGGACGGACCTTCAGCGCTCCGCCAGATGATCCGGACACATTCGTGCTGGCCTTGTCACGCCAGGGCCAGGATCGCTGGGGGCATCAGACCGAGGAGTCGTTCGCGGCAGTCGAGATAGACAGCCAGGGCGGGGTGCTCGTCGCCGGCGGAAGCGACAACCCCGATCCCCTGCTGCGCATCACACGCTTCCAGCAAAGCAACGGCCGAAGGATCTGGGCGCGCACCTTCGCCGAGTTCCCGTCGGCCACGGACGCCTCGCTGTCGAGGAAGGATGAGCTGGCCATCACCGGCGGCCGCATCTACGTCCTCCAGCTCAAGCGCTGAGCCACGGAGGGCCTGCCGGATGGGCCTTCACGGCACCGACTCCGGCGGGCCCTCCGGTCCTCGCCGGTCTGAATACGCTCCTGGATATGCATGGGGGCGAACGTACCGCACCCCAGCCCTTCCCCAGAGGGAGAGAGACTGGGGCGTGGGGTGAAGCGGCACTGGATTCAGAAGCAGTAAGCCCTGGCACCAACACCAGTGTGGGCGGAGGTACCGGAGAGATACCAGGACCCAACACTTGAATAGATGCGGATCATCTCATTCCAGCTATCGAACTGTCCCGCCATTCTCGTCAAGGCACAGGACCGGCCCGAGGTGCTTCCCATATGCGTGGGGTACGTCTGGCTCTGGTTCCAGGCGTACCCACCGTTGTAGCTACTCTCCGTGATACACCGGGCGCGGGCGAATCCATTGCCAGCCTGGGAGTTCCCAAACAGGAACCACGAGCCTCCGCTTGGATAGACGTAAACCCAATCCGCTGCGCTGTTGAAGCTACCACCGACGCGCGTGAGGAAGCATACACGGCCCGTTGTCGAGCCCAGGTTCGTTGGCAACGACTGCCCCGCGGTCCACGACTCCTCGACGGAGAGGGATGTGGTACTGGCCCGGTCCGCGCACCCGGCTCTGGCGCTATGCGCGGTGCCAGAGCCGCCGATGTACCAGCTTCCTCCCGAAGCGAACACGTGAACGGAGTCGTAGCCGCTGTCGAACGCCCCCTGGATACGGGTCAAGAAGCAGACCCGGTTCGACGTGGAGCCCAAGGGTGTTGCAGGATAGCCAGCCGTCCAGTCGCCGCCGTTGTTGTAGGGTAGCTCCTGCGTGATGGTTTCCAGAGCCGCTTGGGGGTCGGAGCCTTCCTCCCCCTGGCCGTCCAGCATGTCATCGGGGCCGCAGCCTCCCAGACTCGCGGTCAAGGGCAGAAGAACGACGAGATGCCTCAGTCTAAGCACAGTGCCTCCTTGGATTGGGGGAGAAGCGAGTTCCAATTTGAGGTCATTCCTCAAGGAATCCAAGTGGACATGTCTGATCTGTTTTCCAGCCGCTGCGCATTCACCCTTCAGGGCAATCAAAAGCCCTCTCGCGCATGAAATCGCTGGGGCCTCTCCGACAGTCTCCGGTGAACATGCCGGTGCTTCACATGGGCAGCACATGCGCCCGGACCGGCCCCGTCCTGGAGGGGCCGTGGCGGCGTCAGCGCACGCCCAGCATGACGGCGCGGGACTCCTCGAACCGTCCGGCGAGGAAGCCCATCAACGCGCGCACCCGTGGCACCTTGTGGGCCTCGCGCGAGGCCACGAGCCACACGTCCTCCAGGGGCAGCTCCATCTACGGGAGCACGGGCCGTAACTCCGGGTAGAGGCTGGCGAGCGCGCACGGCAGCGCCGCCACGCCCTCGACTCGTCCAGGGCCGAGCGCGAGCTGGGACTCCGCTTCCGGCCTCTCGAGGAGACCTTCCGGGATGCCGTGGAGTGGTTCGCCACGCACGGGTACGTGGACCGGGCTCGCCTGCCACGGAGCGTGGAGACCCTGGCCTCCAGGCCTACGGCTTCGACTCCGCGGGCTCACGGAGGAAGACCTGTGGCGAGCCCCCATCCGACAGACGCGTGACGGCGACGGCCCGTCCGGCCTCCAGCGTGAAGCGCAGGTGCAGGTCGGAGTTGTCCGGGAAGAAGAACTCCGTCGGGGACAGGGGCTGGATGAGGCCGGGCGGCCCCTCCCCGAGCACGCTGTAGAGGTGACCGTCCCGCAGGTGAATCGTGCGCACGGCGTCCCCGCTGCGATAGCGCCCGACGAGCGCTTGGAGCGCCTCCGCGGAAACCCCCGCGGGCGTGGGCTCCGTCAGGGGTTGCCCGATGGCCAGCGCCGCGAGGCGTTTGGCCAGGAACTCCGGTGACACATCCCCCTCCTCCCCGTTCATCAGCACGACCACTGCAACCCTGGACCGGGGCAGCGCCGCGACCTGCACGTGATAGCCCGGGTTGTCTCCGCTGTGGTGGATGTAGGGCTGCCCGTGCAGCTCGCCAATGCGCATGCCCAGGCCGTAGCGGGTGTCCTGCCCGTCCTTCAGGTGGAACGGCGTCGTCATGGCCTGGAGGCTCGCGGGCGAGAGGACCTTGCCGCCATGGAGGGCCAGGGTCCAGGCCGCCAGGTCCTCCGCGTTGGAGACCAGGCCTCCCGCGGGGCTCGGGCTCATGACGGGAGCAGGCCTGGGCCCACTCGAATAGGGCGAGGCCAGCCCCACAACCAGCTCGCCATGATTGGGAAATGCGGTGTGCGTCAGGCCGAGCGGCTGGAGGAAGCGCTCCTTCAAGAAGGTCTCGTAGGGCTGACCGGAGAGCCGCTCCACCAGGAGCCCGAGAAGGATGTAGCCGGAGTTGTTGTAGGCGAAGCGTGTCCCGGGCTCGAATTCGAGCGGCCGGCCCTCCAGCCTCGCGATGAGCCCGGCGGGTGTCACCGGCTCCTGCATTCGGAAGTCCGGCGCGCGGGAGTACTCCCAGAGCCCCGAGGTATGGGTGAGGAGATGCTCGACTGTGATGGCAGCCCAACCCGCCGGAAGCTCGGGAAGGTAGCGGCGGATGGGAGCCTTCAGGTCCACCCTGCCCTCCTCCACCAGCTCGAGCACGGCCGCGGCGGTGAACTGCTTGGTGGTGGAGGCAATGCGAAACACCGTGTCTGGTTTGACGGGGACGTCCAGCTCCACGCTGGCCAATCCGTATGCCTTCTGGAACAGCGTCCTGCCATCCTTCACCACCAACACCACGGCGCCCGGTTGGTCCGCCCGGAACTTCCCCGCCAGCAGCGCTTCCATCGCGGCGGCGGGAGCGCTTCGCGGAGTCTTCCGCGCCTCCGCGGACCGGGCGCGGACGGGTGTGACGAGTGCGAGCAGCAGCAGGACGGAGAAGAGGGTTCGCATGCGGCACCTCCGGACGATGCACGGCCCCAGGCACGCGCGCGAAGCGCAGCCCCGACCGAGCGCGGAATGGGATGGATGCACGCTGTATTACGAAAACATTCGTACATGTCAACGAAAACCTTCGTAGCTCGAGCAACGAAACGGGGCGATGTCGCGGCGTCAGGACGCGGACGTCCGAGGCTCGGAGGCAGGGTCCGCCGCGCGCCATGCCCGGGCGAAACCTCCCGACAGCACGAAGCGGGGAAATGTCACCCACTGCTCGGCGAGGATGCGCGCGAGGACGTCCCGGGGACCCCGGAAGGGAACAGGCGCGACGTGTTCCATCCGGTGACCGCGGCCTTGAACCGCCATCGCGCCCACCATGGCCAGGACACCGGGCAACACCCACGTGAGCGAGGTAAAGGGCGCGGCGACGAGGCACAGCGTGCCGAGCTGGAACACGGGCACCGACAGCGCGTGCAGCAGCAGGTTGCGGCGCGCGGCGTGGTTGTCCGGGTAGAGCTTCCACTGCCAGGGGAGGAGTTTCTCGGAGCGTTCCATCATGGGGGAAACCTACGAGCGCCCGGCCCCACGGTCTTGAACGAGCTGGCTACGGCGAGCGCCGCGCAACGCCGACGGCGGCATGCCCAACATGCGCCGGAAGGTGCGCGACATGTGGGCGGAGTCGGCGAACCCGGCCGCCTGGGCGGCCTCCCCTAGCGGCATGCCCGAGACGATGGCGGTGGCGGCCCGCTGGAGCCGCAGCCATGCGAGATAGGGCCGCAGGGGCAGCCCGATGGACTCGGTGAAGGCGTGCATCAGACGTCCGGGGGACAGCCCCACCTGGGCCGCGAGCGTGGCGAGCGAGGCGTCCTCCCCTGGGGGCAGCTCGTGCAGCAGCCGGAGCACGCGCCGGACGCGGGGGTGGATGGACCGGGGAGGAGAAATGACTCCGGCCCCCAGCACCTCGACGACCCGCCGGGTCCATGCCACGCCCTCGGGACCCATGAGACGCGAGGGCTCGGCGTCCCGGGCGAGGGTGTCGCGCTCGGCGGTGGAGAGCGCCCGGAAGGGTCCGGTCAGGGTGGCGGCGAGCGCGGCACCGGCCTCGCTCTCCGGATCGAGGAAGACGAGCAGCACCTGACGGCCCTCGGCGTCCAGGGAGTGGGGCACATCGGGCGCCGTCAGCACTCCGGCCAGGCTCGTCCAGGGCGCATCGGCGACCCGCATCCGCACGGGCCCATCCAGCCCCAACACGAGGTGCATGGCGTGGTGGGAGTGACCGGTACTGCTCGCTCCGGGGCCTCGCGAGGCCAGCAGGGGCGGCCAGAGCGGAGGAGGTCCTCCGAAAGGGAGATGGGGCACTTCGGAGAGGCGCACCCGGTGATGCTAACCCCAACTCCCTCAGGCCATCACCTCCTGGCTCAGGTAGCCAACCGGGCGTTCTGGCTGGACTCTCCTGGTGTTCGGGAGTTCAGTCCCGGCGCCCCTCACCCAGGAGCCGTTCCCGATGAAGAACAGTCTTCTGCTGTTGATGTTGGCAGTGCTCCACCTGTGCGGCACAGCCGCCCTGGCCCAGACCGGAATCGCGACGCAGTGCAGCCCGCGCGTTCCGCTGAGCACCCGGGGCCGGTACATCGTCGACCGCTGCGGAGAGCGCTTCAAGCTCAAGTCCGTCAACTGGTTCGGCGCGAGCGATCAGCTCGAGGTGGTGGGAGGCCTGGACAAGCAGAAGCTGTCGGACCTCGTCACAGGAATGAAGGCGCTGGGCTTCAACTCCGTCCGGCTGCCGTTCTCCAACAACATGCTGCACCCGGACGACAACAAGCCCGCGGCGCAGCGGTGTCTGGAGAAGTACGGCGTCACGTGTATCGACACCACGAAGAACCCGGAGCTGCTGAACAAGACGGCGCTCGAGGTCTACGACGCCGTCGTGGCGGAGCTGACGCGGCAGGGACTGGTGGTCATCCTGAACAACCACACGACGAAGTCCATGTGGTGCTGCGGCTGGGATGGCAATGGCTTCTGGGACAGCAGCCAGGCCCTGCAGCGGTGGCAGGACGACTGGGTGATGATGGCGGGGCGCTACCAGGGCAACAAGTGGGTGGCCGGGGCCGACCTGCGCAACGAGGTGCGTCCGGACGGACTGGACAGTCCCAACTGGGGTTTGCGCAACCAGCATGACTGGCACATGGCGGCCCAGACGATGGGCAACCTGCTGCTGCGGACGAACCCGGACCTGCTCATCGTCGTCGAGGCGGTCAACTGGTGGGGACTCCTGGACGGAGAGCGCCCGCAGCTGAAGCCCGTGAGGCAGCGGCCCGTCGCCCTGTTGCGCGGAGACAAGCTCGTCTACGCCGTGCACAACTATGGCTACACCGGGCCCAATCAGTCGGGAGGCTCGCTGGGCAGCGGCCCGAAGTACAGCGACATGGACAAGTCCACGCTCCACGGCACTCTGGACCAGGAGTGGGGCTTCGTGCTCGCGGCGAATCAGGCGTACACCGCGCCGGTCTGGATGAGCGAGTTCGGCATCGGCTACAACGAGCAGGCGGCCAACTCCCGGGCGTGGTTCAGCAACCTCGCGGACTACCTGATCGACAAGGACGTCGACTGGGCCTACTGGGCCATCAATGCGGCGAAGTTGCAGAGCTCGGTGCAGGGGGAGGAGGAGACCTACGGCCTGTGGAGCTATCCGGACTGGAGTGGCGTGCACAGCGGTGACTGGCGGCTCGGGACGGGCCCCTTGGGCCGGCTGCTCGGGGCGGACGGGCGGACAGGCGCCGTGGATGCGACGCGCTTCCTGCCAATGACCGTCCTCCTGAAGAACGGGAGCTCCACCTACTACGTGGACAACAACTCGCTGGATTTCGACTGGCACTCGGGCAAGGCGAAGCTCAGCTGTCCGAGGGGCTATCGCGTGGTGGGGGTGAGCGCGAGCTTCTCCATCCTCTGCACCAACGCGGGAGCCGTTCCCGCGCAGCAGGGCACGGGGAGCTACCAGACGGTCACCCAGGAGGTCTCACCGCTGCGCTACCCGGGTGACTGGGCCAACCAGAGCATCAAGTTCGAGTGCCCCACGGGCTCCTACGCGGTGGGCGTCTCCACGGCGAACCCGTTCTGGCTCGAGCTGGCGGGCCTGCTCTGCGAGCAGAACACCGGTGGCATCCCTCTCAACAGCAGGTCGGCGAAGGACTTCTGGGGAGGAGACCAGCGCGCATCGCTCTCGGGAGGCGACTGGAGCGTGGGCCAGCACAAGGGGCAGTGCGCCGACAACCAATACCTCATCGGGTTGGCGCATCGCCGGAGCGGGCTCGCGGACTACCCGTCGGTGGTGCTCTGCTCCAACTGAGAGCGCTCAGGGCCTGGCGAGCGTGAGGTCCAACACGGTGATGGACCAGGGCGGGCGCCATCGGTTCTGACAGAAGGGAACGAAAAAAGGGGCTGCCCCCTCGCGGGAGACAGCCCCTGACAGCTCACGCGGTGAAGGCGCGGACTACCGGCTGCTCAGGTCGTACACCTCGCTCGAGTACGAGTTGGCGTTGCTGACGCCCGCGGTGATGAGCACCCGGCCACCCGGCAGCGGCGTGGCGGTGTGCTCGTAGCGGTCCTGGCCCATGGAGGCGGTGGCGCACCACGTCCCCGAATTCGAGTCATACAGCTCGGCGGAGGTGTGGATGCCCGTGGAAGCATCGTAGCCGCCGGACGCCAGCACCAGGCCGCCGCTCAGCGGGGTGAGGGAGTGGCGACGGCGGGGCGAGGACATGTCCGCCGTGGCCGTCCACGTGCCCGTGGCCGGGTTGTACACCTCGGCGCGGGCACTGGTGGGTCCATCCATGCCGCCGCCCGTCACCAGCACCTTGCCATCGGCCAGTACAGCGGCCGCGTGGAAGCCACGCGCCGTGGCCATGCCGCCCGTGGAGGTCCAGGTGCCCGTGGCCGGGTTGTACACCTCCGCCGAGGCCAGGCAGTTGGAGCCCAGGCACTCGTCCCCGTTGTCCACGAGGCCGCCGGCCACCAGCACCCGGCCATCCGGCAGCGCGGTGGCGATGAAGGCGCGACGGGGATGGGCCATGCCGCCCGTGGAGGCCCAGGTGCCCGTGGCCGGGTTGTACACCTCGGCCGAGGCCAGCACCGTTCCGCCCTCGTTCGTTCCACCCATCACCAGCACGCGGCCGTCCTCCAGCCGCACCGCGGAGTGCTCGCGGCGGTACGTCACCAGATGACCGGTGGCGGCCCAGGAGCCAGTGGCCGGGTTGTACACTTCCGCCGACTCGCTCGCGCTGGCACCATCGCCGCCGGCCACCAGCACCCGGCCATCGCTCAAGAGAGTGGCCGTGTGGAGGCGGTGGGAGGTACGGGGAGCGCCCGTGAAGCTCCAGGTGCCCGTGGCCGGGTTGTACACCTCGGCGCTGGGATAGAAGCCGCCCACCGCCAGCACGCGCCCATCCGCCAGGGCCGTGGCCGAGTGCTGCAGGTGCAGCGCCGACGTGCTGCCCGAGGGGGAGAACCGGCCCGAGTTGAGCTCGCAACGGGTGGCCTCGTCCGCCACGCCCTTCACCTCGACGTAGTACCCGGTCCCTCCGCCATGGTCCTCGCGAAGGACCTGCAGGTAGTGCCTGCCCGGCGAGAGGTTCCCGAGCGGGAGGGTGTACTCCCACGTGGAGGCCGAGCCCGGCGCGAGCGCGCCAAACTTGTAGCTTCCGTCGAGCCAGACGAAGACACCATTGTCCACGCCGAAGCGCGCCACGACGTCGTGCATTCCCGTCAGGCCCGCGTCGATCGTGTAGACGATCGCCGTCTCGGTATTGACCGCCCAGGTGGCGGGAATCACCGTGGGCGCGCTCCAGTACGGGTTGAGCGGCAACGGGTTGGCCGACAGCCAGTTGCCGAGGATCGACCCCACCGCGGACAGGTTGGGCTCGGCGGCGGGATTGATGACCGGGTCACCCGAGGCGCCGTTGGCGAGCGGGAACTGCGGCTGGGTGCCGTCGAGCGCGGTGCCGAGCGCCGCGTTGTAATACGCGGGCGTCGAGCCATTGACGAGGACCGTGGGCACCTCCTCCACCACGCGCACGTCATCGATGAGCCCGCCGAGCGCGTCAGGCTGGCTCAGGTCGGCGAACCTGAGCGACGAGCCGTCCCTGGAGGCCGTCACCCGCCAGGAGTGGTGGCTCCACACGGAGCCGCCATGGCCGATTCCGTTCCCATCCAGGATGGAGAGCAGCGTGCCCTCCCAATACACGCCGATGCGGTTGTCCCCCACGCCCGGACGCGGGGAGAAGCCGACGGAGAGCTTGTAGGTGCCCCCCGCCCGGGTCGGCAGTTGCTGGACCATGGCGCTGGGCCCGTGGGAATCGAGCTCGACGACCTGTGCCCCTTCCAGCGCACCCCATCCCTGGATTTCGATTCCCGGGCCCGACACGGCCGTCCACCCGGGGATGCCGGAGTAGACCGACCAGTTGGGGGCGACCCCCGGAGATTCGAAACCGCCATTGACCACGATGGAACCCGCGGCCAGGGCGGGCGTGCCAGCGGACACGAGCAACAGGGCACCGAGCAGATGCTTCATCAACCTCTCCTTGAGATGGAACGAGCCTGGAATGAGCCTTCGGCCCGTGGCCGAAGCGCGAACACCCTGCCCTGCTCGAAAGTCCGGGTCTGTGACACAGCTCTCACCGAAGGTGTGAAGCCGTTCACTCCCGGGCCAGTTCCTCGGACCGACGTAGCGCGGGACTCATGCTCAATGGATGCTGAGTACCTGCTGGCACGCCTGGGGCAACAGCCGCGAGGACCTTCCCGCGATGCACGAGATGACAGTCGGCATCCCGCGCACCACCGCACCCGCGAAGTACGCTTCCCGCCGTTCACTCGAGTCGAGCATGCGCAGGTACGTGCACTCCGTCCTGGCGCCGTCGATGGCGCAGGGAAGGCGCGACTCCAGGTAGCTCGCCCGGGGGACGTCCTTGAACGTCAGCATGCCCTCCCGCACGGAGTCCCGCAGGCGGGAGGCATCGGGGAGCCGGGTCCAGTCGAGCCGTGAGCCATCGCCGCACTCAATCCGGCCGCCGCCATTCTCCGCCGTGAGGTTGCACCCGTCGGGCGCGACGAGCTCCCGGCCCGCGAGCGCGGCATCCGATTGCGCCACGGCCACCCCCTCCTCGGGGAGGGCCCTCCACGGTTGCGCCGCGAGCTGCTCCAGCACCCGCCCACAGCGGGACTGCAGCTCCGGCGTGCCGCGGGCCTTGCAGAGGACCCGCCGCGCCCCCTTCCCCTTCACCGGCACGACGGCGAACACCGATGCCTCCTGCGCCTCGGGCACCTTCGCGCGCATGCGCAGCAGGCGCACCTTGCGGCCCGCCAGCGTGGCCTTCACCTCCTTGAAGATCACTCCCCCCTCGGCCTGTCTCTGGAAGGTGCGGCGGCTGCGCTGCCACAGCCTCTGGGCGGAGACGCCCGCGTGGTCCGAGAGGATGGCACTGAAGTCACCGCACTTGTAGCTCCACCCCTCACCGCCGAACGGCTCCGCCGTACAGCCCGCCAGAAGAGACTGTGGGCCCGCGTGGGCGGACAGCGGGCACACCACCGCACAGAGCAGAAGGGCCAGGCCCGGCAGGAGACGGATCGAAGGGGCGCGAATCAACGGTGCCCAGCTTATCAGGACATCGCCGCACAAGAGAACGCTGGCTCGGCTCCAGAAGGGAGGTCATGCTGATGGAGTTTCACGTGTCGGACCTGGTGCGCCCTCGCAGCCGCTCCAACTCGGCCTGGAGCTCCGCCAGGCGCCGCTCCGCCTCCTCGCGTCCCCGCTCCGCCTCCTGCCTCCGCCGCGCCTCCTCTTCGCGCAGCCGCTGCTCCTGCTCCAGCAGCTCATGGGACTCCAGCAGCCGCGCGTTGCCCACCCACAGCCGCAGCTTCCCCCCCGCCAACTCGAACTCCAGTCCCAGCACCTCCGAGCGGTAGCGGCCCTCTTCCAGGGGAATGCGCTCGTACCGCTTCGCCTCGGGAGAGGGCAGCCGGTACGCCTCCAGCCGCTCCCGCGCCCGGTCACAGATGAAGTACTCGGGAATGCCCAGTCGGGCATAGCGCTCCACGTTGTACTCGGCGTCCTTCTTGCGATCGCCGCCCACGTGGACCTCCATCACCCACTCCAACCCCTTGCCCTCGTAGCTCACCAACCACTTGTTGCGCGGGTGCGTCTCCACATCCCGCACCACCAGCAGGTCCGGCGCGAAGCGCCTCTCCCCCGGGTAGTACACCGGCAGTTCCGTGCCCAGGTACACCTGCCGCCGCTGCCGGGAGAAGAAGCCTCGGAGCATATCCAGCGTCTCCAGCTTCGCCCGGGAGTGCAGGTCCCCCTCCGGCATCGCCATCTCGTCCCAGGTCACCTCGCCGGGAAGTGACTCCACCACCTGTCCCCGCTCCTCCACACTCATCCGCTCCCACTCTTCTTGCGTGGGCGCCTGGGGGAAGCGGCCTCCACGCTCCTTTGCGCGCTGTGCCATTGCCCAGAGCCTGGGATGGACCAGCGCGCGCGTCAATCGCCCCCGCCCTGCCCCCTGAGCAAGTGTCGGGCCGATCACCCTGCCCCCCCTCGCTCCGCGTGCAAGGCGCGCCCGCGACCGTCTCCGGCTTCGTCCTCACCGTCTCCTTCCGCGAACACATCACTCCAGGGGAGACTGTTCGTGCCCTACGGCACGCGGACTCCCCATCTACAGAATCGAGAGGCTCCCCATGCGTATCGCGCCGGCTCCCTTCCTCGTGGTCCTGATGCTCTGCGCGTCCGCCTGCGGTGGTGACGGTGACAGAGGTAACAGCGATGGCGGCGACAACCCCACGCCGGTCAAGGCCAGGTCCGTGGAGGTGTGGTCCATCGACGTCACCATCGGCGCGCCCTATGTCCCCGCGCTCGCGGTGGGCCGAACCCTGGACCTGTCGGCCGCTGCGTTGGACAGCACCCCCACCGAGATTCCGGGCTCCGCCTCGGAAATCCGCTGGTCCACCTCCGACCCCACCCTCGCGGCCATCACCCACACCAGCGGAAGGAGCACCCAGGTGACGGCGTTGGCACCGGGGCAAGTGACCGTGACCGCTACCTTCAACGGCACCCGCCGAGAAGTTCCATTGGTGGTCGCAAAGGGATACACGCTGACGGAGTTCAGTTCGCCGCGGCCGTGGGAGCGCATGCGGGTGACGAACCTGAACGAGCACGGGCACGTGGTGGGGAGCCTTGATGGGCACCCGTTCACCGGGAGTGCCTTCCTCTGGAAGGACGGGGCGGTGATCGAGCTGGGTATTCCCGAGAGCGTGGCGTGGGACGTGAATGACAACGGCCAGGTGGTGGGCTCCTTCAATTCCAAGCCAAACACGATCCCCAACCTCATCCACCCGTTCTCGTGGCAGGACGGACAGATGACCGACCTGGCGCCAGGCCTCGAGGAACACACACACGCGGTCGCGCTCAACAATCAGGGCGAGGTGGCCGGCTACACCAACGCCTTGTGGATGACTGGCGGAGAGCCGGCGCGTGCGGTGCTCTGGCGCAACGGCCAGCTGAGCGAACCCGGTACATTCACGGGACGCGCGGCCTACGCCCTGGACATCAATCCCCAGGGAGACGTCGTGGGTTTCTACACCCCGGCCTCCGGGATTGACGTGCCATTCCTGCTCCACGAGGGGCAGCTCTCGAGTCTGTCCGTGAAGATGGGCTCGGGCCAGGCGGTGGCCGTGAGCGAGGAAGGCACGATCGTGGGGAACAACGAAGACGGCGCCTTCGTGTGGAAGGCCGGGACCATGACGTACCTCCCTCCGAACTTCGATCTGGCCATGCGGGTTTCCGACGTGAACCGGCACGGCCAGGTGGTAGGCCATGCGGAGGCGCGGGCCGACAGGCCGCTGTCCCCTCCTCGCGCCTTTCTATGGATGGACGGCACCGCGATGGAGCTCTCGGGGCTGGTGGTTCAGCGGGGAGCGACCCTCCGCTATGCCCGGGCCATCAATGACCGCGGCCAGATTGCCGTGGAGACCGAGCGGGGGGGCGCCCTGCTGACCCCGGTCCCCTAGCAGGAGGGAGGCGCACCGCTGGCCGCAACCGGTATGGAAGGTTGGAGCCGAACCACGTGACCACGGCCTCCGGACGTCAGTCGTTGGTGAACATTGGAAACCGGCAGAGCGTCTCGAAGCCGAAACGTTCCAGCAGGGGCGCGGAAGTGCTCGCGCGGGCGTGGCTGGTGGCGAAGGGGATGCCCCGTCCGGCGGCATGGCCGAGCCGCGTGGTGACGAGGGCCCGGTACAGGCCCCGCCCACGGAAGGCGGGGAGCACGACTCCCCCGAGCAGGTACACGGAGCGCTCGAAGGTGACGAGCCCCGCCGTGCCCGCGGGCGTACCCCGGTGCCGTGCCAGGAAGAAGTGGTGGCTGCGATCGGGGTGGGTGAGGACCATCCGGTTGAACGCGGTGATCGGCGCCGGGTCCATCCCCCACCCCTCGGCCATGGTTCGCGAGTACTCCTCCACCGTACGCTCATCCACCTGCTCCACGGTGATGTCGCCCTCGGCGCTGGCCGGTACCGATGTCCCGCGAATCATCCCCAGCGTCTCGTTCCGGCGCAGGCCCCGGCGTTCGAGCCGCTCGGCCAGGTCCGCGGGCTGGCTGTCGGGTCCCACGGTCCAACGGAAGCGCAGCCCGAGGCGGCGGTAGGTCTCGAGCGTCTCGTCGATGACGGCGTCAGCCTCCTTCTCGTCCAGGGCCGAGTACGCCACCTCGTTGAGGCCACCCTGGCGCAGCGAGGGCGTGATGAGTTGCAGCCAACCGGGACGCTCGATGACCTGCGTGTCCGGCAGCGGGAGGTAGGCTCTCCGGGGCGTCTCCATCACCTCACGGAGGCGCTGGGCCCTGGTCTCGAGCTCACTGGTCGGCATGGGCGGAAGCTAGCGCATGAGAAGAAATGGGGGCACTGTTGTCCGCCCTGGCCGTCCTGCCGGCAGGGGCTGCTCACGGGAGCAAGGAGCTTGGGCCCCGTTGTAACAGCTAGCCGTACCCCGTCTGGACGGGGCGAGGATGAGCCCGCTCGGTGCCGGGGCAAGACGAGACGGCGTCAGTCGGAGTGTGCGGCGATCGCCTGGGCGTTGAGGGTCCGGTTCTCCGGATCGCACTCGAAGCTGTAAGGTGGGACATCGAGCCGGCCTGCCCGGCGGGCCTCCAGGCGCTCCGCCAGGCCGTGGCCGAGCAACCGCGCCGGGAGTGTCTCCACACCCGTCGGCTTCAGCCCCAGGGATGATGGCGTAGTGGCGGACGTCCGGCATGGCAGCTCCTTCTCTTTGAAAACCCTCTCGGAGACACCCTCTCGGCCAAGCCCCCGAGCCAGCCATCGCGTGCCCCCTCGCGCGCACGGGTGGCCTGGGGGACCGTGGCTAGATGAGTTGCGTGACGACTCCTGGCACACCCGAATCTCCGCTCTCGATCCTCTGCCGCGGCTGCGGCCTGTGCTGCGATGGCAGCCTCTTCAGCCACCTGGGGCTTGAGGCGGACGAGCTGGAGCGTCTGCGCGCCCTCGGTATTCCCACGCAGCGGCGGGGGAGCGGGATTGATCGCCGTCGGTGCTCGGACGCTGTGACTTTCCATGGAGCCCGGCTCGCGCCACTGGCTCGACTGGAGCCGGGCGGCCCTGGATAGCCGGAGCCTCCCGGCAAAGCGGGGGCGCGGCGGTCGGGTCCAACCCGACGGACAAGGGCAAGCCCGGCTCGAAGCACCACCTCCTGGTCGACCGGCGCGGCTCTCCTGAATGCTGAGCCTGGTGCCGTTCAGCAGGCGGCTTGACAAGCCATCAACGCCTCATTATCTAGCGAACTAGATACTAGCGCACTAGAAGAGGATGACTTTGAAACGGCGAACCGTCGGCACGCAGCTTTCCTTCGCGCTTTATTGCGCGGCGAACCGGATGGTGCGGCTGCACAAGCCGTTCCTTGAGCCGTTGGGCCTGACCTTCCCCCAATATCTCGCAACCCTGGAGTTGCTGGATGGCGCGCCACTTTCGGTCGGCGCACTGGGTGCCCGCCTGGACATGGATACGGGTACGATCACGCCGCTACTCAAGCGGCTCGAGGTCGCTGGGATAGTCACGCGAACACGCGACCCCGCCGACGAACGCCGAGTGCTGGTCGACCTGACACCTGGTGGCCGCGCCCTCGAAGCCGAGCTCCGAGGCATCACCGACAAAATCAAGTCGGCATGCCAGCTTACCGAGAGGGGCTTGGACGACCTTCGCCGTACGCTCGAAACGCTCGCGCACCCTGCAGTCGAGTGAAGCCTTCACGCGATACAAGGAGATTCGATCATGAAGATTGGCATCATTGGCGCTGGCCATATCGGGAAGACCTTGGTGCAAAGGCTGAGCGCGGCCGGACACGACGTGAAGGTGGCCAACTCGCGCGGCCCCGACACGATCGAGGCCGACGTGCTGGCCTCAGGCGGACGCGGGGTTTCGGCGGCGGAAGCCGTGGTGGACGTTGACGTCGTGATCCTCTCGATCCCCCTGAATCGTATTCCGGGGATCGCGCCGCTGATCGCCAACGTGCCATCCGAGACCGTCGTTATCGACACCTCGAACTACTATCCACAGCGCGACGGTAAGATCGACGCCATCGAAGCTGGTCAGGTCGAGAGCCTGTGGGTGGCCGAGCAGTTGGGCCGGCCGATCGTCAAGGCATGGAACTCGATCGGTGCCGACTCTTTCGCGAAGAAGGGGAAGCCCGCGGGGACTCCGGACCGCATCGCGCTCCCCGTTGCGGCCGATCGCGAAACGGATCGCAAGGTGGGAATGACGCTCGTCGAGGACACCGGGCTCGACGCTTTCGACGCAGGGACGCTTGCGGAGTCGTGGCGGCAGCAGCCTGGCACGCCCTGCTATTGCACGGACATCACCCGCGAAGAGATGCCGGCAGCGCTGGCGGCGGCAGACGCGGCGCGCTCGCCCAAGCGGCGCGACCTGTCGGTAGCGGCAATGAGCGAACGGTTCGGGGCAGGCGAGAACCCGGACGCGGAATATGGCGTCCGTCTGACTCGTGCGTTGTTCATGTGAGCCCTTGCGCAATCCTTCGCCAAGCATCCCGCGTACATCGAACTTGTAGCGAAGGGGGCAGGCCGAGATCGCCACGCGGCGTTTGCTCGATGCCAGGCCTCACCTCGGACCAGCAGCGTTGACAGGAGCGAATATGAAGATCGGGATTATCGGCGCCGGCAACATCGGTGCAACCCTTGCCCGCAAATTCCGCGCTGCTGGGCACGATGTGCGCCTCGCGAACTCGCGTGGGCCCGACAGCATCAGGGGACTCGCCGATGAGATCGGCGCTTCGGCGGTTTCGGTCGAAGATGCAGCCAAGCGCATCGTTCTTGGACTCGTTAGCGATGCTGGCTTCGAGGGGATCGACGCTGGCAGCCTTTCGCAGTCTTGGCGGCAACAGCCGGGGACGTCCGCATACTGCACGGATTTAACTGCTGACGAGCTTCGTCAGGCCCTCGCCGACGCAGACAAGGACAGCGCACCCCACAAGCGCGACCTGGCCATCCAGAAGCTGGGGGAAGCGACTTCGCAAATGACGAGCGACGACGTGGTTCGGCTCAATCGTTCCATGTTCTGAAAGCCAGCTAAGTCCTACAGTCGCACTTCCCTCCAGAGATGGACGCCCCACCCGCCCGTCGGGCCGCGTTTCAGGCACGGGCCTTACTTTCCCGTCAGTGATTGCCACGCCTTCATGGCGAGCCGGACCGTGGCCCGCAGATCCTCGTGGGTCGCTCCGTCACGGGCCTGGATGGACATCGCCTGCTGGACGCCCGCGTAGAACCGGGCGATGGGCAGTGGATCCACGTTTCGTGGAAGCTCTCCTTCGGCCATGGCGCGCTCGAGGCGCTCGCGGATGCGCTGAAGCACCTGGGCGCGTTTCGCCACGATGAGCGCCTTCAGTCCGGCATGGCCCTCGTCCCCCGCGGAGGCGAGCGTCACCATGCACCCCAGGGGTTTTCCGGGCCTGGTCAGCACATGGGCGGACCTGAGCAGCCAATCCTCGATCGCGCCATGCGCGGTCGGAGCCTTGGAGAACCCGCCCCAGACGAGGGGACCATGGGTCTCTTCGTACTGTTCCAGGGCCGCCTCATAGAGGGCTTCCTTGCCGCCGAACGCCGCGTAGAGGCTGGGCGAGTTGATCCCCATGGCCGCGCACAGCTCCGCGATGGACGTCGCGGTGTAGCCCTTGCTCCAGAACAGCTCCATCGCGGCGCACAGCGCCGCCTCCCGGTCGAACTCTCTTGGGCGGCCGCGCTTGGGCACCCGCTTTTCTGTAGTGGTCGGCACAAAAACCTCTTGACGCTCCTACCTCCATCAAGGATTTTGTGTCGACCATCACAGAAAGGGAACAGCATGTCGAAGCTTGCTGGCAAGAAGGCGCTCGTCACGGGAGCCAGTCGTGGAATCGGTGCGGCGATCGTGCGAAGGCTCGCGGCGGAGGGCGCGGATATCGCCTTCACCTATCAGCGCTCGGCCGAAGCAGCCCAAGCGCTTGCTCGGGAGATCGAGGCGCTCGGGAGGAAGGTCATCGCTCTGCGGGCCGACAGCGCGGATCCCGCGGCTGTGCAGCATTCCGTCTCGGCGACGGTCGAACAGCTTGGCGGTCTGGACATCCTCGTCAACAACGCGGGCATCGCCCGGGGGGGTCCGCTCGAGGAGATGGCGCTCGAGGACATCGACGCGCTTCTGAACGTCAATATCCGGGCGGTCGTGCTGGCCACGCGGGCGGCCATCCCGCACCTGCCTCGTGGCGGTCGCATCGTCAACATCGGCAGCAATCTCGCCGAGCGCGTGGCCTATGGTGGCGTCACGGTGTACTCCATGACCAAGTCGGCGCTGAGCTCGCTGACCAAGGGCCTGGCTCGAGACCTGGGGTCACGGGGGATTGCCGTGACCCTGGTCAACCCGGGCTCGACCGACACCGACATGAACCCGGCGCACGGACCGAGAGCCGAGAAGCAGCTCGGACTCAGCGCCTTGGGGCACTATGGCAAGTCGGAGGACATCGCGGCCGCGGTCTCATTCCTCGTCGGGCCGGACGCCGCTCATGTAACGGGTACCAGCCTCACGGTGGATGGGGGACAGACCGCCTGAACCAGCAGAAACACGAACGCCCCGCCCGGTGGGTAGACCGGAGCGGGGCGTCGGAATGGGGGCCCTGTGGCGGTGCCTGGAGGCTCGGTAGGACGAGTGACCCGGCCCTCCCCCTGGGCGAGGGAGGGAGCACACACGGGGCCTACGGCATTACTTCGAGGCGGCGGCGCGGGCGGCCTTGTGCTGATCGCGCAGGGCGACCTTGATGCTCGGGCGCACCACGATGATGCCGTCGTTGTGGCCGGGGATGGAGCCCTTGATGAGCAGCAGGCCCTTCTCCACGTCCACGTCCACCACGGTCAGGTTCTGGGTGGTGACCTGCTCCACGCCGTAGTGACCGGGCAGCTTCTTGTTCGGGTACACGCGGCCAGGCGTCTTACGCTGACCGATGGCGCCCGGGTGACGGCGGTACTCGTGGGTACCGCGCGTGGCCGTCTGCGAGCCCTTGAAGCTCCAGCGCTTCATGACGCCCTGGAAGCCACGGCCCTTGGTGATGCCCGTCACGTCGACCAGCTGGCCCTTGGTGAACAGGTCCGCCTTCACGGCGTCGCCCACGTTGTAGCCCGCGGCCTCCTCCGCGCTCACCCGGAACTCCTTCAGGTGACGGCGCAGCGGGGCATTGCCCTTCTTGAAGAAGCCCAGCTGCGGCTTGTTCAGGCTCTTCTCGCGGATCTCCCCGAAGCCCAGCGTCACCGCCGAGTACTGATCCTTCTCGGGAGTCCTCTTGCCCACGACCTGGCAGGTGTTGACGTCGACCACCGTCACGGGAACGAGGTTACCCTCCTCGTTGAACACCTGGGTCATTCCGATCTTCTTGCCAATGAGACCCTTCACGTCGTCCTCACAACTCGCGCCAATTGCGCGAAAACGTCAATGATTTCAGCAGTTTGCGTCCGACTTCAGTCCCCGGACGCCAGGAAGCGGCGCAATGTAGCAGCTTGCCCCCCACCGTCAAGCACGGCGGGAGGGTGGCCGCTTCACTCCGCGCGATCCAGCCGCGGGTAGAACGGTGCGAGCTGCGCGTCCTGGATGCGCTGCGCGTACACGTCCTCGCCGAGCAGGAACAACGCCTGGTCCAGATAATCCTCCGCGGCTTTGACCTCGGCGTCCTTCTCGGCGATCGCCCGGTCGATCTCCGCCATGGCCTGCTCGAACGTCTCCTTGCGGGCGTTCATCTCGTCTTCCATCTCGAGCATGCGCTTGTGCGCCAGGATGCCTGCGGCGCCGGGCTGACCGGGCTTGGGAGTGAGCGCCTGGGAGACCTCCCGGTCCAGCTCCTCCACCTCTCGGGCCAGCCGCATCTGCTGGATGCGGTTCTTCTTCAGGTTGTCGCGGGAGACGCCCAGCTTCACCGGATCCTGGGTGGTGAGCTCCAGGTCGGAGTGCTTCTTCTCCAGCTTCCTGAGCGCGTCCTGGGCATAGCGCAGGTCCGCGCGCCGGGTGGACAGCGTCTTGCGCAGCGTCTTCGTCTGCGCTTCCACGGCGTCCACCGCCTTCTTCCACTTCTTGACGATCTCGTACTGGACGGCGCGGTCCGCCTCGTACTGGGCGAGTTGGTCCTGCCAGGCCGCGTCCTCGTCGTTCATCTGCTGCTCGAGCGCGGCCAGCTCGTCGCGCCGTGCCACCACCGCCGCCTCGGCGCGGTAGACACGGTCCATGGTGCGCGGGCAGTTGGGCTTGCCCGGGAGGCGATCCCTCGCGAGATCGCCCAGTTGGAAGATCAGATCGTTGTAGCTCTCCGCCTTGGCCATGCCCCTGTTTTATGCCCAAGGCGAGCGGGCTGTCAGCTATCGGCCGGAGCGGCGACGACCGAAGAGGCGCTGGCCTCGGCGGCGGCCTGGGCAGCCCCTTCCGCCAGGGCGAAGAGCTCCCGGGCGCGATCCTGTTCCTCCGTGCGGTTGAGCTCGCAGACCCAGGCGCTGGACAGGTCCGCGTGCTGGCGGGCCAGTTCAGCGGTGGACTCGTAACGGGCCGCCGAGGCGCGGGCGAAGGAGCCCTCCCGGCGCAGCTCCATCACCGTGTCGTCGTCGAGGGTGATCTCCTCGGGCGGCACCGGCAGCGGCCCACGACCGAGCGCCGCCAGGCGGGCCAGCAACCGCGAGGCATGTGCCCTGCAAAATGCCGCCAGAACCATCAGCCGCGCCCGCCCGCGGCTATCTCCGAGTCGCTCGGCGAGCATCGTCATTCGACGTGCCGAAACCACCTCGGACTCCCATGCTGCTGCCAACGCCGCAGCCAAGCGGGTATGCCTTGCGCCCATCGGCCCTCCCCAGATCCTGCCCCCTATCCCGCGACGAAAGTAGGGACGGTTCCTCTGGGATTCAACCGATCTACCCCAAAGCACGCTCCATCAACCAATAGCCGCCGGCCGCGAGGATGAGGAGCGACAGACCACGCACTGTCCGCAGGTGCACAGCGGGACGACGCTGCACCAGCCGCACCAGCGGCAACAGCACGGCGATGACCGCTGTCTGTCCCAGTTCCACCCCCAGGTTGAAACCAAACAGCCCCGTCACCACCGAGTCGCCCAGGCCATAGCCGCTCAGCACGTTGGCGAAGCCGAAGCCGTGCACCAGCCCGAAGAGGAACGTGAGCAGGGCCCGGTGGCGGTGCTCGCGCAGCACCAGGTTCTCCACCGCCACCCAGATGATGGACACGGCGATGGCCGCCTCCACCCAGCGCGTGCGCACCTCGTCCAGGAGGATGAAGCCCAGCGCGGTGGCCCCCAGGGTGAGCGAGTGGGCCACGGTGAAGGCCGTCACCAACAGCAGCACCCGCCGGAAGCTCCCTCCCACCAGCAGCAGCGCCAGCAGGAAGGTCAGGTGATCGATTCCCTCGAAGATGTGCGAGACGCCCAGCCCCACCCACTCGAGCAGCCCCGAGGGCTCCTCGCCCCGCTCGGACCGTCCTGGTTCGGACACCACGAGTGTGGGCTGCTGAGCATCCGCGAAGCGCTGCCCCTGCTCGCCCTGCATGACGGTGCCGAGCACCACCCGGTAGTTGGCGGGCAACAGGGACAGCAGGGAGAAGCGCTGGCGGAGCTCGCCGGCCGGACAGGAGAAGGTGGCGCCGAGCTCCACGAAGGACGCTCGCACCACGGCGGAGGCGCCGGTGCGGGTACAGGGCTGGCCTCCGGCCGTCAGGGGAATGGCATCCCAGATGCCCACCGCCAGCGCCTGGGTGCGCGCGTCCAGATCCGCCTGGGTGAGCGCTCCGTCCCCATCCGCGTCCGCGGGAATGAGGCGGCCGAGCGTGTCCGCGGTGAGCGTGAGCCGCTCGCGCACCTCGGCCCCGCCCGCCTCCGGACGCCAGAGCTGCGCATAGAGGATGTCCGCGTCGTGAGCGCCCGCGCTCCCCGCAACCAACAGGAGGGCGAGCGGAGCCACCAGTCGGGCCGTCCGCCACATGGCCGGCAAGACTGCCCCCGGTCGCCCTCCGCCGTCTACTCCTCGATCAATTGCAGGTGGATCTGCTGCCGACCACTCAAGCCCCCGTGCCGGGTCCCGCAGCGCGGGCAGTGGAGCGGCCCCTCCCAGTCCCAGAGGGCCTTCACCTCGTCTCCACAGCACAACAGGGGGATGACGCGCAGGTCATCCGTGTCCTGGGGCATGGGCCCCGGCAGCGCCTCCGGCTCCACGCTGACGAAGGTGGGCCGGGGGTTGAGGGACAGGGTGCGCGACACGTACGCCAGCTGCTCGTAGCGCACGTGGTTGGCCCACGCGCGTGCCAGGGCCTCCACGTGGGCCTGCTGCGGCGGGGTGAGCCACTCGTCCCCCGGCGCCCGGTGGCCGCAGTACAGGCACCACCACTCCGGCACGTCGTCGAAGCTCTCGTGCGCGTTCTCGAAGGGGAAGAGCGAGGCCAACCGCCGCTGGAGGATGCTCGCGTCGTGGCGGCAGGGACGCGTCTTGAAGTCCCGATGACACTGCGGACACTCGCGCCGCACGAAGCCGCTCGCGTCCCGCGGCAGTTCCAGATGGATGATCGCGGGTGCCTTGCTCATGCCAGCGCCCCGCGCCCCCGCCGCGCCACCGCGAGGATGAGGGTCACCATCGAGAAGAGCAGCAACAGGTGCACCCACCGGCCTTCCGTCGAACCGCTGATCAATCCCAGCACCCACAGCACGAACAGGATCGCACTCATCGTCCAGTACACGCCGCCCGCTCCTCTCCCTTGAGCCCCCGGGGACCGGGCGCAAAGCTGGGGTGTCGGGCGCGACACGGCAAGCCCTCCGATCGCCTCCGGATCCCTCCTTTCGACAGCCTCGCAGTGAGAAGAGATCTACTCAGGTCTGTCTTTTTTTCCGGCCGGCCGAGTCCCTCCCCTCCAGCCCGCTCGTGATTCCGGGGGTTTGCATCCATGGCACGGTGACTGCTTCGGCGGACGTCGGCCACACGGGGCGCGCGGCTCGCTCGGAGTGCGCGGGGAGGGCGTTATGAGAGGGTGGACGGTGGCGATGGTGGTGGTGGGGGTGCTGGTGGGAACGGGCGCGCGAGCTTTCCAGCCCTACATCCCGGGGGAGAACAGTCCCGAGATGGCGGAGCTGAAGATGAAGCTGGCCGAGCGGGAGGCCCACCTGGCGCGGTTGGAGGAGGAGGCGGCCCTCTACGCGGAGGCCGAGGTGCTGGGCGTGGCGGCGGCGGTGCAGGCCTCGCAGCTCCCGGACCGGCAGCAGCGCCGGCTGGCGATGGCGATCGTCCGCGAGGCCCGGCGCAACGGGGTGGATCCCATGCTGGTGGTGGCGGTCATCCGCTGTGAGAGCTCCTTCAACAACTACGCGGTGTCCCACGTGGGAGCGATGGGACTGATGCAGGTGATGCCGGACACCGGCATCTATCTGGCGGACCGCGCGGGCTTCAAGCTGCAGCGCCACACCAATCTGTTCGATTCGGAACTGAACGTGGAGCTGGGGACGGCCTATCTGGCGGATCTCATCCAGCGCTTCGGCTCGCCGGAGCGCGCGCTGGTGGCCTACAACGCGGGGCCGGGGCTGGCGAAGAAGATCCTCGCCAAGAGGGACGTGCGTGATCGCTTCATGCAGGGCTATCCGGCCAAGGTGATGCGCGAGTTCCGCCGCCTGAAAGCTCAGCAGGCACGCGAGCTCACCCGCCTGGAAGAGCAGAAGAAAACATCCGATGGACCGGGATGATGGCTGGCCAACACATCGCGAGCCCGCTGTCAGACATTCACGCCGTTTTTTCAGGGGCGTGACTGCCTTTCCAGAAAATTCGGCTGCACTCTAAGCCGCCGATTGTTGTGCGCCGGGTGGGTGGTTCCACTCCGGACCGGGCGAACCCGACACGCCCGGCTCCAATGGACGCATGCGGCTTCTAGGGGAGAGACGAAACCATGGTGGGGCTGGAAATTCATCGAGAAGAGCGTGCTGGTCGGTTGACCCTGCGGCTCATGGGCACTCTGGATGGCCGCACCGCGATGCAACTGCGCAGTTCCCTCGAGGAGTTGGGGACGCGGGAAGTGGTGGTGGACTTCACGCACCTGCGGGAGTTCAGGGACTCGGCGGTGGGTGTGCTCACCCACGGGCTGAGCGAGCGCAAGGTCCAGTTCCGGGGCCTGGCCGGGCATCACGAGCGGATGTTCCGCTACTTCGGACTGACCACCGGCAACGTCGCGCCTCCGCGCGCGTACTACACGCCGGAGGAAGTTCTCGCCTGAGGCATCGCGCGAGGAAGAGACGAGGCAGCTGGCGCGGGGTCCCTCCGTGGGATGGTAGCCTCCCACTGGAGGGAGGGACGCCGGCAGGCGCTCCAGGGAGCAAGAATAGAGGGTGATCCGAGGAGACACCCTTGACGCTCTCGTCGCCCCCAGATCCTCCTGTTTCTCCTCTGGGATCATCCACCTTCCCCACCGGCGAGCAGTACCCCGTCGGGATGGACGTCGGGCTGTATGATCAGCTGCCCGAGGCGATTGGCATCTACACCCGGGACGGGAGGGTCGTGTACCTCAATCCCGCGGCGGAGCGGTTGCTCGGCAGACCCCTGAAGGAACTGATCGGCCGGAGCTTCTGGGAGGAGTTTCCCGGCGCGGTCGACACCCCGTTCCACCAAGCCTTCCACCGGGTGGCCCGGACCGGGCAGAACGAACAGTTCGAGACCCATTACGCCTACGTCGATTGGGATCGCTGGTTCGCCCACCGCGTCTATGCGAACGGCGAGCTCGTCTACGGCGTCTCGTTCGACATCACCGACACGAAGAAGGCCGACGAGACGCTCCGGCTGCACACCCGCATCCTCGAGAGCATGGCCGAAGGTGTCGGCCTCGTGGATGACCAGGGGATCCTCCTCTATACCAACCCGGCGTGGGACCAGATGCTCGGGTACGCGCGCGGCGAGTCCCTCGGCACGCACCTGTCCATCGACACGGAGATGCGCGAGCACCTGAACGGCCAGGGCCATTGGGTGGGAGAGGTCCGCTACCTGCGCAAGGATGGGACCCCCCTCATGACCTGCGTCCGGACGACGACGCTGGAGCTCGGCGGCCGGCGCTATTTCGTCTGTGTCCAGGAGGACATCACGGAGCGCAAGCGCGACGAGGCCCAACGGCGTCAGCTCTCGCGAGAGGTGGAGGCCGCGAGGGCCGAGACGGAAGCCGAGCGTCGCCGCCTCCGTCAGCTCTTCACCGAGGCGCCCGCCGGCATCGCCCTGCTCCAGGGCCCGGAGCACGTCTACGTCCTCTCCAATCCCTTCAACTCCGAGCTGATCGGCAACAGGCCGGTGCTGGGCAAGCCCGTCCGGGAGGCCCTCCCCAAGGCGGAAGAGCAGGGCTTCATCCGCGTCCTGGATCGCGTCTACACCACGGGCGAGACCTATGTCGCCAAGGAGGGATTGACGCTGCTTCCCCAGCCGGACGGCACCCTGCGGGCGTTGTATCTCAACCTCGTCGTCCAACCGACGCACGACGCCACCGGGCAGAT